>NZ_JBSFDB010000109.1:0-12637 GCF_053593695.1 Streptomyces sp. NPDC002144
TACATCGAATTCTGGTACAATCGCAAACGCCTCCACTCGGCGGTGGGTTACCGCCCTCCGCGCGAAGTCCACGCCGAGTACGAGAAGTTGCGAATAGCCGCGTGAAATAAACGGTCAGAAGCCTGTCCGGAAAACGCGAGGCCCCTCAGTGACGGACGTCCGGAAGGCGCTGGACACCGCCAGGTCGATCGGTACAGCGCCGCCTCTGCGGTCCTGGATAGCCGACGAACGGCGCCCGGGCGCCGCAGACACCGACCGGTACGTTCGGGAGACCGTCGAGACGTTCTGGCATCAGACCGGCACCGCCCGGATGGGTAACGACGACATGGCTGTTGTCGACTCCCGGTTGCGGGTTATCGGGTGCCGGGGCCTCCGGGTCGCGGACGCCTCCGTGCTACCGCGAGTGCCAGTGGCCAACACCATGGCGCCGAGCGTGGCGGTCGGCGAGCAGGCCGCTCACTTCCTGGTCGGAGACCAGTGAGCTCGTGCTGGTCCTGCGGGAACCCTCGGGCCTGCTGAGACGGGCTGTGTGGCCAGGTCGGTATCGCTGTGAGCATGTCACGGTGAGGTGGGCAGGTGCCGGTCCAGACCCCGAGCGATCAAACCGAACACCCCACCAGACCCCACTCAACAAGCCCACACCCGACCATCGCCTGAACAACAACTCCCAACCAGAACACCGGACACCAGGCCAGAGCACCAGAGCACCACACGCCTTCAAAATCAATGCACCGTCACAACGACGCGAGGCCGGGAAACCGGCCTCGCGTATGCCGGGGAGCTGTCGCAGGAGCGTATGGAAGCGTTGGACGCCATCACCCCGGATGGGCCCCGGACGGGTGGGACGTGGCCTGGCAGCGGTGTTACCGGCTCACCCTCGCCCACGTCCGCGCCGGCGGCACCCTCCCGGCCGCGGCGGCAGGTGGGCTTATCGTCCAGGGCGAAGACCTCGGCACCTGGATCGCTGCGCAGAAGGCCGGATGGGAGCAGCTGACGCCCGCGCAGAAGTTCCTGCTCGAGAGCGTGGGTGTTGACACTGCGGATGGGGGTGAAGCCGCGGTGTCTGGTCGGCGTAGCCAGGACGAGCGGTGGGCGGTCAATCTTGCCGCGGCCCACCAGTTCCATACGCGTGAAGGGCATCTTCGGGTGCCCCGCAAGCACGTCGAAACGATCCGCCAGGGCGGAGGCGACAACGGCGAGGACGGTCAGGAAACGGTCGTGAAGCTCGGAGCCTGGATCGACAACACCCGGCGCAGGGCCGCCAAGCTCAGCCCACGACGCCGCGCTGACCTGGATGAGTTGGGCATGCACTGGTAGCAGCTGGCTGGCACCCCCTGAGCCCTCTCACCCCAACGCGCTGCCACTCTCACCCGATGTCACCGAACTGCCGCGCACGCCGCCCCACCGAGCTCATGAAGGCGGTCCACCCTCGCGTTTGCGGGGAGTGGACCGCCACTTCAAGCGGGGTGATCTCCTCCTGAGCAGCCGCACCTCGCCGGCCGTCTCCAACTCCTCCGCCTCGCACCCGCCGACCACGACCTGCTCTGGCAACGCCTGGCAATCCGCTGACCCAACCCACTCCCCTCGCTGCCCAGCCCTGACAGGACAGGCCGACAACTCCGTACCTCAGCCGCCGGATCCCCATCGCCCCAGACGCGAGGCGGCCCGGAGCCGAGCACCCCCGACTCGGGTCACGGCCCCGGCAGGGACGGACCACCACCGCGGGCCGTCCCGCCCCCTCCACGCCTTCCCGGGCCGCCAGAACCCGACCACCCGCGTCGGGCCGAGAACCGCCCCCACCCTCGCCGTCACCCACACCCCCCCACCCCACCCGCCCCACCCACCCCGCCCGCAGCCGGCACCGAGGCTGCGGCACACAGCCCTCACCCCCCAAAAAAACCCGCACCCCTCCACCCCCACAGCCCCACCCGGCCACACCCAACCCCCCACCACCCCGTCTCACCGCCCTCCCCCACCCACAGCGGCGCACACCCGGCCCCCGCCACCCGCCCCGCACCTCAGGCGAACGCCGTCTCGATCTGCCGGCCGAGCGCGGCGAAATCGGCGGGTGCGCCGACGGCGGTGAGGGTGGCATAGCCGATGAGCGCGGCCAGGGCCGCCTCGGCCCGGCTGCTGTCCGCCGCCGTCGCCTCCGCGGCCCCGCCACCGCCCCCGCGGTTCCTCGCGTACAGGCCCGCCAGGTGGTCACGCAGCGCGGCGTGCCGGGACACGGCAACGGCCGCCAGCTCCCCGGAGGTCGACGCCTCGGCCCAGATCTGGACGACCAGGCGTGCATGGTCCACGGACGCACCAGGCGGCGTCACATAAGACATCAAGCGGCGCAGCAGCTCTCCCGGCGTCTCGTCAGCGGGAAAACCACCGCCCTCGGTGCCGTCCCGCCCGCTCACGATCTCGGCCACGAGCGCGGCCTTGCTGGGGAAGTACCGGTAGAACGTGCCGGTCGACAGCCCCGACGCCTTGACGATGGCGGCCATTGGCGCGGCGGCGAATCCCTTCTCAGCGAACACGGCGCGCGCCGCTTCCACGATGCCTTGGCGGCGGGCCTGCAGGTACTCCTGGCTGACCCTGGGCACAACTCCTCCTTGCATCACGGGACATGACGGGCGGTCACCGGCAAGCGCGCTGCTAAACTAAAGTGAGCATTCATTCATTTAGGAGTGACAGTGCGTATTCTGTTCAGTGCCGTTCCCGCGGGTGGTCATGCCCTTCCGTTGTTACCTTTGGCCACAGCGGCACGCGCCGCAGGCCATGAGGTCGCCATCCTAAGCAACACCGAGACGGCTCCCCTGCTGCGGCCGTTCCCAGTGCTCACCGCGGGTCCCACGCTGGAGGCACAGATGACGGAGACCCAGCGGCGCACCGGGCTCCATCCCGCCCAGCCCGGCCCCGCCGCCGTCGAGATGTTCGCCGGCACCAGGGTCGACCTCACCTACGACGAGGCGCAGCGCGAGGCGACCGCGTTTGCTCCGGAGTTGATCGTGTGTGAACCGTTCGACTACGTCGCACCGACGATCGCCTCCGCGCTGGACGTGCCCTGGGCGGCGCTGGGCATCAGCGGCAGCGTGCCCACCGAGCTGACCTCCGCGCTGCGCGGGCGCTGGCAGCAGCAGCTCGAGCGGTACTCCCTGCGAGCGACACAGCGCCTCGCCTACCTCGACCCCTATCCGGCCTTCCTGCGGCAGGAGGGCGAGGAGCCGGAGCCCGACGCCATCGCCGTACGGCCGGTCGCGTTCGACCGCGAGGACGACGTCTTCGAGCTCCCAACGTTCCAGGAGGAGGACCGTCCCCGGGCGCTGGTGACCTTCGGTACGAGCGTCATCGACCCCGAGGCGCAGGAGGCGACGGCCCGTTCCCTCGCCGACTCCGGGTTCAACGTGATCGTCGCCGGGTCACCCACGCCGGGGCGCGCCGCCGGCCACGTCCACCGCGCCGGCTTCGTCCCGCTGGCCCGTGTGCTGCCGTGGGCCGATGTCCTGATATCGGCCGGCGGCACCGGTACCGTCCTCGCCGCGCTGGCCACCGGCACACCGATGGTCGTTCGGCCCTTCCACGCCGACCAGCCGTGGAACGCCGAACGCCTCACCCGCGCCGGCGTCGCCGAAACCATCAGCGCCTTCCACGACGCCGGCCCCACAGCCGCCAAGATCATGGCCACGCCCTCCTACCAGGAGGCCGCCGCACAGGCGGCACGAGAGGTGAGCACGATGACACCGGTCTCCGAGATCGTTCCCATCCTGGAGACCGCGGTCCTCCGGCACAGCAGCGAGCGTCGCTGACTTCCTGATCCGGAGCTTTGTGCAAGCCTCCGGGGATCGGTCACAGTAACCAACCCCCAAGGCGACCGCCGTGGCCCGGGGCGCAGGCCGTAAGAACGGTCCGTGCCGCAAGAGGACCAGGCCAGCGCCCCGCGCACGGCCTCCATCCCGACCAGCCCATCACTTCCCACACCCTGCAGAGACGATCGACCCGCCTGGGCACCCCCAGCACCAGCACGGCCCGCAACGGGGCGTGGCCGGCCATGGTCGGCCACGCCCGCTGGACGACGCTCGCCGACCTCCTCGGCCTCGCCGACAGCACGGCCCACAACTGGCACAAGCTCAACGGGAGAGACCGCGCCAGCTACCTCGCCAACCGACCCAAAGCCTCTCAGGCACCCACCGAACCCGCGTAGGGCCCAGGTGCACCGCACTTGACCCTGTACTGGACCACCACCCACCCCCACCCGCCTGCACCCAACAACCGCAGACCAAACCCCCCGTCACCGCCACCGCAGCACTCCGAAACAGACCCTCCCCTTCTCACAAAACCCTCACACCCCAGCCCACACCCCACCCACCACACCAACTACGGCACTATCAAGCACACCTGCCTGGAGAGGGCAGGGCATCCGCCAGGTGACGACGCAGAGGCGTGGCGAGTGATCGTCAAGACCTGTGGACCTGCTGATCTCGGTTTCGGTCGGGTGACGTGAGCGCGACGAGCTCGATTTCGAAAGCGTCGTCGTTCTCCAGGTAGGCGGCGTAGTGCTGTCCACC
Organism: Streptomyces sp. NPDC002144; assembly: GCF_053593695.1. NCBI lineage: Bacteria > Bacillati > Actinomycetota > Actinomycetes > Kitasatosporales > Streptomycetaceae > Streptomyces > Streptomyces sp. NPDC002144. The sequence continues at coordinate 4,557 of NZ_JBSFDB010000109.1, forward strand.
GCCGGCGTACGGGTGCCGCTCGGGGAACATCAGGTGCCAACCGTGTCGGGCGGCGTCGGCTGCCAGCTTCTCGACCATGGCGGCGTCCTCGACGTGGAAGGCCAGGTGGTTCAGTCCCGGGCGGCGGCGGTCGTGCTGTTGGGCGGTCAGGTCCGGGGACTGCTCGATGACCAGGTAGGTCGGCCCGAGCCGCCAGCTGCGGCCGCCGTCCCAGCTTTGGAAGAGGGTGTACCCCAGCGCCTCCAGCAGCCAGCCGAGCGAGGCGAGCGCGCGGTGGAGGTCCGCCACCCACAGCTCGACGTGATGCAGCGTGCCGTGCGTTGGCCGGCTCATGCCGCGACCGCATCGGGACGCTGGACGAGGTGGCCGCCATCGGCCGCGGTAGTGGCCTTCCTCGGCGGGCGGTAGCCGTTGCGGACCACGGGTCGCCGCCCGGTCTCGTCCCGCCGGCCGGCCAACTCGGCTACGTGGGCGTTGGCTTCGACCTTCAGAGCCGCCGCGGGCATCCGCCGCGCGCCCTCCCGGACGATCTCGTCGATCAGGGAGCCGTTCGGCGTGGTGCCATCGTCGTTGACGACGCTTTGCACGGGCGTGCCTTCCCGGCCGGTGCTGCGCACACCGGCCTCCTCGATGACCATCAGTCGATCACCCGGGACGGTACGCCCTTCGCGTGCCCCCCGGGCCCGATCCAGGAGGTCTTGAGCATGCCTTGGGCGGCGGCTTGTGCCGTGGAGTGCGCCTCTGGCATGACGACAGCCCGGGGTCCCGGCGCCTATGGTCCCTCCGTGCGCATCGGTGCATTACCCGCAGCCCGTCTACGCGGCGTGGACGGGCGTCTTGTCGACACGGTGCTGGCCGTGGCGCTGGGGACGGCTGCGGCTGTGGTCGGCCACCAGTACCACCCCGTGAGCTGGCCGCGGTTCGACGCGCTTGCCTATGTGCTGAGCATGATGGTCAGCCTGCCGCTCGCGTTGCGCAGGGTCGCCCCCCTGCCCGTACTGGTGGCGTCCTGCCTGGCGTTCACCGGCTATCTGGCCGCCGGCTACCAGCCCTCGCTGAACTTCTGGGGTCCGGTGGTCGCGCAGTACAGCGTCGCCGCCCACCGTCCTGCGCGGGCGGCTGCCGTGGCCGCCGCCCTGACCGCGGCCGTCGTCTTCTACAGCGGGATGGCCGCTCGTGAACTCGGTGTCCTGGTCGCCGTGACGCAGGCCCTGGTCGTACCGGGCGTGGTGTGGATGTTCGGCAACGGTGCCCGTCTGCTGGCGGAGCGCAACCGTCAACTGGCGGCCGTCACCGCACAGTTGCGTCGTGAACAGGAGTGGCGGGCCAGGCAGGCGGTCGCCGAGGAACAGCGGCGCATCGCTCGGGACTGCATGACGTGGTCGCGCATCACATGTCGGTGATCAGTGTGCAGGCCGGTATGGCGGGCTATGTCTTCTCCTCGGCGCCCGACACCGCCCGGACGGCTGGGGACGATCACCGAAACCAGCCAGGAGGCGCTGCGGGAGCTGCGCCGGATGCTGACGCTGCTGCGATCCGCATCGGACGACGCCCCTGCGGAAAGCGGCGATCCGGCGTCCTATGCGCCCATGCCGGGGCTGGCCCAGGTGCCGCAGGTGGCCGAGCGGGTGAGGGCCGCAGGCGTTCCCGTCGAGGTACGGACAGCGGGAGCAGCCCGGCCTTTGCCTGCCGGTGTGGAACTGTGCGCCTACCGCATCGTGCAGGAGGCGCTCACCAACGTCATCAAGCATGCCTACCCCGCCCGCGCCACGGTGCTGGTGGAGTATCAGCCGCACCGGCTGGTGATCACGATCAGCAATGACGGCCGACGGGAGCAGCCCGTTGGGGCCAACATTTCCCGGCCGTCCGGACACGGCTTGATCGGCATGCGGGAACGCGCCAGGCTCTATGGCGGATCAGTGGACGCCGGCCCCCGGGCCGAAGGGGGATTTCGCGTGTGCCTCACTCTTCCCATCCCAGCTGAATCCGCCGGCCAACAGGGAGAGCCGCCGCCGGCATGACCACAGTGCTCGTGGTCGACGACCAGGACCTGATCCGGGCCGGTCTGGTGGCAATGCGCTGCACACACCCCACCTCACGGCTGCCGACCTCCGGCGCCGCCTGCGAGACGCCATGACCGCCGACCCGGCGAACCACACCCGTTCAGAGCACCAGCTGCCGTGGTCGCAGGCGTGATCGGGCCAACCACGCCCGCCCCGCACGGTGGGCAGCCGTGGCGCAGATCCGATGCGCAGCCTGCGTGCGGTTGCACAATGCGGGGCTGCGCAACGGATCGAGGGGCCTGCGCAGTCGGGCGGGGTGCAGCGGGTGCACAGGCCGGCCGTGGAGCCGGATGTCCTCGTGTGCAGAGCCAGGTGTGCCGATGCGCAGGGCGCCCCCCCGGGGGGGTCTGGAGGTGTCGTTGTGCGCACCCCCGCACGGCGCCGGCTGCGGGTGGGCCAGAGCGGTGTTCGCGCCATCCGTCAGCGGCATGCCCACCTATGACGCGAAAAGCGCCGGCAGACCCACCCTGGGTCTGTGGTCGGTCTGCGGGTCGACCCGGCCACCTACCCGACCACCAGCCTCGTGTCCCCTCGTGACCATGACCGTAGTCCCCCACCGGCCCTCCCCTCCGCTGCGCCAGCCCCCCGCCCCCGCCACCGTCGACCAAGGGGCCTTTCAGATGATTCGGGCCGGGAGGGTCAACGTCCGGCGCTTGCCCGCGTTCAGCAGAGCACCGGGTCACACGACCCAGGACGGTCACCGGCTCCGGGGAGAACGCCGACGTCCATGCGGCTCGGCGCCGATTCAGTCGATATCGACGCGCCAGCCTTCCTTCCCGTCCCAGGTGAGGACCGCGATATAGGCCGGCGTGCTGACGCCCCAGGTCGCGGTGGCTTCGTTCGCATCGCGCAACTGCACCTGGAAAACCCGCGCCTGCGCCAAGGACTGTTCGCCGGATGACGATGACGACATCTTCTCGGCGATGAAGTTCTCACACGATCCATAGGGACCGGAACGGGCACGCAGGTACGAGTCGTCGGACACCAACCGGCATGCGCCGGCCACATCGCCGCTCCCGGCTCGATGCAGATACGTGAGAAGGACCTGACGCGCCGCCGACGTACTCCTGCTGGGGCCGCTCGAGCGCGTCACGATGATCACGGCAGTGATCAGGACGACGAGTCCGGCAGCCGCCCCCATCAGCAGCCGCCTTCGACGCAGCAACATCCTCACCCGACTGCCCTGGGACGCGGACGGAGCGTCGTGCGGCAAAGCAGCGGGCGGCTGCGGCGGCATCGGCGGCGGGAACCCGCTCCCCGCGCTCACGGGGCTTTCCCCGAGACGCCACCCAACCATGAACTACCGCTTAAGAACACTTGGCCTACAGCCTCTAGCAGCCGGAGTACTTCTTGATGGTCACCGTGGCGCTCGGGCCAACCCGGAAGTTCCCGTTGGTGGCCTCGAGGTACGCGTCGGCGTGCACCTTCATGCTGGAGTACGGCGCGTTGCAGGGGATCTGGAAGGTCTGTCCGAACTGGCGGTTCGTGACCCAGCACGGCAGCGGATCGCTTTCGAGCTTGCCCTGTCCGTCCTCGGACCACAGCTCGACGTAGAGCGTGCACTGCGCGTTGTTGGTGTACTGGTTCACCGAGTTGACGTACACGACCCCCTGCACGTCGTAGTTGGTGCTCAGGGTGTCCGCGCACACCCCGATGCTGACGCCGTCGACCGAGTGGGTCTTGCAGGTCGAGGCCGCGCTCGCGGGCGTGGTCGAGAAGGGCACGACCGCGGCGGCGGTCAGCGCCGCGAGGGTGATGCCGGCAAGACGGTTCTTGTTCACCGTTCCTCCTGAAAGGGTCGAGGTGCGCCACCGCGGGTGTGTACCGGGATCGGCCGTGGCTGTTCCCGGCGGGGCGGTGCCGCAAGGGCCGGTCCCCAAGTTCTTGGGCATCGCAGCGTTAGGGCGGCCGACGCGCCTCCCGTCCTGCGGTCGCCGTGGATGCAGGGACCGACGCCGATTCCACTGCCGGGCACCTTTGACCACAAGGGATCAAGACGCCGATGATTTGACCGCGGTCAATCACGCTTTAAACGGACCAGATGTGAGGGCAGCCGGTGAACGACACACGCGGGCAACGACGGCGGGGGCGTCCGGAATTACCCATCCGCCCGCACGACGGCCCGGCCGCGGCGATGGCCGTCGAACTGCGCAGGCTGCGCGAGCGCGCGGGGCGACCCAGCTACCGTGAGATGAGCGTGCGAGCGCACGTCTCGCCCAGCGCGTTGTCCGAGGCGGCACGCGGCCAGCGCTGGCCGAGCTGGACGGTGGTCGCCGCCTACGTGGCCGCGTGCGGCGAAGACCCAGCCTCCTGGCGATCACGCTGGGAAGCACTGCGCGTCGGCGACGAGCAAGCCGCTCCCGCAACAACGGACCCTGTCCAGCCCGAAAGGGAGCAGCCGCTGGACGGCGCCGATCGGGCGGCAGCCGGGCCCACACCGAGCGAACCGGCCTCACGGCGGCGGCAGATCATGGTGCTGGCGGGAACCGCAGCCCTGGCGTTGACCACCGCAGTGCTCCTGGGCCTGAGCGGCCGCCCTGCCACTCGCTCAGACTCTGCCGCCGCTGCCCCGCGGCCCTCACCAACGCAGGCGAACACTCCCGCAGCGCACGTACCCATCCGCCGCCGCGGCACTCTCGTCCTGACCGCCGGTCACGTAGCCGACCTCGACTCCACCGCGTCCACCTGGGCCCAACAGAGCGAACCGGGGCCGCCCCAAGCGGACGTCTGGTTCGGGGCCCAAGACCGTGCCCTGCACGGAGTCGGCAACAACGACATCGCAGTCCTCCCCCAGAACAGCCCAGGCGGCTTCTGGGCCTGCGCCCTCGACCAGGACTACGGCGCGACCCTCCACGCCGCCGACATCCGCGCCGGGCGCATCCTGTGCGGGCTCACCGCCACCAACCGCGTCGCCCAGATACGGGTCACCTCCGTGCACCACGACACCGCCGGCCAGCCCGACCGGATCACGCTGGACATCACGGTGTGGGCGCCCGCCCACAAGACCTGACCGAAAGGCGGCGCGGCCGCCACGGCAGCCTCCACCACCCAGCAGACGACGCCCGGACCGGCCCTCCGCCGCGTACACGAGGAGAACAACAGCGTGGCCACCGCCTCGAACGAATCGTCCGGCGGGACCAAGACCCTCACCCACCCTCGCCCCCGCGCGGCCATCGTCGCCCCTCTCACCCTCAACGGCACCATCATCGACACCGGCACCGAGCCCTACCGCCTCACCCAGACCATCTTGTCCGGCATCAATGCCAGCGGGGTGGCGCGGAAGACGCTGGTGTAGGCGGTGATGGTCGCCTGCGCGTACTGCCACCACAGCTCGTCGATACAGCCGATCGCCTGCCACAGCGACAGCAGGCCAGGCTTCTTCTCCCTGACTGCACAGCTTCCCGTGAAAGAGGCACAGAGCATCAACGCCGCCCAACTGCTCGTCGCGCAGGGCACCTTCGGCGTCCTGGACAGCGGAGACATCCCCGCCGACACCGCCGACTGGTCCAACGGGCTGGCCGCACCCACGGCGCACGGCGCCATCATCCTCACCGGCATCCACACCGGCGACGTCCAGGTCACGGCCCAACCACTCCACACCCCGTTATGTTCTTCGCGGTCCTGCAAGAGGGCCGCTGGCCTCCGGGCCCGGTATGACTGTGTCCCCCTGTCGATGGCATGACCTGGGGGGTGGTGTCGCCGCGGTCCGGGGGTGTTCGTCGGAGACGCTGATCAGAGGTCCGGCCACCGCCCGGTCCGGCGCAACGCCGGACAGTTCGCGGGCGGCAGGTCTGCATAACGTGGATGCGCGAGCACGACACCCGAGCCGAGGCCGGCACCGTCAACACCCCGGAAAGGGCACGATGTTCGAGATCCAAGACGTGGGCGTGTTCCTCGGCCTGGACGTCGGCAAGAGCGCTCACCACGGTCATGGGCTCACCCCGGCCGGGAAGAAGGTCTTCGACAAGCCGCTGCCCAACAGCGAACCCAAACTGCGGGCCGTCTTCGACAAACGGACCGCGAAGTTCGGCACCGTCCTGGTGATCGTGGACCAGCCCGCCTCGATCGGGGCCCTGCCGCTGACCGTCGCCCGGGACGCGGGCTGCCGCATCGCCGACCTCTACCCCGGCGAGGCCAAGACCGACGCCAAGGACGCGGCCGTCATCGCGGACGCCGCCCGGACGATGCCGCACACCCTGCGCTCGCTTGCACTGACCGACGAGATCACCGCCGAGCTGACCGTCCTCGTCGGCTTCGACCAGGACCTCGCCGCCGAGGCCACCCGCACCTCCAACCGCATACGCGGCCTGCTCACCCAGTTCCACCCCTCCCTGGAACGCGTCCTGGGCCCGCGCCTGGACCACCAGGCCGTCACCTGGCTGCTGGAGCGATACGGCTCCCCGGCCGCCCTGCGCAAGGCCGACCGCCGCAGACTCGTCGAACTGATCCGTCCGAAAGCGCCGCGCATGGCCGCCCGGCTGATCGACGACGTCTTCGAAGCCCTGGACGAGCAGACCGTCGTCGTCCCCGGCACCGGCACCCTGGACGTCGTCATCCCCTCCCTGGCCGCCTCGCTCGCCGCCGTCCACACCCAGCGCCGGGCGATGGAGGCACAGATCAACAGCCTGCTGCAGGCCCACCCTCTTTCCCCGGTCCTGACGTCGATGCCCGGCGTCGGCGTCAGGACCGCCGCCGTCCTGCTGGTCACCGTCGGCGACGGCACCAGCTTCCCCACCGCCGCCCACCTCGCCTCCTACGCCGGCCTCGCCCCGACCACGAAGTCGTCCGGGACCTCGATCCACGGCGAACACGCACCCCGAGGCGGCAACCGGCAGCTCAAACGGGCGATGTTCCTGTCCGCGTTCGCCTGCATGAACGCGGACTCCGCCTCCCGCACCTACTACGACAAGCAACGAGCCCGTGGCAAAACCCACACCCAGGCCCTCCTGCGCCTCGCCCGCCAACGCGTCAGCGTCCTGTTCGCCATGCTCCGCGACGGCACCTTCTACGAATCCCGAACACCGAAGGACGTCGAACTCGCCGCATAACCCCAGCAACCCCGAACCACCCCAAACCCGACAGGGGAGCCTTGACGAAGGACATAGAGGCACCCCCCAGACTGCCCACCCACGGCGATCCGCGCCCCGCTCCCTGCCTGATGACGCAACAGGCAGGGGGCGGATGGCCTACCGAACGCTGTGGCACCGAGCCCACGAACGCAGGTGGAGGAACGACCAGCGACGGACGGCGCTCAGGCTTCCAGACGATCCAGCCAGGCGTCCTGGCCGTCCGCCAACGGGAAGGCCAGGGGCAGCGGCTCGAAACGGCAGTGGAACGTCATGCCGTTGTCGCGCCCCGCGCCTGTCACGTGGTGGTCCCACGCATCCGGGACATCTGCGTTGTCGTCCACCTCCAGTTCGAAGAAGGTGGTGTGGCGTGGGAAGCGGCGGATCGGGTGCGGCGTGTGCTCCTGCGCGAGGGGGCGCAGCACCCGCACGCAGGCCAGCCCGCACTCCTCCACGACTTCCCGCAATACCGCCTCTTCCAGCGGCTCCTGCGGGGCCACACCCCCCGCCGGGACGTGCGTGCCGGGCGGCAGGTCCGCGTCGTGGTCGAACACGAGCAACTCCACCGACCGTCCCGCGCGCCGGCGCAGGACGTAGGCAGCCACCCGGATACGCAACGTCAACTCCCGCATTCCCGCAGCGTAGGGGTTACAGACCACCCCGTCTCCATCGCCCGCCGCGTCGTCTATCTGGTCACGGGTGAGAGCGGACGACTATCTGCCCGACACCCCTCTGATCCACTGCCCTGGATCGCATCCCCGGCTCGCCTGGAGCTGGTCGATCCCCAGTCGGATGGACCTGCGGTAGCCCTTGGGGAGGTTGATGTCGTCGAGTTCCCCAGCGTGGAAGAACGCCAGGTCGGCGTGTTCCGTCCCGAGGGCGAGCGAGACGTCGTCAACGGGGCGCGCCAGATAGCTGGTCACGGCGACGCGTCCCTTGCCCGGGATGTCGT
>NZ_JBSFDB010000110.1:0-12595 GCF_053593695.1 Streptomyces sp. NPDC002144
CCGACGACACCGTCCTGCCCACCGAACTCACCGCATAGCCTCAAAGACGAGATCACCGAGTGGCCGTCGATACACCACTCCAGCGGACGTGACCTTGCGCGCCCCGGACGGGGCGGGTTCCACGGCCAGTCGTCGTGCTGGGCGAAGAAGTCCTGGACGGTACTGACCTCAAGGCCGTACGGCGTGCCGACCGGGGGCTGGAAACCGTACAGCGGAACCGCGGCCGATCCGGCCTGTCCGCCCGGGCTGGGGTGTCGCTTGTCGACCATCACGTGTCCGCAGCCTACTGCCCTCCGTGCCGGCTTCGCGGGAAGGCTGGGACGTGCCGCCGCGATCGCGTGGCGTGCCGCCGCGTCCTTCGACGCCACATTCCGACACCACCCGAGGAGCCCGACCCGCCCATGGACGGACCAACCCTGCAGCAGACCGCCGCCGACCGCGCGGAAGAACTCCCCGGAGCCCAGCTGGAACACCCCTTCGGCCCCGACTGGGAGGTCTTCAAAGTACGCGGCAAGGTGTTCAGGCTGTTGACTTCTCCCCCAGCTGAAGCAGGGAGATTGTTCCCTCGCGGGTTGAGCTTTCTGCTTCCCAGACAGCAGCTGCCCCGAACCAACGGCAAGGGACGTGCGTACGCCCAGCAGTCTTACGCCAGCTCCACAGACCTGACATCCCGCCAGCCCGGCGGCGGTCCCGGCCAGCCTGGTCATCGCCGGCCGGACGGCATACGAACTACCCCTTACCTGCGGGTGGTTGGCGGTGAACGCCGATCCGTCCTGGCGGCGCATCGGCTTGCCCTGCCCTGCTCCGCAGGAGTCCGCTTCCTCCCCCGCCTGACGGCGGGGGTATCCACGGAGGAATCCCGATGAACAAGAAGCACTGGATCACGCTGGAGGGCGGGGAAGACGGCAAGGAACTCGTCAGGGAACTTGTCACCGACGCCTACCTACTCGTCGTCGCCCACCTGCCCAAGGCCGAGCAGCCCGTCGACCCACGCGCCTACGGCAACGGCACGCGGGCGGCCCAGTGAGCGCGGCCGGCGACCGGCTCCAGAGCACCGCCCGCCAGGCGGCCCTGGCCCATCCCGACGTCAGCCACGGACGCCCCTTCACCCCCGCACTCGACGTGTACAAGGTCGCGGGCAAGGTGTTCCTGATCGTCACCGACGACCCGGACGAGCAGATCATCACGGTCACGTGCGCACCTGAACACGCCCGCGCACAAGAACGCGGCTACCCCACGATCATTCCGGGCCGCTACCTCGACAAACGGCACTGGATCTCGCTCGGCCCCGGGCCCGGCATCACGGAGCGACTGGTCACCGACGCGGTGGAGAATTCCTACGACCTGGTCATCGAGCGGCTGCCGCGCCGCGAACGCCCCGGCGTTCGATGAGCGCCGCGACCGGCACAGCCCCCACTCGTCCGTGCCCCGTGCCCGGCCTGCCGCGCCCCCATACGCCCGCCGCCGACCCGAGAGACCGATGGAACCGACCGAAGCGAGCTTGCCGCTCTTCGACGAGGAGCCCGCCCGGCCACTCGCCGACCGCCTGCGCCCCACCCGGCTGGACGACGTCGTCGGACAGGACCACCTCCTGGCCCCGGACGCCCCACTGGGCCGCATGGTCGCCCGGCAGCGCCTCAGCTCCGCCATCCTCTGGGGGCCGCCCGGAGCCGGGAAAACGACCATCGCGCGGCTCCTCGCCGACGGCGGCGACCTGGTCTTCGAACCGGTGTCGGCCACCTTCTCCGGCGTGGCCGATCTGCGCAAGGTCTTCGCCGCCGCACGCAGCCGGCGCGGCATCGGCCAGGGCACCCTGTTGTTCGTCGATGAGATCCACCGCTTCAACCGCGCCCAGCAGGACAGCTTCCTGCCCTACGTCGAGGACGGCACGATCACCCTGATCTGCGCCACCACGGAGAACCCGAGCTTCGAACTCAACGGTGGCCTCCTCTCCCGCACCTACGTCCTCGTCCTCAAACGCCTCGACGAAGCCTCGCTGGCCACGCTCCTCGACCGTGCCGAACAGCTCACCGGCCACCGCCTGCCGCTCGACTACGACCCCGCCGCGCCCTGAGCGCCATGGCCGACGGCGACGGCCGCTACCTCCTCAACATGGCCGAACAGCTCCAGACCCTCCCGGACACCGAGACACCCTTGGAACCACCGCGCTCGCCCGTCACCTCCAGCAACGCGCACCGCTGTACGACAAGGCGCAGGAAAGCCTCTACAACCTGATCTCCGCGCTGCACAAGTCGATGCGCGGCTCCGACCCGGACGCAGCCGTGCACTGGCTGGCGCGCATGCTCGACGGCGGCGAAGACCCCCTGTACGTCGCCCGCCGCCTGGTCCGTTTCGCCAACGAAGACATCGGCATCGCCGACCCGCACGCTGTCCAACAGGCCCTCGCCGCCTGGGACGTGTACGAGCGACTCGGCTCCCCCGAGGGCGAGCTGGCGATCGCCCAGGCCGTCGTCTACCTCGCCACCGCCCCCAAGTCCATCGCCGTCTACCGCGGCTTCAACGCCGCCCACCGATCCGCCCGCCGCACCGGCTCGCTCATGCCGCCAGCCCACATCCTCAACGCCCCGACCCGGCTGATGAAGAACATCGGCTACGCCAGGGACTACCGGTACGACCCCGACACCCCCGACGGCTTCTCCGGCGCCGACCACTTCCCCGACGCCATGGACCGAGAGACCTACTACAAACCCTCTCGCACCGGTTACGAGGCCCAGATCACCGAACGCCTGCGCCACTGGGCTGCTTTGCGTGCTCGCGCTCAACGCGGCTGACCGGCCGACACCCCACGATGAGCCATCGACGGCGCCGACGACGAGGCCAACAGAAGCTGACGCCGCACAATGTGGGGCCCAGCGCGACGGTGGGACTGAACGTACTGCACCTTGCAATTTCGCGCCGGTCAACTTGAAGGCTGTCTCACGTGGCGACTTCCGCGAGCTTCTTCCGTGGCTCGGGACAGTGGCCATGGCCGGGCTTCAGCACTGCCGGTCGTTGCGGTCCACGTACGGGATCTTGAGGCCACGAGTAGCCCATGGCAGGCTCATGCCGCATGATCGATGAATTCGTGAAGGGCACCCTGCACGTGCGACTGCGGCGGGACCGCAAGGCGCTGCTCTGGAAGCTCGACGGCCTGTCCGAATACGACGCCCGCCGACCTTTGACAGTGACCGGGACCAACCTCCTCGGCCTGGTCAAACACGTGGCCAGCGTCGAGGCCAGGTACTTCGGCGAGGTCTTCGACCGGCCGTCCCCAGAACCGCTGCCCCGGTGGCAGGACCACGACGGCAGCGATCTGTGGGCGGCTGAGGACGAGACGCGCGATCAGATCATCGAGTCCTACCGGCGCACGTGGGAACACTCAGATGCGACGATCAACGAGCTTGCCCTCGATGCCCCGGGCCACGTGCCGTGGTGGCCGGAGCCCTTTTCCAACACGAACCTGTTCGCCATCCTGGTCCACGTCCTTGGCGAGACCAACCGGCATGCCGGGCACGCCGACATCCTGCGCGAGGGCGTGGACGGGCGAACCGGGATGCGGCCCGAGCACGAGATGCAGATCGATGAGGACGCCCGCACCGCCTACTGCGCGAAGATCGAGCAGGCCGCCAGATCGGCCGCATCGGTCGAGGCATAGGAGGCTGTCCCCCCGTGACTTGATGCTCGATGTCCGAGCGGCAGGGTGCAGGCCGTGATTGCTGATCTGTCGATGCGTCTGGTCGCCCCGTTACTGCCGTCGTTCACGGCTCGACCGCAAGGTGGCGGGACCGTCCGCGCGACCACTGGGCCGTGTTCACCGCAGCGGTGTACATGCTGACCAGCGGCTGTGACTGGCGGCATCTGCGGCCGGCGTTCGGCACGTCCCCCGCCACCGCGCATCGCCGCTTCACGGTATGGACCGAGGTCGGCCTGTGGCGTCGGCTGCATCGGGACCCGCTCCTGCAGGCCGTGCCGCCGGTGCGGGGCAAGCGCGGCCGGCCACGGCGCCGCTCGGACGTGGTGCTGGGCGGCCGCGGCGACGACCACGACAAGTACCGCCGACTGGCCTGGAGTATCGGCGTGAAGCCGCGGATCGCCCGCCGCGGCGCCCAGCACGGCTCCGGCCTGGGCAGCCAACGCTGGGTCGTGGAGCGCGCGTTCGCCCACCTGCACTGGTTCCGCCGCCTGCGCATCCTCTGGAAGATACGGCGACGACATCCACGAAGCCGTCAGATCGGGACGGCCGGGTCAGGTGGGTTGCGGGCGGCCGAAGAGCAGGTCGTAGCCTGTCGGGAGCTGGAGCAGGACCTGGTCCATGAGGTCGTGGCCGGCGGCGTCGGCGACGGTGCTGAGGACGGCGCTGACGTCCCAGGCCGCTGTCTGCTCGGTGGCTCCCTCGATCCAGGCTGCCGTGGCCCGCACAAACCTCTCCGGCGTCAGCGGCTCGGCGCTCTGCAGGGGATTGAGGAGGATCAGGGCGAATTCCTCTGGCAGGCGCGCCGCCAGCTGGGCGCGGACCTCGCCGACCAGGTGGGCACCCAGCAGGGCCAGGACGACGCGCGCGGCCCGTTCGGCTTCGTGTTCCGTTTTGTACTCGCCGCGTTCCTTCACCTGCTCGAGGAACGCTTCGCGTCTCAGGGTCATGTGGCAACCACCCTTCTTCGGCTCTGAGCTGCGGTGGGGGGCGAAGGGCGGGTGAGGGGAGTTGAGGTGCCCGTCCTCCATTCCTCGGCCGGCCCGGGCCGCCGTCGGCCAGCCGGAGGTCTCCCCCGCAAAACCCACTGGTGGCGGGTCCTGCGGGGCGCGCGCTCGGCGGTCGGGATACGCGGGCATCCTGGCCGAGCGGACCGGTGCTGGTCCGAACGCCGGCTGCGTTGCCGTGCCGGTCCGCCCCCGAGGGTCTGGTGTCAGCTGGCCAGGTCGGCTTGGCCGAACAGGACGGCGTAGCCGGAGGGGAGCTGGCTGATGATCTGGTTCAGCTCACCGCCGGAGACGGCGCCGGCCAGGGTGGTCAGGACCGCGCTGGCGTCCCACTGTGCGGTGCGCGGCCGCGCACCGGTGCGCTCGGCGACCCGGCGGTAGAACTCCTCGATGCCGAAGCTCTCGGCGTGCGCCTGTTTGGCCTGGGCCAGTGCCTGTCCGAGCGGTGCGGGCAGCTGGGAGGCAAGGTCGTCGACCTCGCCGGGGCTGATGCGCTGGGCGAGCACGCTCAGCACCGCGTCGGTGACCTTCGCGGCTTCGTCCTGGCTGATGTATTCGCCGAACTCGCGTACGCGAGCGAGGAACTCGTGGTGCTGCATGGTTTGTCACCTCCGCTTGCCAGTGACGTTCAGGGCATCGAAGTCGATGCCCTCTTCTCCGGTACCCAGGTAGGGGCATGCCTGTCAGCTCCGCACGACGGGCAACGGCGGCTTGTCCGGGCGGGCGGATGATCCGCGTGCGCCGCACTGCGGTGCGGGTGCGCTGCTCGCAGGCGGGGCCGGTCCGGTGACCTCCACGGTCGCCGGGCGCAGCAGGTTCTCGCCCAGCCGGTAGCCGGGACGCAGGACCGCCGAGCACACCAAGCCGTCCGCGGCGGCGCTGACGCGGTGGGTGAGGGCCTCGTGGCAGGCGGGATCGAACCGATCGCCCACCTCACCGAACGACGTGACACCCAGCGAGCCGAGCTGCTCCTTGAGGCTGCCGGCGATGTCTCGGAGACCGGGCGTGAGCGGTTCGTTGGCGCACGCCCGGTCGACGGCGTCCAGCACGGGAAGCAGGGCCCGGACCACGTTGGCCGCGGCGATCTCGCGCACGGCCAGGCGGTCCCGCCGCACCCGCTTGCGGTAGTTGTCGTACTCGGCCTTGACCCGCTGCAGGTCGGCGGTCCGCTCCTGAACCAGGCGCCGCAGCTGCTGGAGTTCGGTGCTCTGCGGACCGCTCCTGGTCATCGTCAGCCAGCCTCCGGCTTGTCGTCATCAACGATCTCGGCGTCCACCACGTCATCCTCGCCCGAACCACCACTCCTGCCACCGCCCGCGGAGGCACCGGCCGGCTGCTCGGCCTGTGCCTGCTGATACAGGGCGGTGCCGATCTTCTGCGCGGCCTGGGCGGTGCGGTCGATCGCCTGCCGGATCGCGGCGGTGTCCTCGCCCTTCAGCCTCTCCTTCAGCTCGGCCAGCGCCGACTCGGTCTCGCTCTTCGCATCAGCCGGGATGTTGTCGGGGTTGTCGTTCAGGAGCTTCTCGGTGGAGTAGACGAGCTGTTCCCCCTGGTTGCGGGTCTCGGCCGCCTCACGGCGCTTGCGGTCCTCCTCGGCGTGCTGCTCCGCTTCGCGGACCATGCGGTCGATGTCGTCCTTGGGCAGCGCCGAGCCGCCGGTGACGGTCATCTTCTGCTCCTTGCCGGTGCCCAGGTCCTTGGCGGAGACGTGCATGATGCCATTGGCGTCGATGTCGAAGGTGACCTCGATCTGCGGCACCCCGCGCGGCGCCGGGGGCAGGCCCGTCAGCTCGAACATGCCGAGCTTCTTGTTGTAGGCGGCGATCTCCCGTTCGCCCTGGTAGACCTGCACGGTCACCGACGGCTGGTTGTCGTCGGCGGTGGTGAAGATCTCCGAGCGCTTCGTGGGGATGGTGGTGTTGCGCTCGATGAGCTTGGTCATGATGCCGCCCTTGGTCTCGATGCCCAGGGACAGCGGGGTGACGTCGAGCAGCAGGACGTCCTTGACCTCACCCTTGAGGACACCGGCCTGCAGGCTGGCGCCGACGGCGACGACCTCGTCGGGGTTGACGCCCTTGTGCGGGTCCTTGCCGGTCAGCTCCTTCACCAGCTCGGTGACGGCCGGCATCCGGGTGGAGCCGCCCACCAGGACCACGTGGTCGATGTCGGATACCTTGATCCCGGCGTCCTTGATCGCGTTGTGGAAGGGCGCCTTGCACCGCTCCAGCAGATCGGCGGTCAGCTGCTGGAACTGGGCGCGGGTCAGCTTCTCGTCCAGGTGCAGCGGGCCCTCGGCCGAGGCGGTGATGTAGGGCAGGTTGACGGTCGTCTCGGTGGACGACGACAGCTCGACCTTCGCCTTCTCCGCCGCCTCCCTCAGGCGCTGCACGGCCATCTTGTCCTTGGACAGGTCCACGCCGTAGCCGTTCTTGAACTGCGTGACGAGGTGGTCGACGATCCGCTGGTCCCAGTCGTCCCCGCCCAGGTGGGTGTCGCCGTTGGTGGCCTTGACCTCGATGACGCCCTCACCCATCTCCAGCAGCGAGACGTCGAAGGTGCCGCCGCCCAGGTCGAAGACGAGGACCGTCTGGTCGTTCTCCTTGTCCAGGCCGTACGCCAGCGCGGCCGCCGTCGGCTCGTTGATGATCCGCAGCACGTTCAGGCCCGCGATCTCGCCGGCCTCCTTGGTCGCCTGCCGCTGGGTGTCGTCGAAGTACGCGGGCACCGTGATCACGGCGTCGGTGACGTCCTCACCCAGGTAGGACTCCGCGTCCCGCTTCAGCTTCTGCAGCACGCGCGCGGAGATCTCCTGCGCGGTGTACCGCTTACCGTCGATGTCCCCGTGCTCGGGGAACCGCCAGGCGTGGTCGCCCACGTGCCGCTTGACCGAGCGTGCGGTGCGGTCCACGTTCGTCACGGCCTGCCGCTTGGCCACCTCACCGACCAGCACCTCACCGCTCTTGGCGAAGGCCACCACCGACGGGGTCGTCCGCGCGCCTTCGGTGTTGGTGATCACGGCGGGATCGCCGCCCTCCAGGACGGAGACCACCGAGTTCGTCGTACCCAGGTCGATACCAACCGCACGTGCCATCTGAGCTCTCCCTTCTCGTCCTCACCTCGTTCTTCGTCTCACCGCCCGGGGATCCACCGGACCGGCCCCGCGCGCAATGGCGGGTCACGCCGGACGTCCCCGAGCACCACGGCGTAGCGTCGAGCGGGCCGCCCGGGCTCGGTGGTGGCAGCACCTCGATCAGGCGCAGACAGCGCGCGTTCGAGGCGCTGGTCGTAGGCCGCCCGCAGGACGGGATCACGCAGCGTCTCGTACGCCGCCCTCACTTCACCGAAACGTGCGGTGATGTCAGCGTCCACGCGGGTGTCCGGGCGCAGTTCCCGCACTCGGGCGCGGAAGGCCGAGGTGATCTTCTCAGCCGTCGCCGAGGGCTGCACTCCCAGCACCGCGTACAGGTCAGATTCCGGCTCCGGCCCCTGCACGTCGGGCCACCTCCCTTGCCCATGCTGAGCTGCGACTTCCTCCTTCTTGCCTACCCTCTGGGATAAAACTTGAGTCTTGCGTTGTCAAGTCCAGGCGAGGTATAGGGGAGGTCGACACGGCATTGTCGGCACCCCGGGGCCGTGCCCGCACACCGGATGGGAGGTGCAGTGCAGTGATCACCGAACTCGCTGTCGAACGTGTGGCGTTCACCTGCGGCTCGTGCTGGCACCGCTGGAGCGTCGACTACGACGTCCAGCGCTACCGAGACGCTCTCGACGCCGAGTGGGAGGTCTTCTACCGCGACAACACCGCCGTTTCCTCCCCCTACACGCCGCACGGCGCCCCGCCCTGCGCGCACTGCGGCCGCCGCTGGGTCGGACGCCTGGTGGCGCGCCGGCCCGTGCCGCTACCCGGTGACGACGAGGCACCCCGCAACCGCGTCCTGGCCGAGGGCGGCCATCGTCCCGAGCGGCACAGCGCACCGATGCTGCACGCTGCCGGCCACCCGCAGCCGCAACCCGGCGCACGAGCAGGGCAGGCCCCCGCGAAGCCGGCCGGATGATCCGGACAACGCGCGCCCACCCTCGTGACGGGGGGCGCGCACTGGTCTGTCAGGGACGTCGCACGCCGATCTCCCCGGCCATGCGGCGGATCCTGAAGCGCGGCACGAGGGGCACGCACGTGTGAGCTGCGGCATTGCCGGTGAACGCGGTCGGCCTCCACGATGACCGGACCAGACGAGCCAAAGGAGGGCAGCTCCTCATGGGTGATCATGTGCACGTGCGGCTCAGCCAGGGGCTGAGCGTGTCGGCCGATGGAGAACTGATCGAGCACTCCCGCTGCCGATGCGGGGCCACCTTCACCAAGGTGTTCGATGCGGACAGCGGGAAGCCGGAGGGGCCGGCCCCGTCCTGATGCGCTCCCAGAGCCGCACGCGAGAAGCTGGCATGGGTTTTGTCGGCCTGCCTCCTCCAGGAGCTTCTTCAGCCGCTCCTCGAACTCACCCCGGTACTTGGTTCCCGCCACCATCCCGGCCAGGTCCAGGGCGATCAGCCGCTTGTCCTTCAGCGTGGCCGGTACGTCGTCGGCGGTGATGCGCTGGGCGATGCCCTCCACGATGGCGGTCTTTCCGACACCGGGATCACCGATGAGGACGGGGTTGTTCTTGCTGCGCCGGGAGAGGACCTCGATGGTCTGCTCGACCTCCTCATCCCGACCGATCACCGGATCCAGCTTCCCGGCACGGGCCTGCTCGGTCAGGTCACGACCGAACTCGTCCAGCGTCGGCGTGCTGGACGGCCTGCGGGGCTGCTCGGAGGAGTGCGTGGCGGGCGCGGCGAGAGAGGTCGGCCGGCCGCCGGCCGCCTCGGCCAGGGCACGACCGGCCGACGATTCCTCGTTCGCGGCCAGGGCCTGCAGGATGTGCTCGGGGCCGATGCAGGAAGTGCCCAGCTGCCGGGACAGCTGGTAGGCGTCCAGCAGTGCTCGCTTCGCCGAAGGCGACAGCTCTGCCGGACCGGCCTGCGCCGCGTCCACGCTCAGGGTCGCGCCGACGCCCAGGCGCTGCGAAAGCCGTTCGACATCTACGCCGGCCTCGTCCAGCATCCGGCGTGTGGCGTCCACCTGGAGTGCGGCGGCCAGCAGGTGCTTGGCATTCAGTTCCTCGCTCTTGTCGGCGGCAGCCACACCGCGGGCCCTGAGTACCAGCTCACGGGCGCGCTCGGAGAGCAGGCTGCCGATGTCCACCTGCCTCGGGCGCCGCTGGGCAGACACCGGCCCGGCACCGTAGAAGCGAGAGAAAAGATCATCGAACTCACCGAATGGCGACTGTCCCAACCCGAAAGCAGAACCCTCGGCGTCGGATTCTGGGGTGCGCGGCCGCGTTATGGGACGCCCCAGGGTCTGTCACCTGCCGGCGCCCGCCGTCGCAGATGTGCGAAGGGGTCAAAGACGCCGTCAGGGCCCCGGGCTGGTGCCCGAGGCCCTTTAATTAAGAGAGGAGTTGCTGTGGCGTCAGCCGCCCAGTTCCTTGCGGTCGCTGCCGCCGGTGATGGCGATCTTGCGGGGCTTGGCCTGCTCGGCGACCGGGATCCGCAGCCTCAGCACACCAGCCTCGTAGGAGGCCTCGATCTTCTCGGTGTCGAGGGTTTCGCCGAGGAACAGCTGCCGGCTGAACGTCCCCGCGGGCCGCTCTGTGACCACCGTGTCGGTGTTCTCGCCGTACGCCGGCTTGCGTTCGGCCTTCACCGTCAGGACGTTGCGCTCGACATCGAGATCGATGGACTCCGCGTCCACGCCCGGCAGGTCCAGCTCCACGAAGAACGTGTCACCCTCACGCCAGGCGTCCAGCGGCATGGCCGCCGGGTGCGCGGCCGTGCCCCAGACCCGCTCGACGAGCCGGTCAAGCTCGCGGAAGGGATCCGTACGCATCAGCATCCTGTCATCCCTCCTTCACGTCGTTCCTGCGTCCAATCCGCTCTACTTCTCATATACCACCGCGCCGGAAAGTTGACAACTATCGGCTCAACTTTCTGCGGGGTTTTGTGACGGCTGTCCCCCGTAGCCAGGTTGCGTCGCCCTCCGGATCGGCGGTGGACAACGCCAGGCGCGTGTACGGGGCATCGTGGCCGACAGTCGTCACCACGAGCACCGGGCCCCGTGCGTCCAGGGCCACGAAGCCGCGGCCTCGGACGTGCTGAAGTTCGCCCACGCACCAGGTTCCCGGGCGGAAGCGGTAGCGGGGCCCGGGGTGCGGGCGCACCGCGCGCCACCAGTGCGGCTCCACGCGGACCTCGCCCACACTCCTCAGCGGGAGCGCACACTGCGGCGCCGCGCCGCCAGCGCCCACCGCCACGGCAGACGCACCACCAGATCGCCGCCATCGATGTGCAGCCGCGTCACGAGGCTCACCTGCCTTCTCGGCGTCCAGCGCGCACCGCGCGCCCCACGGACCTGCGATGCGCCGCGCCTGCGATCCTCGGGGAGCAGATCAGTGGGCCACACGGGCACCGGAGGCCGGCCCGAGCCACGACCGCGTACCGCGTCCGGTGCGGGTGCGGTACTCCCGCCAGGCGGCAGCCAGCCACAGGCCGCCCGCGATCAGTGCGTACACGCCCAGGACCAGTGCGATGGCCACCGCACCGGCGTCCGGGCGCAGCCACAGCAGGGCACCCGCCGCCACCGACACGGCAGCGGAGGCCCGCCACCACCAGGCGTGCCGCAGTTGATGCCGCATCCGGGTGGCGACCCACAGCTCCAGGCATCCCGTCACGATGGCCCAGGCGCCCGCCACGATCAGCAGCGCCAGGGCCGTCAGACCCGGCCACGGAGCCGTGACCAGTCCGGCCACCACTCCCAGCGTGCCGGCCGCCGCGCACGCCACAGCGGGCCGACGCTCATGCCGGTACTGCCGCCACGCCGTGCTCAGCAGCATCACACCGTCCACCAGGGCGTATGCGCCGAACACCCAGGCCAGTGCCAGCACCGTCAGTTGCGGCCAGAGCAACGTCAGCACGCCGAAAACCACCGCCGCCATCCCGCGGGCTCCCAGCAGCCAGACCGTCTTCATCCTTTCCGTCACCAGCGGCCTCCCTTCCGGCACTCTCATGCGCCGACCGCCCGGACCGCCGCGGTGGCGGGCCACGGCGTCGGCGCAACCGAACACTCACAGCACGTGATAGAAGATTGAGTCACCTACCGTCAACTTCATGCAGTGGTCTCTTGTCAGAGAATCTCCTGCCGGGTTATAGGAATAGGCGGGTAATCGATCGTCGGGCCGCAGCCCCTGCGACCCGCCTTCAGGAAGAGAGGTTGGACATGCTGGCGCGTACGGGTGTTCTGGGCGATCTCGTCCGGCTCACGGACCAGCTCGAGAACGGCGCCGCCTCGGCCGGCACCGTCATTCCGGCGGATGCATGGCGCGACGACGAAGCGCTCTACCTGCAGTTCGATCTGCCCGGCATGGACCAATCCACCATCGAGCTGACCACGGAACATCAGACCCTGGCCATCACCGCCGAGCGGCCCTCCCCGATCCCGGCCGACGCCCGTCCCGTGCTCACCGAACGGCCCACCGGCCGCTTCACCCGCCGCCTGGCCCTGTCCGACGCCCTGGACACCGCGGCCGCCTCGGCCGCCTACGACAACGGCGTCCTCACCCTGCGCATCCCGCTGGCCGCACACGCCAAGCCCCGCAAGATCGCCATCTCCGGCGGCGCACCCAAGCAGCTGACCGCCTGAGCTGCACAGCCCGCCCGTCCAACACATCGAAGGAGATTCACACCATGGGCGCCCTGCTGTGGCTGCTCATCGGGTCTCTCCTTCGTGGATACCCCCGGCTTCAGCCGGGGGAGGAAACGAAGATCCTGCGGAGCAGGGCAGGAAGAGCCGGTTCGCCGCCAGGGC
>NZ_JBSFDB010000111.1:0-12445 GCF_053593695.1 Streptomyces sp. NPDC002144
GCCCACCCCGTGCGCAGGGAGCGGGCGCCACCAGCCGGAGCACACCGGCGCACTACTCAACGCCGATCGGCTACACCATCACGCGGGACGCCATCTACCCCTCCCAGTCGCTCATGGCGACATCCTCTCGCGTGCGGGCGGCACTCGAGCACGCGGGATGGCCGGCGGGGTCGTCCACGCTGCCGTTGCCCGAAGATCGGTTTTCGCCATCGCACCCCATCCATGGCCCGCTCCCTTAAGACGTCATCTCATTTGGTGAGTCTGCGGTAGCAGATGAGGGTGCAGGCAATGCTGGTGAAGGCCAGGAAGTGTTCGGCTTTGCGCTCGTAGCGGCGGTGGAGTCTGCGGCATCCGGCGAGCCAGGACATCGTGCGTTCTATGGTCCAGCGGTGGCGGCTCAGTCGGGTCGAGGACTCGATGCCTTTGCGGGCGATGCGGTGCAGGATGCCGCGCCCGCGTAACCATCGCCGCAGGTGGTCGTAGTCGTATCCCTTGTCGGCGTGGAGCTTTGCCGGTCTGCGCCGCCGGCGTCCTCGTCGGGAGCGGATCGGCGGTATTCCCTTCACCAGCGGGATCAGCGCCTGGCTGTCGTGGAGGTTCGCCCCGGAGATCCCGACGGACAGGGGCAGACCGGTCCGCTCGGTGATCAGGTGGATCTTTGAGCCGTACTTGCCTCGATCGACAGGATTCGGGCCTGTCAGCTCCCCCTTTTCAGGGCCCGCATGTTCACCGAGTCGATCGCGCAGCGGGACCAGTCCAGCTCGCCGCGGGCGCCGAGTTCGTCGAGGACCAGGCGGTGGAGTTTTGCCCACACGCGGGCCTTGGTCCACTCGGTGAATCGTCGGTGGGCCGTCGCGCCCGACGGCCCGAACGATGCGGACGGCAACTGCTGCCACGTGCAGCCCGAGGTCGCCACGAAGACGATGGCGGCCAGCACTTCGCGGTCACCGTGCCGACGTCGGCCACCGCCCTGAGGTCGCGATGGCGCCTCGGGCACCACCCGCTGGAACATCTCCCACAACTCGTCCGGCACCAGCCGCTCAACGATCCCTGCCACGACCGGCAGCTTACCCAGCCAAATGAGATGGCGTCTAAATCCTCTAGTGACGTTCACACAGGCTGCCCCGCCCTAGCTGGCAGCGAGGGCGAGACCGGCTCACAGTCCGCGATAAGTTCTAGACAGTCCATATATAGGCTATGTAGAGTACGAGTATGGGTACGTTGCGTATGACCCTGCAGACCCAACTGGTGCTGCGGGCCTTGCTGGAAGACCCCGCCAAACAGCGCTACGGCCTCGAGCTGTGCGAGCTGGCGGGACTGCCGTCGGGCACGATCTATCCGATCCTCGCCCGCCTGGAACAAGTCGGCTGGGTGGACAGCACCTGGGAAGACCCCGCCGTACACGAGGAAGCCGGCCGCCCGCGTCGTCGCTTCTACCGGATCACCGAGGACGGTGCCGAGCACGCACAGGACGCCCTCGCCCGCGCCTACCGCGCCCGCAAACAGCCCCTGCCGGGCTGGGCCGCCCGCCCGATCGCGAACGGGGGAGTGTCATGAGGGCCCGGCGCCGGTTAGCACCCCGACCGAGCAAGCGCCGCTCCGCCACCCCGTCCCTGGACGACATCCTGGCCGTCGTCCATAAGCGCCACCCGGACGCCGACACCTCGCTCATCCAGCACGCCCACGATGAGGCCGCCGTCTGGCACGCGGGCCAAACCCGCCGCAGTGGCGACCCGTTCCTCACCCACTGCCTTGCCGTCGCCGGCATCGTCGCCGACATCGGCATGCCACCCCCCGTGATCTGCGCGGCTCTGCTGCACGACGTTGACGACAGTCCCTGCCCGCCGGGCCGCGTAAGCGAGCACTTCGGACAGGAGATAGCCGATCTGATTGCAGCCGTCCGCACCGCCAAGCTCAGCACGATCCCACTCACCGCCCTCCACTTCGGCACAGCAAGGCCGACGGGGCTCCAGCCCACGCGTGAGGAGGCCGTGCTGGCCATTCGCCTCGCCGACCGGCTGCACAACATGCGCACCATCGCGTTCGTCGCCCCGACCAGGCGCTACCGCGTCGCCCGTGAAACCCTTGACGTCATCGCACCGCTGGCCCGCGCAGCAGGCCTGACCGACGTGAGCCGGGAACTGCAGGACCTGTCCTCGGGCGTCCTCCAGCCCACATCCACCGCCGCGGTCACCACACGCACGCTGTCCATGTTGACCCTGCTGCTTCCCACGCCGACACGCGCACGGTGGCGCGAGGAATGGCACGCCGAAATCGCTACCCTCCCCACCCGCCGCACCCGCACTCGCTTTACTCTCCGAGTACTGCTCAGCACACCCAGGCTGTCGTGGACACTGCGCCGAACAGCCTTCCGGGAACGACTATGGTGAGCACCGCGGCCCGCATCGGCAGCGTGCTGGGTGCGGCGGCCGCTTTCGCCATCGCTACGGCCCGTGGCGGCCTGTCCGCCTGGACGGCCGGAACTCTCACGGCAGGAACCCTTGTCCTGGTCGCGGTCGTCCTGTTCATCCCCAGCGAGACACCAGCCCGCCGACTGGGTCAGCTGATCAAGGCATGGCGCGCCCCCGCCGAAGCTCCCGTCAGGCCTGAGCCAGTGCAGCCCCCTGCGGCTCCACCCCCGCTTTCTCCAGACGGCAGATGACAGGCGGCCCCGGTCGCGCGAGATGCGAGCGGCTGTTCACGACTTGCCTCCGCGAGCCAGAGCCGCAATCCAGGGGCGCCCCTCCTCAGCCCCTCAACCATCGTGATCTTGAGTGTGATAGGGAGGCCTCAGAGCGGGTGTGTGCTCAGAGGTCGGCTGAGATCTCGCCGATGATCTGTCGGCCGCGCTGGTCTCCCAGCTCGGTCAGTGCCTGGGCGGCGGTCATGCACCAGTCGAGCCAGTCCGGGTCGCCCCGGTAGTCCTCGACCAGTTTGTGCAGCGCGCGAACTGCCGCCTCAGGATCCAGGGTTGCGAGGCGCTTCGCTGCGTCGAGGCGGTCGTCGAATGGAATGTCCGCTGCGGCGAGGTACTCCAAGGCGCGGCAGGCGCGTTCGTCCCCGGCTGCCAGCAGCACTTCAGCGGCTCGAACACGGACGGAGTCGTACAAGGACGGGTCGTGGACGAGCCGGTGGCAGGCGTCTTTCCCCCTCCGCGGGTGCAGCTCCAGCAGCCACTTGGCAGCAAGGAGACGGTCGCTGAAGTCCGGGCTGTGCGGGTCATCGTTGAATTCCTGGTCCAGCAGTTGATCGTCCGCCAGCGTCTCCAGCGCGGTGGTGCCCTCTTGCAGCTCTAGTTCCGCCAGCACGGCCGCCGCCCAGACGCGCGGGGTGGCCTCGCCATCGGGATCTGCGCTCGCTGTTGCCATGGCCTGCGCGGCCGCCTGGACCAATGGTTTCCACTGATCGGCGAGCAGGGTGCTCAGGGACAGCTGGGTGGCGATCAACAGGCACCCGCGGATGTTGCCGGGCACCGCGAGGGCCCTGAGAGAGGCGACCGGATCGGTGGGCGAGGCAGTGCCGGGGTCGACGAGGAACCCGATGTAGGAGGCAGTGTCCAGCGGCGCCCCCCACGGGTTGCTTCCCCCATCCCCCTTCCAGGGGCCGAGTAACCGGTCCAGCTCTGCAGCATGGGAAGAGGGATCGCGTGCGATGTGACGTGCAGCGCAGTACTCCTGAAGGGTCTGATGGAGGAAGGTGAAACCCTTCCCGGAGCGAGTGAGTAGCCCGCTGCGCCCAAGGGACGAAGCCAGGAAATCGTTCCAGTCGTCTTCTGGAACAGCGCGGGGGCGCCGGGCGCTGTCCACGGCGGCCAGTGCACTGACCCAGGACGCTTCGCTGCCGCTGTGAAGGTCGAACGCCAGACTGTCGACTGTGTCCGGCAGCTGATCGAGCAGGTCGTGCGCCTGCGACAGGGCTGTGGGGCCGAAGCGGGCGATGGCGGCGTCGGTCTGGTTCCGGACGCCGGACGGGGCCCTGTCGCTCATACGGCGGTGGAGCAGGTCGGTGAACTTCGCGTACAGCGCCCCGCGTGTGTCTGGCAGCGACTGCCCGGGATCTGCAGCGTACAGCTGGCACAGCATCGTCGCCATGAGCGGGTGGCTGTCGACGACGGCGATATTCCCCAGGGGTTCTGTCGGGGGAATTCCCCACCCCCTGGGGCGGCGCTGATCTCAGCTGGTCGGGGGCTTGGTCGAGCTGGTGGGCCCCTTCGGCCGCTTGTTGGGGCGGTAGCTGGGGCCGTTCATGATGACTTGATGGCTCGCGTTGATCAGTCGGTCAAGGAGAGATTCGGCGACAACGGGGTTGGGGAAGAGGGGATACCAGTCATCTGGGGCTGGCACTTGTTCCCCATCGAGAGTTCCTGCTGCCACCTGGCCGTATCCCCTTCCTGGGGGGCTCGTTGAATCTCGTGGCGGCACCCATTTTCTCCAGGTGCCACCTTGACCGTTCAGGCGCGAGGAAGGTGTGCCGGTGGGCGAGGCGAGACTGCAGGTCATCGCGGGCGGCGCCGTTCCGCAGGAACCGCTGGTGACGGACCCGTGGCAGTTCCAGGCGGCGTGTGTCGACGCGTTCGTCGCGTCCTGGCGGGCCCGCGGGTTCAGCCCGGTGACCATCGACAACGACATCGGCCTGCTGGAGCGAACCCTCGCGGCCCTGGGCCGGCCCGCGTGGGAGGTGACTCCAGAGGACATCGACCGGGTGGTCGGCGACCTGGCGGTGAAGGGCCGGGCGACCTCGACGCGGCGCGAATACGTGCAGATCTTCAAGGGGTTCCACCGGTTCCTGCAGGCCCGCAAGGCGGCCGAGATCGAGGCCGCCTTCGGGGTCCGGCTGGTCTGCCCAGTCGATGAGTTCAATGCCTCGCGTCACATCGGTGACGACTCCCCGGCCCTGCTGCCGCCTCCGACGCCGGAGAGGGTGGGCGAGTTCTTCGACTTCATGAAGCAGAGGATCGCGACCGCCAGGAAGTACGGACCCGCGGCGAGGGACTATGCGATGTTCCGGTCCCTGTATCACGCTGGACTTCGCTCCGAGGAAGCATCGCTGCTGGAGAAGCCTGACCTCCACTTCACCCGTGGGCCGTTCGGCAAGCTCCACGTCCGCTTCGGCAAGGGCGCCCACACTTCCGGACCGCGGCCGCGATGGGTGCCCATGCTCGACGGCCTCGACCTGGTGCTGCGATGGTTCCTCGAGGATGTGCGGCCCAAGTTCCCCGACTCACCAGTGCTGTTCGCCGACGAATCCGGTGGCAGCCTCCATCGCGGAACGATCCGCAACCGGCTCCGCTATTTGATGGAACTCGAAGGACGTCCGCCGGCCGAGCGGTTCAGTCCGCATGCCCTGCGACGGGCCTGCGCGACCCGCAACTACGAACGCGGCGTCGACCTCGTGGCCATTCAGCAGATGCTCGGTCACTGGACGGTCAGTTCCACCATGCGTTATGTCCGTCCCTCAGCGACCTTCATCGAGGATGCCTATCAACGGGCCGTCGCCAGCACCCTGGCCGAGCTGACCGGGAAGGACACCACGGCATGAAGATCCAATGGCGGCTGCGGATGGCCGCCGCTCAACGCGAGGTCTGGACGGGCACCGAACTGCGGCGGCTGCTGGCCGAGAAGGCCGGCCTGGAGTTGTCCTCCGCGTCGGTGTCCGCGCTGTTCACCAAGGAGCCCTCGCAGGTGAAGATGACCACGCTGGCCGCGTTGTGCACCGCACTGGAGTGCACTCCTAACGACCTGATCGAGGTCGACATCACCCCCGTCGAACGGCCCATCGCACCACCACGGCCGGTCGTCGATCTTCCGCAGGCCGCCTCAGCCCGGGGCCGCTCGATGCCGCCACTGTGACTCGGAGCGTGTGGTGGGCAAGAAACAACGGGACTGCAGCACCTGCGGAGCCCCGGTGGGATTTCTCGACCGGGACCTGTGCTGTTTCTGCATCCGGCGCCTCAAAGAACAAGCAGCGAAGGCGACTTGTCCGTCCTGCGGCCTGGACCGTGTCCTGCAGAAGGACACCGGCCGGTGTGTGCTGTGCTCGCGAGTCTGCGAGGAGTGCAGGCATCCGGTGCGATCGCCGCAGAACCGGCTGTGTCGGGACTGCCGGCGCCGAGCCGAACGGCTGGCCTCTCAAGAACAGTGTCCCCGCTGCGGAAGGGCCGGATATCTGCGCGAGGCGACCGGCTGGTGCGGCTCCTGTTCGCGGCCCCGGCAGGAGAAACAGCCACCGCGGAACTGCCGTCAGTGCGGGCAGCTCAGGCGCCATGCCGGGCTGGGGCTGTGCTCTGCCTGCTGGCAACGACACCCCGGCCGCCCCTTCATCCGCGGCGAACATCTCCGTGACCAACTGCCCGACCCGCCCGCGTGGCTGGACGACTTCGTGGCTCATGTCGCGGCCCGCCATTGCGTCGGCCGGGCGTGCGGCTTCGTCGTGGACCTGGGCCGCCTCCTTCAAGACGAGCACTCCAACTCGCCCCAGGCCCTCATCGAACGCTCCCGCAGACCGGGTCGATCCATGGGCTCCTTCGCCCGCGCACTGGAGGACTTTTTCACCCTCCGCGGCCTGGCCCTGCCCACCGACCAAGCCGAACGACTTGCCGCTGGTCGACGCAAACGCCGCATCGAAGCCGTGCCCGAACCACTGAGACCGGCCGTTATCGCCTTCGACGCCTCTCGGATGCGAGCCCAGGACCGGGCCCGACGGGCCGGAACCCGCCCCCGCAGTGATCACACGCTGGAAACAGCCCTGGCCACCATGCGGGACCTGGCACTGTTCCTCACGAATCACCGAGGCAAGACCGACTGGGCCCTCGTGGATGTGCACGACGTCGAGGCATTCCTGGTCACGCTGCCCAAGGGACGCAAGCGGCGGCTCACCGTGCTGCGGCAGTTCTTCCGCTTCGCTCGCTCCCAGAAGATGGTGCTGGTGGATCCCACCCGAACCCTGACAGCGAAGGAGTCGAACGGCTTCCGCGGCCGAACACTCACCCTCGAACAGCAGCGTGAGCTCTTCCGCCGCTGGACCACCGGATCCCAAGTCCATCCGCATGAAGCCCTGTTGGGCATGTTCGCCCTGTTGCACGGAGCCTCAAGCTCGGACATCCGCCTGCTGCAGATCGCCGACGTGAACCCACTGGCTCAGACGGTACGGCTCGGCAAACGACCCCATCCGGTGCCACTGGACCCTGCCTCCTGGGCCGTGCTGCAGAGATGCCTTGACCACCGCGACGGCTGGCGAACGGACAACCCGCACGTCATGGTCACCAAAGGAACAAAGGCCGGGCGAAGCCCGGCCTCAACTGCCTATCTCTCCCACGTCCTCGACGACTGCGGATACCCACCTCGGATGATTCGCAGCACCCGGCTCGTCGACCTCGTGAACACCATGGACCCCAAACTCGTGGCGGCGGCCTTCGGGATGACAGCCGAGTCGACCTTGATCTATCTGGCCGATCACATCGACGACGGGCGCCTGCCGAACCCGTGAACTTTCGGCAGCACCTCGCACGCGTTCGCCGGAACATGTGCGCTTTTGACGGATGAAGGTTCGAACTGATCGCCATCGCCCGTCGTTCGTAGGCGGCATCGACCAGGCGGAAGAAGCCTTCGGCGGCGTCGGCGGAGACGGGCAGTAGTCCGATGTCGTCGACGATGATGAGGTCCGAGCGGATCAGCCGGGTCATGGCCCGGGCGAGGGAGTCGTCGACGCGGTGGCGGCGGACGAGGGCTCCGAGGTCTTCGATCGCGAACCAGGCGCCGTCATCCCGGCCTCGATGGCGGCCTGGCCGAGGGCCTCGGTGAAGTGGCTCTTGCCGGTGCCGGAGGTTATCAACGGGGCCTGAGCCTCTCTCTTCTCTGTCTGCAACGAGCGTCACCGTGAGCGTTCTGCGTCGTTGATGCATTGCTATCAAGGGGAGTTCTTCAACGAGACGGAACGGCATCAGTGGCACACAGCTTGGCGGTCCGGCCGGCGAACGGGCAGCGGACGTGGACCGTGATCGACGAGAAGTACCGGACCGTCGCTCCGGTCGAGGACTGGCTGGAGGCCCATCGGATGTTGTGGTCTCCGAACACGGTCCGCGGCTATGCGACCTCGCTGGCCCAGTGGTGGACGTTCCTCGAACAGCGTGACGAGACCGCGGGGTGGGGCGATCTCGGGGTCCCGGCGGTCGCGGGGTTTTTGTCCTGGCTGCGCAACGGCCGCACCGTCGAGCACGCCCTCGTCACGTCCGAACAGGCCCCGGAGACAGGGACGTTGGAGGCGAGACTGGCCGCGCTGATCTCCTTCTACCGATGGCAGGAGGCGGTCTTCTCGGTGCCGGTCGCGGGACGGCTCATGCGCGGGACACCGCGCCGGGCCCCGGCCCGGGGCCTGCTCGCGCACCTGGACGCCCGCACCGCTCCGGCGCCGACCTCGCTGGTCAGGGTCCGGCGACAGCGACATCGTGGGCGCCCTCCGCTGCTGCTGCCCACCGAGATCCAGGCGATCCTGGACGGCTGCGCGAGGCCGGATGCCACGGTCGGCGAGTGGGCGGGCAACCTGCGCGACCGGCTGCTGTTCGCTCTGCTCGCGGAGACCGGGATGCGCCTGGGCGAGGCCCTCGGCCTGCGGATCAGCGACTTCGTCATGGGCCGCGGCTCCACTCCCTATGTCGAGATCGTGCCGCGCGAGGACAACACGAACGGGGCCAGGGTGAAGATGATGCGCCCCCGACGGGTCTATGTCGGCTGCGACCTGGAGCGACTGTTCGCCGACTACCTCACGCACCTCGCCTGCCGGGCCGCCGAGTTCGGCATCGAAATCGATGCCGGATGGCCGTTGCTGGTGAACCTGGAACGTCCACCGCTGCTGGCCGCCCTGCGCGAGGGAACGGTGCGGGACAAGGTGTCCGCCCTGCGCAAGAAGCGCATCGGCCCCGCCTCCTGGACGCCGCACTGGTTCCGCCACAGCCACGCAACCGCACTGCTGCTGGCCGGGACGCCGGAGTGGGTGGTCTCCCGCCGCCTCGGTCACGCACACGTGCAGACCACGCTCGACCTCTATGGCTGGGTCCGCGAGGACGAGGCCCTGCGGGCCGCGGCGAACTGGAAGTCGTACATCTCCGCCTGGCAGGTCGACGATGGCCGGTGAACAGCGCCATCTGCACGCCGCCGGCGACGAGGATCCGATCTGGCGGCTCTGGCGAGAGCTGCCAGAGCCCTGGAAGGGGCCGGTGATCGGCGACGGCATCGACGACTGGGAAAAGATCACCGAGAACGGCGACCGCCGCATCGACCTGACCGGTCTGCCCGACCTGATCGCCGCCGAACTGGCCTGGATGGCGCACTGGCAGGCGATGGACGGGACTCGCTCGTCCGTGCTGGGCACCAATCAGTTCGCGAACATCCTGCGCCGCGCGATCCGCGACGATCATCCCTTCCCGACGTCGATCCGGGACATGGACTGGGAAACGGCGGCCGCTTTGCAGCGGTGGTTCTATGCCACCCGCTGGGGCCGGCTCATTCCCCGCGGCAGCGTCGCCCGGCTCCGGGTGATCTTCCGCTTCAGCCGCCTCGCCCTGATCGCCCGCTGCAGCGACGGGTCCTGGTGGGCTCTGGACGAGTGGCATCCGCGATGCGACCCGCGCATCCCGCTGGCGGAGCACGAGCCCCAGGCTCACTACGGCTGTTCACCTTCGAAGATCACGCACTCGTGGCTGCGGGAGGCGGTCAAGTGGTGGCTCGGCACCCAGATGGAAGCAGGCGTCCTGCGCTGGACGACCGTGAGCCAGGACAGGATGCAGGACATCTTGCGCTTCGACCGCTGGCTGAGCACCTTCCCAGACCCCGTGGATGTCCTGGGAGATCCCGCCCACGCAGTCCAAGTTGCCGCCGCGTTCCGGCGCTGGGTCTCCGACCCCGCCAACCGCATTCAGCGCGAAAGCGACCAGCGGTTCGTCCATAGGCCCGTCCACCCTCGCCAGGTCAACGACGATCTGAGGGCCGTCGCCGAGCTGTTCGCATTCGTCGCGGCCAACCCCGTCGAGGCTCGCCAGGTCCTCGGACCGCACCCGTGGTCCCGGGTCACGGACGCGCATGCGGCCGGCTGGTTCCGCCAGGTCTCCCGCATCCCGCACCAGCGCGAACTCAACGACGAGCACTACGTCGACGACCATGCCCTCGCGCAGATCCCCGCCGCCCTGCCCCTGCTCGGACTCGCCCGCGACGAGCAGATGCTCCTCACCCGCGGCGACGGACAGCAGGTCACCGCCCGCGGCTTCGACGACCCGCAGGCCATGCGCATGATCCTGCTGCAGGTCCTGACCGGACGACGGGCCAGCGAGATCCGCACCAGCCGCTTCGACTGCCTCTCCCCGGTCCCCGACCGAGCCGTCGACGCCGCCGAGGGCGAACAGATCGCCCGCTTCCACTACGCACAGAGCAAGATCGACATCGCACCGGACAACATCCTCGTCGACGCCGAGGTCGTCGCGGTCGTCGAGGAACAACGGCAGTGGGTCCGCGACCACTTCCCCGGCATCATCCCGCGCCACCTGTTCCTGCAGCGGACCGGCAACCGGCAGGGCGACAAGCCCTACCCGTCCGGGACCTACAGCTGGATGCTCCGCGAGTTCAGCAAGATCGTGAAGATCACCGACAGCAAGGGCAGGCCCGTCGGGCTGAGCCACACCCACCGCTTCCGTCACACCAAGATGACCCGGCTCGCCGAACTCGGCCTGCCCGTCCACGTCTTGATGCGCTATGCCGGGCATGCCACCCCGTCGATGGCGATGCACTACGTCGCCGCCCGCCAAGAACACGCCGAGCAGGCATTCCTGGCCACCGCGAAACTGAGGGCAGACGGCACCCACGTCACCTTCTCCCACGACGACCACGACAGCCTCCACCTGTTCAACCGGGCCGACCGGTTCTTGCCCCACGGCTGGTGCCTGCTGCCGCCCCTGCAGACGTGCGACAAGGGAAATGCCTGCCTGACCTGCTCGGTCTTCGTCACCGACGCCTCTCACCAGAACGCGCTGGAACGGCAGTTGACCGAGACGGAGGCTCTGATCAACCGCAGCACCACCGCATTCCAGGCACGGCACGGACATCCGATGCCCGAGGACAACGTCTGGCTGCTGCAACGGCGGGCCGAGCACGCGGCCCTCACGAAACTGCTGGACACCCTCCGCTCCAAGCCCGGACGCGCCGTCCAGGGCGCCGGCTGCGGCACCGCCCCCACCGGCCCCGTCCCACTCGCGCTCGACCTCGACCGTCACCGAAGGGCCCGGCCATGAACGACGACGCTCGCGCCAAGCGCACCCAGACACTCACCACCGCTGCGAAGGCGAAGTCCCAGGCCAAGACGGAGGCCGCGGAGAAGGCGATCCGCACCCTGGTCAAGCGCGGTGAGTCGATCACCTTCCAGGCCGTCCAGCGTGAGGCCAACGTCTCCCACGCGTTCCTCTATAACCACCCCGACCTGCGAGGACGCATCGAACGACTCCGAGCCCAAGCCCGGCCCAGTCCCGCACCGACCCCTCCAGCCGACGAGCAGAGCACCCTCGTCCTCGCGCTGACCGGCCAGATCACCCGCCTGAAGAAGCAGCACCGAGAAGAAGTACAGGCACTGCGAGACGCGCTCGAACAAGCCCACGGCGAGAACCTCGACCTCCGACGCGAACTCGCCCGCCGCGGCGGAACCGCAGCAGCCCCTCAGTGACGGCCCACACGATCAGCCAACCACGTGGCATGCTGACGGATCCGGGATAGATCATCGGGAAAACAGCTCTCCCATCCCTCGTCCAACCTCTTCCAAGCCACCGGCTGCCCGGCCTCCGGAACAAACGAGGCCGCTGCATCAACGACGGCGGCATACGACAGCCCAAGCGTGACCGGCAAGTCCGGGTGATAGGAACGAACCGCAACCGCTGCCGGCTCAGGCAGCGGTTCCACCCGAAGGCCCGTCTCCTCGAAAAGCTCCCGGATGGCGCCCTCGCGCGGTGTCTCCCCGGCCTCGACCTTCCCGCCCGGAGGAACCCAACCCCGCCAGCGGTGCTTCACCAACACCACCCGGGCAAGATCCTTGTCGAACACCCAGACCTCGGCTCCAAGAGGCTCCATCGGTCCCCGCCGGGCAGCAGTCAGCCACCGGCAAGCCCCGTCGAACTCGGCTATCGCCTGTTCAGCGTCGTTCACCGCCGCTTCGACGGCCCGCTCATCGACCACCTTCTGACTCATCGGGCCAACATACGAGGCTGCACTGACAACGCAGCCACGTCACATCGATCTCATGAAGGTCCCGCCCAGCGGCAATATGCCGAATCGCGAACCAAACCCTCGATAACGGGCGGTCCGCAGACGCAGAGGTTTTCTTTGCGGGAGATCCACTCCAGGGTCTTGAGGGAGTCCTGGATCTGCCGCGGGATGGACGAGGCGGCCTCGTCCCAGTCACCGAAGGTCTTCCC
>NZ_JBSFDB010000112.1:0-12197 GCF_053593695.1 Streptomyces sp. NPDC002144
GCGTGTGCCGACCTGCTGCCCAAGTCGGTGTACGACCGGGTCAAGAGCCCCTATCCCTCCACCCAGGACCCCAAGTACGCCGCCGCGCTCCAGGATCAGGCCAAGGACCTGCTCACCCGGCCCACCCATCCGGTCTTCGACCTCGTCGACCACGACAGCCTCCACCGCGTCGCCCACCGTGAGACACCGGTGAGCACCCAGGCCGAACGCCGCGGCCTTGAACGCGCGCTCGATCTCGCCCAGTGGATGGACATCTACCGCCCGGAGATCAGCCTCGGCTGACCCCCGGGAAGCGGCGCAGCGTGGCGCGCACGTGGAAAATGGGTGAGGTGTCAACCTCGTCTGCTCCCCGTGGCTGAGGGCTGGTGATCAGAAATGCGCTGTGCAGGACTCGGCCGTCCAGGCCCCGCCAGGAAAAGGGCTCTTGTGGTGTGCGTGGCCAGCGGAGGTAGTGCAGGCTGCCGGCCACGTGGGTGTTGCCCTGGTGGATGAAGGCGATCTTTGATGAGGCACCGCCGTCCAGGCGGTAGACGTGGCGGGGGTTGAGGCCTGGGCCGTGCAGAGTGCGGCCGTCTCCGCCGGCGTGGTGCCGCGGAAGGTCTCGCTCTGCCTGGCGCCGTCGAGGACTTGGAGCCACAGCTGGTGGTCGCGCAATGCCGAGGATCTTGCGGGGTCGGTGATTGATCGCCAGGGCGCCGGTGACGAGGTCGGTGCCCATCGTCTTCAGGGTGTCGACGATGTCCTCGCCGTCCTGCCGGAGGACGTTCTCGTTGAACCGGATGATGGTGTGGCGACGCCCCAGATCGCGCTGGGGACGCACTCGGGCGTCCACTCTTCCAGCGCGGCCAGCAGGACGCCCCCCGACCTCGTCCAGGGCGAAGGAGTCCGCGCACGGATCGGCATCGGCCGCCAGGTCCGTGACGGGCAGGCAAGGGCGCGTGGCGCACCGCGGCGCCCGCCCCGGGTGGCGGGGCGGGCGCCTGGGTGCGGTTGCGCGGGTCAGCAGTTCTTGATCTTCCAGATCGGGTCCCAGCTCCACCAGGAGGGGGCGATGTCGTACGCGGTCGAGTTGAGGACGCTTCCGCCGGCCGAGTCGTAGAAGCTGGCCACCGTGCCTGGGGTCTGGTTGTTGATGAAGCCGCCGCCGTCGCCGCCGCCGCCCCAGTAGGACAGCGAGTAGGTGTGGCAGGCCCACAGGTCGAACACCTTGTACTGGCCGACGGTCGGATCCCACACGCGGGCGCACAGCCGCTCGTACGGGCAGTCGTAGGAGCCGCTGGAGACGTACCGAATGCGTTCGGCGGCCGGAGAGATGCCCGGCGACCTCGCCAGCACGCCCGCCTTGGCCTGTGCGCTTGCCGCAGACGCGGGAGCCGTCAGAGCGGTGTCACTCACCGCCCGGTCGGTGGGAGCGGCTGCCTGGGCCGGCGCGCTGGCCAGGAGGCCGCCGACGACCAGACTCACCCCCGCGAGGAGCCCGCCCAGCTTTCGACGTAACTGCATGCTTGTCCTCCGTGTAGTAGTCGAGCAGTGATCTTGTCCTCGCTGCCGCGGCAACGGGGCCAGCCGGCGAATGGCAACAGGGACCTCACGATCAGAGGTATTCGGATAGGGGGAGGTGGTCGAAGCCTGGTGCCTGGCCGGACCCACACCGCGCCACAGCACGGCCCGCTTGGCCGGGCATAGTCGCACCAGACATAGACAACCTCCGTGTCCGTTGTGGGCCGAAGTGGTCCGGTGCACGAAGTTAGAGGGCACGACTCAAGGAAAACTGCGGAGATTCTGTGGCGTGTCCGTCGGGGGCGGAGGGGCAGCCGGAGGCGGCGCAGGCCGCGAGGGGTTCACAGTACGCTGGCTGCGCGGGGACGACGTCAGGTCCGGGACAGGGAAGGGCTCGCCCGCCTCCCTGCTTCCGAAACGGCGGAACGTGACCCTGGCCTCGTCCCGTGCCGCCATCGCATCGCTCCACCGCTCAAGCCGCCACTGAGCCTCGGCCAGATCACGCAGAGTGCGAGCCCTCCACAGCGGCAGGCCCAGTGAGTCCCACCACTCCAGCGCCCGGCTCAGGAAACCGCAGGCATCCTCCGGCCGGTCAGCGGCCAGTTCCGCCTCGCCCCAGGTGCGCAGGACCAGCGCCTGGCCGAAGCCGTCCTCCATCTCGCGGCAGACATCCAGCGCCTCCTGCAACAGATCCCGAGCCCCGGCCTCTTGCCCCTGTCGGATCCGGGTCTTCGCCAACGCCTGCGCGGCGTACGCGGCCATCAGCCGGTCCCCCGATGCACGCAGCGCGGCGAGCGCCCGCGCACCGTCGCGCGCCGCGCCTTCCCAGTCGCCGGCCGCGCGCCGGGTGATGCCGAGGGAGCGCAGTACGAGGCCGACGCCGTGCTTGTCACCGGCCGCCTGGTATTCGCGCTGCGCTGCAGCCAGTTCGTCGCGGGCCTGCCCCACCCGTCCGACCTCCGTCAGGATCCTGCCGCGGGTGTACCGCGCCCCGGCCCTGGCACCGGTGTCCGGGTGTGAGGGCAGCAGAGGGCGGGCCCGGTCCAGGGCAGCCAGGGCCGACGCGAACTCCCCCTTCTCCGTGAGAACCCCGCTCAGTTTCAGCAGAGTCACCACCAGGCCGTCCGTGTCGTCTGTGTCCTCGTACACCCGTAGCGCGCGACCGTAATACTCGACGGCCTCGTCTAAACGATCCTGCTCGCTGCGCAGCCAGCCCAGACCGGCCAGCAGCCGTGCCTCCGCCGCGTGATCTCCGTCCCGGCGTGCGGCCTCCAGGGCCACCGAGTGGGTGCGCCACCAGGAGTGGAACCGGTTGTGCAGTGCGAACGAGGAAGCGCACAAGGCGGTCGCCAGAGCGGTGGCGAGCCCACCCAGCCCCACTGCGGTGGCCCGCTCGACCATGCGCACGAGCGTCGATTGCTCCGCCTCGAACCACGCGTCCGGCGCGGCGAGCACCGCCTCCCGGATCGGGCCGTCGACCACCGCCGCCGGGCCGCGCGCGGAAGGGTGTGGACGCAAGAGTCGTACGGGAGTGCCGCTGGACGCCTCCTCGATCAGGGCCAGCCACCAGCTGCCGGCACGGTCGGCCGCCGCACGCAATGAGTCCGGCCCGTCCTCGGCCACGGCACGCTCATGGGCGAACAACCTGGTCAGGTCGTGCAGGCGGTAGCGGACGATGCCCGTACCGTCCGCACCGGCAACCTGAACCAGCTGCGCGCGGACCAACTCGTCGACGACGTCCTCTCCCTCCTCAGTGCCCCTCTCCAGCAGGACGGCGACGAGCCACGCCGGGAAGTCGGGCACCCCGAGCCAACCGATCCGTCTCAGTCCTCTCTGTGCCAGGGGGGAGACACCGGCATAACTGAGCGCGAGGCTGCCACGCACCTCCAGATCACCGATGGCCAGTTCGTTCAGGCGCCGGCGCTCCTCGCGCAGCCAGCTCGTAAACCTGAGCAGCGTCAGGTCAGGACGGGAGGACAGACGCGCTCCCGCAATCCGCACCGCGAGCGGCAGGTGCCCGCATAATCGGACGATCTCTAATGCTCGGCCGCGCTCGGCCCCTATCCGGGCGGATCCGGCGACACGCTCCAGAAGCTGGACGGAGTCCGCGTCGTCCAGTTCGGGCAGGTCCAGCCGTTGAGCACCCTCCAACGCCGCGAGCCGTGAGCGGCTGGTGACCAGACAGACGCAGCGCGGACCGCTGGGCAGCAGGGGACGTACCTGACGCTCGTCGGCCGCGTCGTCGAGGACGACGAGCACGCGACGGTCGGCGAGCAGGGTGCGGTAGAGGTCGACGCGTTCACCAGTCCGTCGCGGCAGGCTGCGTTCCGAGACTCCAAGGGCGAGCAGGAACCGACCGAGCACCTCGTCGAGCCTCCTGGGCCGGTCCCGGGTGCCGTGCAGTTCGGCGAATAACTGGCCGTCGGGGAAACGACGACGCAGAAGGTGGGCGGCATGCACCGCCAGGGCCGTCTTGCCGACACCGGGGGCACCGGTGATCGTCAGCACCGGGTCCCCGGCATCACGCAGGTACGAGAGAACTGCCGCACGACCGGTGAAGTCAGGTGTGTCCGGCGGGAGTTGACGCGGTGTCGGCGAGCCTGCGGATACGCCGCCGCAGGCGGCCAGCCCGACCACAGCAGGGGCTCTGTCCTTGGATCCCTGCGACTGGTGGCCGGGTTGTGAGCCGCGGCCTCCGCCCCCGAGGACCTGGCGATGGATCTCCTGCAGCCCGGGGCCGGGCTCGATGCCGAGTCCCTCCACGAGGGCCCGCCGCCCTTCCTGGTAGCAGACCAGTGCCTCCGATTGCCTGCCCTGCCGGGTGAGGGCGAGCATGAGGTGCCCGCGCAGTCTCTCCCGCAGGGGATGATGTTCGACCGCAGCCGCCAGCTCGTCCACCGCTACGACGTCCCGGCCGAGCGGAACAGCGGCGTCCAGCAGGTCTTCCTGAACGTCCAGGCGCACCGTGGTCAGTCGACTGCCTTCGCCGGCCGCCCAGGCGCCCGAGGTTCCGCCCAACGGCGCGCCGCGCCAGCGACCCAGCGCCCGGATGAACGCCGCCACGGCCTCCTCGTACCGGCCCTCATCGGCCGCACGGCGGGCAGTCGCGGCGCCGTCGCTGAATGCGCGTACGTCGACGTGATGCGTTACGAGATCGAGTCGATAAGCGTCGCCCTCCCGGACCAGCACGCCGGAGCCGAGCATTCTGCGCAGTGCCGAGACCTGCGTGTGCAGCGAGCTCCGGGGGTCCTTGGGCAGCCGCTCGCCCCACAACGCGTCGATGATCCGGTCGACCCGCACCGCCCGGCCACTCGAGCAGGCCAACAAGGCCAGTAACGTGCGCTGTCTGGGCCCCTCCAGCATGATCGTGCCACGCTCGGTGTCCCGCACCCGGACAGGGCCCAGCACTTCGATGTCCATGGATTATGCCCCCGATTCCTGCCGTTCCCTGCTGGTCGGTCAGGCACGCACGCCGGGAGTTTATCGTCGGCGATACCGACGGGCAGAGACACCTTCAGGCGCTTATCGAGATTCCTTCGTGGATACCCCCGCCTTCAGGCGGGGGAGGAAACGGACTCCTGCGGAGCAGGGCAGGGCAAGCCGATGCGCCGCCAGGGCGGATCGGCGTTCACCGCCAACCACCCTCAGGTCAGCGGTAGTTTGTATGGCGTCCGGTCGGCGATAACCAAGCTGGCCGGGCCTACCGCCGGGCTGGCGGGATGTCAGGTCTGTGGAGGTGGCGTAAGAAGCTGTTGTCTTTCCGGGCGTGATCGGTGCGTTTCGGCTGGTCGGGGATAGCAGTGGTGATTCCGTGGGAGTCGTGGCCTGTCGGGTTGTCGCTCCCCAGGAGGTCACGAATGCCGTCAGTCGTCGGACCGCTGGAACAGCACGAGCTCGCCGCTCGCCGTCGAGTGGACGGGCTGCGGGAGGAAGCCGACCGCATCCAGGCCGAACTGGCCGCGGCCGAGCAGGAATGGCAGGAGTGGGCGATCGCCCGCAGGCGGGTCGACACCGTGCTGGCTCCGGACGGCGGCAACACCGTCGGCACGGAGGTCACTGAGGATCCGCGGGATGCGGACGCGCCGCCGGGACCCCTGGACGGGGCGAAGCCGAAGTCGCAGGTGCCGGTGTGGCGTGAGGGACTTGCCTGGTCGGCGCTGTCGGTGGACTACCAGCGCATTCTCACGGCGCTCGCGGACCGGGACCGGCTCCATCAAGGGCCGCTGACCTGCGAGGAGATGGCCGCCGTGTTCGGCATGGACGTGGTGCCGGCACGAGTGGAGGCACTGCGGTCGAAGGCGAAATGCCTGGTCGCGCGAGGCTGGCTGGCCGAGCAGCAGCCGGGCGGTTCACCCTCGCCCAGGGTGTGGCCGGGCAAGTCGGCGCGTCATGAGCATGGTCATCGGCCCGCACAGGCGGGCTGGACCGGGCGGGCCACGGCTGGATGGGCGGTGTGCCGGGAGGAAATGCCCACCGCGTAGAGCAGGTTGCGTTCTTCCAGGCCGTGGCGGGAAAGCGGCGGCATCGCCGTAGCCGGCGTCCGCGACGACCAGGGGAATGTCGATGCCCCACGACCGGGCCTCGTCGATCATGTCCAGGGCCAGTTGCCACTTCTCCACATGCCCCACTCCGGCGGGAATGCCGCAGCGGCCGCGGCGTGCGACCTTGTCCGCATCCGCCTCGGGAGAGGCAGGATCGCAGGACGTGGGACGCTCCCGGGCGTCGTCGAGGGCGTCGAACACCGGGTTAGGAGGCAACCCGGAGCGTCAAGTCGCGAAACTGGCGCCCGGTGGCAGCGATGTCGTATCGGCGCGCGTTATGCAGAGCCGCCTGGACCAGGGCCTTCCGCCGATGGAAATCTCGGCCCATCTCGTCCAGGGCCACGGCCAGCGAGCACGGGTCGCCGGGAGTGTACGGAACACCAGCGCTCCCGAGGATTTCCCTCACACCGGGAAGATCGGAGTAGACAACCGGAAGTCCGTGGGCTTGGGCCTCAATGAGGACGAGCCCGAAAGCCTCCAGTCCCTTGGTCGTGAAGACGAAGGCGTCGAAGTTCGGCAGGCGCCACAGTTCGGCGCGGGGTAGGAACGGATCAAAATGGATTCGATCCCGCAGGCCGAGTTCGATAGTCCGCTGTTCCAGATGCTCCCGTTGGGGTCCGTTGCCGATCACGGTCAAGTGGTGCGGCTGATCGGTCAATGCGAGGAATTCGACGGCGGTGATCGTGGATTTGGTGTCGTCCAGGCGGCCGGCGTGTACCAGGGACAGGGGACCGGTCCCTGCGGACGGGTGATCGTGTGCATGGGCATCGGCCAGACGGATGCCCCACGGGATGATGACGATGCGGTCGGTGAACCGGCGCCCGGTGAGGCGATCGATGCGGTCGGCGAGGACCGAGGTTGGGGTGACGATCGCGGCGCTGGCACCGGCGACTTCCAGCACGGCTTGGTGCTCCGCCATGTTGCGCTCGGCCGCCATCACTTCGGGGCCGTGAGCGATGGAGATGATCGGGATCGTGCCGGCG
Source organism: Streptomyces sp. NPDC002144 (assembly GCF_053593695.1). Classification (NCBI taxonomy): domain Bacteria; kingdom Bacillati; phylum Actinomycetota; class Actinomycetes; order Kitasatosporales; family Streptomycetaceae; genus Streptomyces; species Streptomyces sp. NPDC002144. The sequence continues at coordinate 7,025 of NZ_JBSFDB010000112.1, forward strand.
GTGCGACTGAGCGCGAGGCTGAGTGCGAACCCGACGTTCTGGGCGTGGATGGCGTCCGGCCGGATCTGCTCGATGAGCTTCCTTACCTCTTGCGTCAGCTCGTCCACGTGGGTGTCGAAGTCAGGGCCCTGGGGCGCGATCCTGCGCCGCGAGCGGCTGTATCACTCGCACGTGAAGGAGTGGCGGGCCGCGCGGGATGCCGGGGCCCTGGAGAAGCTGGTCGACAAGCGCACCAGCCCGGCGAGGCCGAAGAAGTCCCCCGCCGAGGCAGAGAACGAGAAACTACGCCGCCAGGCGGAGCGCCTGGAGAAAGAACTGGCCCGGAACAAGGCCGCGTTGGAGGTCATGCGAAAAGCTTCCGCGCTCTTGGAAATGATCTCCGAGGGCGCGGACTGACGCATGCCGCCGCCCCGGTCGCCGACGATGCCTTCGCCGGCGTCGAGGACGCGCTGGGCATCACCGCCGCGTGCCGGCTGACCGGCCGCTCGCGGGTCACCCACTACCGCAGGCTGCGGCCCCCACCAGAGCGAACCCCCAGGAAACCGCAGGTCCAGCCCGCGGCTCTGACAGCCGAAGAGCGGGCCGCAGTACTGGAGCTGGTGAACAGCGACGAGTACGCCGAGCTGCCGCCCGCCCAGATCTGGGCCCGTGAGCTGGATGCCGGGCGCTACCACTGCCCGGTCTCCACGATGTACCGGATCCTGCGCGAGAAAGGCCAGTCCGGCGAGCGCCGAAGACAGGCCGCCCACCCCGCCAGAACGGTGCCCGAGCTGGCGGCCACCGCCCCGTCGCGTCGCAGTGAACCGGCCGCGCTCGACCACCCCGGCCTTCAGCCACTGTCGGACCATGCCCCGGGCGGGGAAGGTGCCGAGCTGGGCCAGAAGCCGGTCGTGGTCGATGCGGTCGAACGCCGCTGCCAGGTCCGCGTCCAGGATCCACACGCGCTGCGCGTTCTTGCCGTTGAGCGTGTTGTAGATGACCCCGATCGCGTCGTGGCAGCCCCGGCCCGGAGGGAGCCATACGACCTCGCCTCGAACCAGGCCTCTCACTCGGGTTCCAGCGCCGCCGACACCCGGGCCTGGTGGCACCCGGTCGACGATCACGGGAATGCCGAGCGGGCGCCGTCTGCGTCCCACCGCCTTGGGGATGAAAACCCGCCGGACCGGACGGGCCTGCCAGATGCTGCCGCGCTGCTGGATGAAGCGCGCCAACTCTGACTTGCCCGGGGCAGTCAGCACGACCTGACCGTCGATCCCCGCCGTCTTCCGTCCGGCGTTGACCTCCGTCACCCGGCGCACGCTGACCAGCGTGTTACTCAGGCTCCGACACGTCAAGAACCCGCCAACGCCCCTTGTGTGACCAGCGGAAACGCTAACTACCCGGCCTTGGGGGAACTTCATTCGCAGCATCAATCGGACTTTGAAACAGCCCTGCTCAACTGACCTGCGCCAACGCACGATCAACGAACTTTGCAATCGCCCTGGCACGAGTGATCGGGGTTGATGGGCAAGGTCCCGCACAACGACGGGCAATAAACCGTCGGCTGTTTGCGAAACGCTCCCGCGACCTGCTGGTGTGCGGGCTACAGGAAGGGTTCCCCGTCCTTCCTGACATCCTGCCAGCAAGAAGAAAGTACGGTATGACGACCATGCCAGACCGCCCGCCCATCGACCTGAGAGATGACGACGAGTGGGACGCCCTCGTGATCCGCACTGACTATTCCAACGATGCTGCCTGGCAGCTGGCCGCCGCGGGACTGCAGCAGCCGTGGACGGATGACATGGAGGCCTCCTGCCACGTCGTTGACGACCCTGGCTGGGCCGGCGCGGAAGCTGACGAGGTGCTGGCCGTCCTCCCCGAATGCCCGCCCAGAGTCGTGTTCCTGGCCGACGCCCTCACGATGCGTGACGAGCACCCACTTCTGGCGGTGAGCACTAGCCCGGACCCGGCGGACTGGGACGACCCGGTTCCTGGGGGCGGCTTGACACGACGATTCCGGATTCTTCCTACGGCCGTCGCGGAGATGGTCGGCAATCTCGCCATCGCTAACATGGATTTCGAGGATTTTTCCAGATCGGCCCACGGTGACGCGCAGAAGATCCACCGCGGGTATCTGTGACCTGTCCAGGGCTGTTTCAAAGGATGCTGCGAAGTCGCAGGTTGCGGTGGCGTGACGACTGTCGGTCGACCCGTCTCTCGCACAACGAATTACTCCGCAGCGGACGCTCCCTGAGGAGATGAGCGACTTCGCAATCGAGTCGATGAATTTGAGGATAAGACCATGGCAACAATTCTCCTTACCGGCGTCAATCGGGGTATTGGCTACGAGACGGCCCGAGCTGTCCGGTGCGGCTGGGGGTTGCACATGCCGACGGCCGTGACCAGCGAGGTGAAAGATCGGGCTGCGCAGTCAGCATCCGAGGTGACCAACCTGACCTTGCATATTCGGCGGCCACGCCACCGGCTCATCCAAGCCCCGCCGTACGAACCAGCAGCCGTATGCAAGCTCCATTCGACCTATGCAAGACCAGATGCAAGGTCAAGCTGAACCGTTCCGGGTCTGGTGGCAACGAGCCGGCTACCCGCGCGTCACGGCAAAGATCGTTGCAGTACTAAAATACTTGTTGCATCAATTCTGTGAGTATGCGCTTAGGGGAGTGTCATGTCCGAGGAACACCGTGTGCCCGTGGATCCGCTGACGCTCCCCGGGAAGCTCCGCGCCTCGATCGAGGCTGCCGCTGAGGAGATGGACGCGAAGCGTGGTCTGCCGGACGCGTTGGTCGCGGAGCTTCGTGCGTCTGGGATTTTCCGTTTGCATACGCCTCGGGAGCTCGGCGGGGCGGAGGCATCGTCCGTCACTGTCATGCGGGTGTACGAGGAGCTCGGAAGGATCAACGCGTCAGCAGCCTGGGTGGTGGCCAACGGCAACACCGGCCTGTTGGCCTCCCGCATGGAGCAGGCGGGAATCGATCGTATTTGGGGAACGGGCACGGAACCTGTTTTCGCCAACTCAACGGGAAGGCCGGGGGCGGCGATCCCGGTCGAGGGAGGCTACCGGGTCTCGGGTCACTACAAAGTGATCAGCGGGATCGGTGCGGCGGACTGGCTTTGGGCCGCGGTAGTCAACGTCGATGATTCCCGCGACGTTCGGTATGCGGCTTTGCACCGGGACGACTGGTCGGTACAGGACACCTGGGATACGACCGGAGCACGCGGCACCGGCAGCCATGACGTACTCGTGGAGGACGCCTTCGTACCGAGTGAGCTCGCCGTCGATCTGTCGCGTCCGACGCTCATCAACAGACCCCTCTACCGGGGTTTGGCCCGCAGGTTCACGATGCCCGGCGCCAGCGCGGTCGCCCTTGGTGTCGCCCAGCAGGCGATCGAGGAGATCATCCTGCTCGCTCCGACCAAGCGGACCGTGACCGGAAGCACTCTGGCTGAACTCCCTCACGCGCAGAGCACTCTGGCCAGGACCGAGGTCGCCGTGCGAGCGGCGCACCATTTGTTCTACTCCGTGCTGGGGGAACTGGACGAGGCGGCCGAGAGGGATGAGAAGGAGACCGTCGAGGACTTGGCCACGCTGAGGGCGACAATGAACCATGTGGCCGATGTGTGCCGCGAGGCGCTCATCTCCATGTACAAACTGGGTAGTTCGTCGGCTATCTATCGCGGGGAACCCTTGGAGCGCCTCTTCCGGGACGGAATGGCCCTTCTTCAACATGCGATTGTCTCGGATACCGTAATGGAAGCGGTGGGAAGGATCCGGCTCGGCATGGACCCCGGTATGAAACTCTGAGGCGGGGTTGCGGCGACGGGTACGCTGGGCGGTACTGGACGGATTCTACCTACGCGGCGAGTCGAGTGGACGTAAGTCCGGTGCCGCCGTCAAGTAGCCAGCACCACGGATTCGGCCCCGGCAGCCGACCGCAGCCGCACCGCCGTCCCGGTCAGCGCCACCACCTGATGCTCGCCGCCGTCGAAGGTCAGCCAGTCGCCCGGCCGCAGCACCGAGCCCCCGCCCGCGGTCACCGGACCATCCCCGACGAAACCAGGGAGTCGCCGTGCAACGGCGTGGAGGCCTCCACCGTCAGTCGTGCCACCACAGCAGGTGGAACAGCACCGGCAGCACCGCCAGCGGCTCAGCCGCCACGGCGGCGCCGTCCATCAGCGCCAGCGGCTCGGCGAACACCTCCCGCAGCCGCGAGGCCGCCGGCTCCATGTGGTGCCGAGGGTGCTGGTAGCCCGCCAGCCGCCTGACGTTGCGGACCACAACCGGATCAGCGGCGCCCAACAGCCGGAACTCCCACCCCACCTCCGTGCAGGCCGCCTCCGTCGCGTCGAACTTCGCGACGTCCCGCGGTCGGCGCCGTTCGGCTGGACGACGTCGATGACAACGGCAGTCCCGTTGTCCATCAGCCGTGGCCTGGCCTGTCCAGCCCGCCTGTGCGGGCACCGGCCGGCCGTCGGCCATGCCGTATCCCGAGCCTGCGCAGACCATGAAAGACCTGGTCATCGCGGCGGGGCGGGCGGCTGCGAGGCCGGTGGCCTGGCGGGAGGGCTCCCGGCCCGGCACGTCGATCAGCGGATCCAAGCGCCTGTACTCGCGATTCGTGGCCCTGCGCGTGCGACCCGCCGGACGCGGGGTCCGTCAGGCCAACGAGGGTGCTGAGCTGCCCGAACGCTGGCTGCTGGCCGAGTGGCCCGCCACCGAACCCGAACCGGTGCAGTTCTGGCTGTCGAACCTGCCCTCCGGGATGCCGCTGGCCACGCTGGTACGGCTGGCCGAGCTGCGCTGGCGCATCGAGCACGACTACCGGGAGATGAAACAGGCCCTGGGCCTGGCCCACTTCGAAGGCCGCACCTGGAGCGGCTGGCACCACCACGTCACCCTCGTCTCCGCCGCCCACGCCTTCTGCACCCTGCAACGACTGGCACGAGACCCAAAAGACATGGTGCGGGCCTGAGCCTCTACCAAGTCGTCCGCGAACTGCAGACACTCCTCGCCATCTGGACCGGCCCCTGCCCCACCTGCCACCGCAACATACCCACACCACTACGAACCTGACCAAGCCCTACTAGGGCGTGTTTCGAAAGTGCTGGTCACAGCCATTCGTTGATGGCCGCGACCAGCACGGTCGCCTCGTAGCGGACGGCGAGTTTGTCGTACCTC
>NZ_JBSFDB010000113.1:0-11707 GCF_053593695.1 Streptomyces sp. NPDC002144
ATCAGGCCCGCGTCCAGCACCGCCTGCGCGAAGTCGGCGTTCTCCGACAAGAAGCCGTAGCCCGGATGGACGGCGTCCGCGCCCGACTCCCGGGCGGCGTTCAGGATCTTGTCGATGACCAGGTAGCTGGTGGCCGGAGTGTCACCGCCCAGGGCGAACGCCTCATCCGCGGCGCGGACATGCGACGCGTCCCGGTCCGGGTCGGCGTAGACGGCCACGCTCGCGATGCCGGCGTCCCGACAGGCCCGGGCCACGCGGACAGCGATTTCGCCACGGTTGGCGATGAGCACCTTGCGCATCCCGCTCCTTCGCGCGCTCATGACGCGAACCTCCAGGAAGCGGCAGGGGCCGGGTACGCGCGACCGCCGCGGCTCCAACTGGCCTGCCGTGCCGGAGGATCCGGCTGCTCGGCGGCAGCCGCGTGGCCGTGCTGCTGTCCGATCGACAGCAGCACGGCCAGTACCGCGGCCAGTTCCTCCTCGCTGGGTTTTCCGTGCACGACTTTCACGTTCATGTGTCCACCTTTGTTCTCACACCGGGAGGTTGCCGTGCTTGCGGGACGGCAGGTCGGCGTGCTTCATCCGCAGCATGTCCAGGGAGCGGATCAGCACCAGCCGGGTATCGCGCGGGTCGATCACGTCGTCGATCAGACCGCGCTCGGCCGCGTAGTAGGGGTGCATCAGCTCCATCCGGTACTCGTCGATCTTCCGGCGGCGCATCGCTTCGGGGGCGTCCGCGCTGTCGATCTCACGGCGGAAGATCACGTTGGCTGCGCCTTCGGCGCCCATGACGGCGATCTCGTTCGACGGCCAGGCCAAGGCCACGTCGGTGCCGATGGACCGGGAGTCCATGACGATGTACGCGCCGCCGTAGGCCTTGCGTACGACCAGGGAGACGCGGGGGACCGTGGCGTTGCAGTACGCGTAGAGCAGTTTGGCGCCGTGCCGGATAATGCCGCCGTGCTCCTGGCTGACGCCCGGAAGGAAGCCGGGGACGTCCACCAGCGTCACCAGGGGGACGTTGAACGAGTCGCAGGTGGAGACGAAGCGGGCCGCCTTCTCGCTGGCGTGGATGTCGAGCACGCCGGCGAGGGAGGACGGCTGGTTGGCGACGATGCCGATGACGTGCCCGTCCAGGCGGGCGAGGGCGCAGATGACGTTGGTCGCCCAGGCCGCGTGGACCTCGAAGTACTCGCCGTCGTCGACGATCTCCTCGATCACGGCCCGCATGTCGTAGGCCTGGTTGGGGTCCTGCGGGACGAGGTCCAGCAGTGCGTCGTTGCGCCGGTCGACCGGGTCGGACGTCGGGACCACGGGGGCGAGTTCGCGGTTGTTGGCGGGCAGCAGCGACAGCAGGTAGCGGACCTCTTCCAGGCAGCTCTCCTCGTCGTCGTAGGCGAACTGCGCCACACCGGAGACGGAGGCGTGCACGTCGGCGCCTCCCAGGCCGTTCATCGTGACCGATTCGCCGGTCACCGTCTGCACCACGTCGGGCCCGGTGATGAACATCTGCGCGGTGTCGCGGACCATGAAGACGAAGTCGGTCAGGGCGGGGGAGTAGGCGGCGCCGCCCGCGCAGGGACCGAGCATCACGCTGATCTGCGGGATGACACCGGAGTTGCGGGTGTTGCGCCGGAAGATGCCGCCGTACCCCGCGAGGGCGGTGACTCCCTCCTGGATGCGGGCTCCCGCACCGTCGTTCAGACTGACGAGCGGGGCTCCCGCTGCCTCGGCGAGGTCCATCAGTTTGTGGATCTTGGCGGCGTGGGCCTCGCCCAGAGCGCCGCCGAAGACGCGGAAGTCATGGGCGTAGACGAAGACGGTCCGGCCGTGCACGGTGCCCCAGCCGGTGACGACGCCGTCCGACGGGTGGCGTTTGTCCTCCAGACCGAAGCCCGTGGCGCGGTGCCGGCGCAGGGCCTCGATCTCCTGGAACGAGCCCTTGTCCAGCAGGAGTTCGATGCGCTCGTGGGCGGTCAGCTTGCCGCGGGCGTGCTGCCTCTCGGTGGCCCGTGGATCGGGACCCTGCCGCGCCGTCTGCTTCAGGGAGTGCAGTTCGTCGAGGCGTTCCTGGGTCTTCAAGCCATGCTCCTTCTCGGCGTGGAGTGCCGGCTTCGGCACCGAAGCGGTCGTGTCGGTCAAGCCGCGCTCTTGGCGAGCAGGCGTTCGGCGTGTTTCCAGTCGGCGGAGGTCGTCCCGCTCGCGGCCACGTATCCGTCCGGTCGCAGGAGTACGAAGCCGTGGCTCCCCCGCTCGACGTGGCGGTGGCCGACCAGGCCGGGCCGTCCCGCGGCGAGGGCCAGGCCGCGCAGCTTCGCTCCGCGGTTCCCGCGGGTCACCAGCCGGTAGCGGTCCTCGGCGATGGCCGAAGCGGACCAGTGGGACGAACGGGTGCCCGGACGCGGCAGCCCGTGCCCACCCGCTCCGCCGGCGGGATAGCGCACCCGCCAGCCGGCCAGCAGTGGGGCGAACCAGCGGCGCAGGACACCCAGGGACTCCAGCGTGGCCCAGGCCGAGTTGCGTACCCGGGCGGCGGCGGGGCCCAGCGTGAACACCCGTAGGAACCGGTGGGTGTTGCGGACGATCTGCTCAGCGGCGGACCGCCGTTCGGTGCCGTAGCTGTCGAGCACGGCGGGGGCGAGCTTGCCGTCGATGACTCCGGCAAGTTTCCAGACGAGGTTGTGCACGTCCTGGAATCCGAGGTTGAGGCCCTGTCCGCCGAGTGGCGAGTGGGTGTGGGCGGCGTCCCCGGCCAGGAAGACGCGCCCCTCCCGCAGCCGGTCGGCGATCCGCTCCTGGCTGCTGAAGCTGTTGACGGTGTCGAGGGAGGCGACGCGCAGTCCGCCCGGCCCGCGCTCGTCCAGGATCTGCTGCACCCCGTCCTCGGTGAGCGGGTGGTCGGCCGGGACGGCTCCGGAGACGCGCACCCGGCCGCCGGGCAGCGATGCGAAGACCACCGAGCCGGAAAGGCCCAGGAAGTAGTGGACCGCGTCGTCCGCAGGGAGCCCGTCGATCCTGCCCTCGGCCAGCAGAAAGTTGACGGGGACCGGGCTGCCCGCGAAGCCGATGCCGAGCTGCTCTCGGATCCTGCTGCGCACACCGTCGGCGGCGATCAGCCAGTCGGCCTCGATGCGCTCCACGCCGTCCGGGCCGTGCGCCTCCACGGCCACGAGGTCGTCGTAGGGGATGGTCCTGGTGACCTCGACGCCGCGCTCCACCCGGCCGCCGACCTGCTTGAGACGGTGCTCCAGCAGCTCGCAGGTGGTCTCCTGACGGAGCATCAACGGCTCGTTTCGCGCGCCGAGTTCGATGCGCAGAGTGCGGCCCGAGGCCAGGTGGTACTCGTTGGCGCGGATTCTGAGCCCCCGCTGTGCGGCCTCCTCCAGGATCCCCAGCTCCCGGAAGATCCCCAGGGTCGGCGCGTGCAGCTGGACGGCGCGCGATCCGCGCTGCGGTCCGTCCTGCGCCTCCAGCAGGCGGGCCTGGATGCCGCGTTGCCACAGCGCACAGGCCGCGGCGAGGCCGACCGGGCCGGCTCCCACGATCACCACTGTTGTCCTGCTCGTCATGTCGCCCTCGCCTCCGCTCGTTCCTGGGGATTCACGCCGGCTCCCGGCTGCCGAGGGCGGCGAGCCACGTGATGACGGCCTCGGCCGTCGCGGGCGCGTGCTCCTCGATGATCGAGAAGTGGTCACCGGGGACGCCCCTGACCTCGTGCTGCGGCTGCCAGGACGGCCGGGGCGCTCCGGGCGCCGTGCCCGGCAGCGGGTCGGCCGGGCGAACCAACAGGGTCGGGGTCTTGACCGGCGTGGGCCGCCAGCCGTCCAGCAGCCGCAGATAGCCGCCCATCGCGACCAGTTCCGTCTCGTCGACCGGACCCAGCTCCCCCAGCCTGCGGACCATTCCGGCAAGCAGCGCCGGGGTGGCGGCCCGCAGTCCCGGGTCGCCGGGCGCGTACGTGTCCAGCAGGACGAGCGCCTCCGGGAACACCCCGGCCGCCTCCAGCAGCCGGGTGGCCTCGTGGGCGACGATGCCGCCGGAGGAGTAGCCGACCAGCAGGAACGGACCGCCGTCCGCGCTGCGGCGCGCTGCCTGCGCCGCGGCCTCGGCCAGCGCCTCCGGCGTTGCGGGCAGCCGCTCCTGCGGCCTGAAGCCGGGCAGCTCCAGCGCCAGTACGTCGTGGCGGCCCGCGAAGGGAGCGGCGAACCGGGCGTACTGGTGCGGGCCCGAGGTCGCCAGCACCGTCGGGAAGCACAGCAGCCTCGGCCCGGCCTGGCCCTCCGCGAGTCGTACCGGGCGCGGAAGGTCGTCCGGACCCGGCACGGTGAACGAGGCCCGCCGGCGTGCCGCTTGGGCCAGCCGGTCCAGGGCGGCGGCGCCATCGCCGTCCGTGAGCGCCGCCGCGAGATGGCCGGGTGTGCCGTCGTTGGCGGGCGCCTCCGTGAGCCGATCGGCCGGCACGGCGGCGGTGGTGCCGTCCATACCGTCGCCGGCGAGTTCCTCGGCCAGATGGCGGGCCAGCGCCTCGGGTGAGCGGCAGTCCAGGATCGTCCGGGCCGACAACTGGAGTCCTGTCGCGGCGTTGACGCGGTTTCGCAGGGCGACGGTTGTCACCGAGTCCATGCCCAGCTCCAGGAACTCGCGCCGGGCCACGACCGCGCCGGGATCGGCGTGCCCGAGGACCGCGGCGACCTCCGCGCGGACCAGGTCCAGCAACAGCTCGCGCCGCCGTGCCGCGGGCAGTCCCGCCAGCCGGACCGGCAGGTCCGCCGCGCCCCCCGCCGCCGCGGACGAGCCGCGAGCCTGCCGCACCTGGGCGATCTCGGAGACCAGCGGGCTGGGCCGGGTGCCGTCGAAGACCCGGGTGAACCTGCCCCAGTCGACGTCGGCGAGCACGATCGACGCTGCGGAGAAGTCCAGGGCCCGTTCGAACGCGGCGGCCGCCGGTTCCGGGCGCAGCAGGGGCAGCCCACGGCGGCCCAGCCTCTCCCGGCGGGACTCCTCCAGCTCCCTCCCCTCCGCGTCGGCGGGTTCGCTGCGCCACACGCCCCACGCCTGCGCCAGCGCGGGCAGGCCCAGGGCGCGGCGGTGGGCGGCGAGGGCGTCCAGGTGCGCGTTGGCCGCCGCGTTCGCGGCGAGACCGAGGCCGCCGCCGAACGTGCCGGTCACCGAGGAGAACAGCACGAACGCCGACAGGTCGGCCCCGGCGGTCAGCTCGTGCAGGTTCCGGGCGCCCAGCACCTTGGCGCGCAGCAGACGCTCCAGTTCCGGCACGGTCAGGCTGTCCAGCGGGGTGTCCTCGAGGAGGCCGGCCGTGTGCACGACGGCGGACAGCGGCGCGTCCTGCGGAAGGCCGGCCAGCACCCCGGCGAGCGCCGCTCGGTCGGCCACGTCGCACACGACGACCGTCACCTCGGCGCCCAGAGCCGCCAGTTCGGCCTCGGCGGCGGCGATCAGACCCGCCTCGGTGCCCGGCTGGGCGGTCAGCAGCAGTCGCGGACCACCCGCTTCGGCGAGCAGCCGCGCGATGTGCGCGCCGGGCCCGGTGACGCCGTCGGTGACGAGCCAGGTGCCGCGCTCGGCGGACAGCTTCCGCACGTTCGCGGGCGAGGAGGCCGGCACCAGCCGGCGCACATACACGCCCGCGGACCGCACGGCGGCCTGGTTCTCGCCGCCGGGCGCCGAGAGCAGGGCGGCCAGGCGGGACAGCGCCCGCTCGTCGGGCTCCTCGGGCAGGTCCACCAGACCGCCCCATGTCTGCGGCGTCTCCAGTGCCGCGACCTGCCCGAGTCCCCACACCTGGGCGTGCTCCGGGGCCGCGACCCGGTCCTCCGGTACGGCCTGGACCGCACCGCTCGTCACGGTCCACACGGGGACCGCCACGTCGGCGTCGGCCAGGGCTTGCAGCAGCAGCACCGTCCCTCCGAGGCCCGCGGACACCACCTCGCCCTCTTGCGGCGACAGCGGCAGCAGGGACACGACACCCTCGGGCGCCACGCCCTCCAAGGATGCGGCCGCCGCACCGATGCGCCGCGCGAGTCCGTCCCGGTCGTCGTCGGCCTCGACCGTGACGGCGACAGGACGCGCACCCGACCGCGTCAGCAGCGCGGCAAACCGGGAGGACAGGCCGTCGGCCGCGGGATGCGCGGGCCGCACCAGCAGCCAGGGCCCGGACAGCGCGGCCGGCGCGGGCTCGGCGGCGGGCCGCCACACCACCTGGTAGCGCCAGGAGTCCACGGCGGACAGCTCTCTGCTGTCCCGCCGCCACGAGGACAACGCCGGCAGCAGCTCGGCCAGGGCCGAGGTATCCGTCAAACGCAGCGACGCGGCCAGGGCCCGCAGGTCGCCGCGCTCCACGGCGTCCCAGAAGGCGGCGTCCACCGCGTCGTCGCTGCCCGCGTGCTCCGCGGCCGGTTCCACCCAGTAGCGCTGCCGCTGGAAGGGGTAGGTGGGCAGCTCGACCGTGCGGCGCCTGGTGCCGATCACGGCCTGCCAGTCGACCGGCAGGCCACCCACGTACGCCTCCGACAGCGAGGTGAGGAACCGCTTCAGGCCGCCGCTGCCACGCCGCAGTGTGCCGGTCACCAGGACGTCGGCGCCCGCGTCCTCGACGGTCTCCTCAACCCCGAGCGTCAGCACCGGGTGAGCGCTGGACTCGACGAAGACATCGTGGCCGTCGTCGAGGAGCTTGCGCACCACCGGCTCGAAGTTCACCGGACGGCGGCAGTTCTCGAACCAGTAGTCGGCCGTCAGCTCGTCGCCCCGCAGGACCTCGCCCGTCACGGTCGAGTACAACGGCACGCGGCCCCGCCGGGGGCGTACGAAGGACAGCAGCTCGCCGATGCGGCCGCGCAGCCGGTCGACCTGCGGGGAGTGCGAGGCGACCGTGGCGGGCACCACCCGGGCTCGGATGCCGCTCTCCGTCAGCGCCGCCACCAGTTCCTCGAGCGGCTCGGGCGCGCCGGCCACGGTCACCAGGCGCGGGCTGTTGACGCCCGCGACGGCCAGCCGGTCCCCGTACGGCACCAGCCACTCCTCGACCTCGCGCCGGGACAGCGCGACCGACGCCACGGCGCCGCGCCCCACCAGCTCGTCGGCGAACAGCTGCGAGCGGAGCACCACGATCCGCGCCGCGTCCTGAAGCGTGAGCGCGCCGCAGACGCAGGCGGCCGCGATCTCGCCCTGCGAGTGGCCGACCACCGCGTCCGGCTCCACACCGTGCTGCCGCCACAGCTCGGCCAGGGACACCATCACCGAGAAGAGCACCGGCTGCACGACCTCGATCAGCTCCAGCGACGGCGCACCCGGGCGCGCCCGTAGGACGTCCTCGACCGACCAGCCGACGTGCGCGCCGACGGCGGCGTCACAGGCGCGCAGCTGCTCGGCGAACACCGGTGCCGAGTCCAGCAGTTCCACGGCCATCCCGGCCCACTGCGAGCCCTGGCCGGGAAAGACGAACACGGTCTTTCCGCGGTCCTTCGCCACCCCGGTGGTCAGCTGTGCGCCGGCCTCGCCGCGGGACAGGGCCGCAAGTCCGGCGTCCAGTTCGTCGACGTCCGAGCCCAGGACCACCGCCCGCTGCTCCAGCGCCGAGCGGGTCGTCACGAGCGAGTGGGCCACCTCCGCGGGTGCCGCCTCCTCGGACCCGGAGCGCAGGTGGGCGCGCAGCCGGGCCGACTGTGCGCGCAGGGCGGCCTCACCGCGAGCCGACAGCACGTACGGCACGACCGCCGGGTCCGCCGCAGCGGGTTCCTCGGACGGCTCGGCAGGCACCCCCTGTTCGAGGATGACGTGGGCGTTGGTGCCGCTCATGCCGAACGCCGAGACACCCGCCCGGTGCACCCGGCCCGTCCGGGGCCAGGCCCGCTGCTCGGTCAGCAGCTCGACGGCGCCCGCGTCCCAGTCGACGAACGGGGAGGGCTCGTCGGCGTGCAAGGTGCGCGGCAGCAGGCCGTGCTCCATCGCCTTGACCATCTTGATGATCCCCACGACACCGGCCGCGGCCAGCGTGTGCCCGACGTTCGACTTCACCGAGCCCAGCAGCAGCGGCCGTCCGGCGTCCCGGCCCTGACCGTAGGTGGCGAGCAGGGCCTGCGCCTCGATGGGGTCGCCGAGCCGGGTGCCGGTGCCGTGGGCCTCAACGGCGTCGATGTCGGCCGGGCCGAGCCCGGCATTGCTCAACGCGCTTCGGATGACGCGCTGTTGGGAGGGCCCGCTGGGGGCGGTGAGGCCGTTGCTGGCGCCGTCCTGGTTGACGGCGCTGCCGCGGACCACCGCGAGTACCCGGTGCCCGTTGCGGCGGGCGTCCGACAGCCGTTCGACGACCAGCACGCCGACCCCCTCGGCGAAGCCGGTGCCGTCCGCCCCGGCGCCGAACGCCTTGCAGCGCCCGTCGGGCGAGAAGCCGCGCTGCCGGCTGAAATCCACGAACCCGGTCGGTGTGGCCATCACGGTGACCCCGCCGACCAGCGCCAGCGCGCACTCGTCGCGGCGCAGCGCCTGCGCGGCCAGGTGCAGAGCCACCAGCGAGGAGGAGCAGGCCGAGTCGACGGTGACCGCCGGCCCCTCCAGACCGAATAGGTACGCCACCCGGCCCGACAGGACGCTGGTCGCGGACCCCGTCATCCGATAGGCCTCGATCTCCTCCGGCGCCGAGGCCAGCAGCACCTGGTAGTCGGAGGTGACACAGCCCGCGAACACGCCGGTGTCGCTGCCGCGCAGGCCCGCCGGATCGATCCCGGCCCGCTCCAGGGCCTCCCAGGACGTCTCCAGGAACAGCCGCTGCTGGGGGTCCATGGCGAGCGCCTCGCGCGGCGAGATCCCGAAGAACTCCGCGTCGAACTCGGCAGCGTCGTACAGGAATCCGCCCCGCCGGGTGTACGACTTGCCGGGCCGGTCGGGCTCGGGGTCGTACAGGCCGTCCACGTCCCAGCCGCGGTCGGCTGGGAACTCGGAGGTGGCGTCGGTGCCGTTCGCCACCAGCGTCCACAGGTCCTCGGGTGAGCGGACCCCGCCGGGCAGCCGGCAGCTCATGCCGACGACGGCCAGGGGCTCGTTCCACGACTCCTCGGCCTGCTTGAGCCGTTGCCGGGACTCGCGCAGCTCGACCGTCACCCGCTTCAGATACTCCCGGAGTTTCTTTTCGTCAGACTCAGACATCGCGTTCCTCGCTGGTTCAGGGGGTCGGTGACCGTCCGGAAGAGTCAGGACGAGCCGAGTTCGGAGTCGATGAGGTCGAACAGGTCGTCGCCGTCCGCGTCCTCGAGCCGGTCCGCGAGGTCGTCGCCGTCCGCAGTGGGCGTGGCCGGGGCGTCCAGCCGGGACAGCAGCTCCTGCAGCCGGGCCGCGGCCCGCTCCCGCACACCGGCGTCGTCGGCGGCTGCCAGGGCCGCGCCGATCCGGTCGAGTTCACCGTCCACGTCGACGGTGACGGCGTCGGACCCGCCGAGCTCCTCCGCCAGGTGTGCCGCGAGCGCCACCGGCGTCGGATGGTCGAACGCCAGCGTCGCGGGCAGCGTCAGCCCCGTCGCCGCGGCCAGCCTGTTGCGCAGGGTCACGGCGGCGAGGGAGTCGAAGCCGAGATCCTTGAGCTGCCGGCGCGGCTCGACGGCTTCCCTGCCTTCGTACTGCAGCACCTCGGCGATCTCGGCGCGCACCAGGTCCAGGACCCGGCGCTCCCGGTCGGCGGGGGAGAGGCCGGCCAGCGCGGCCGACAGGTCCTCGGCCGGCTCCGTCCGGAGCGGGGACTCCGTCTCGTGTGCGGGAGCCGTCGGCGCGGAGTTCCGGCGCCGCCAGGCAGACAGCACCGGCAGCACTTCGCCGAGCGCCTGCTCCTGTGTGCCGAGCGTCGCCGCCAGCGACCGCAGGTCCTCCTGCTCGACCGCCGCCCAGAACCTTGCCTCCACCGAACCGGCCACCGGTGCAACGGAGTTCGCGTCCGCCTCCATCCAATAGCGGCGCCGCTGGAAGGGGTACGTCGGCAGCTCCACCGGCCGCGCGCCCGAATCGGCGTACACCGCCCGCCAGTCGATGTCCGCGCCCCGCACGTACGCGGTGGCGACTGCGGCGGCGAACGTCTCGGCCTGCGGGCGGCCGCGGCGCAGCGCCGGGACCAGCGCGGCCGCCTCCGGCCGCGCGGCCAGCGACTCCTGTGCCAGTGCGGTCAGTACGGCGTCCGGACCCAGCTCCACGAAGGTCGTCACGCCCGCCTCCACGAGCGCGGTGAGCCCGTCGTGGAAACGGACGGCTTCCCGGGCGTGGCGCACCCAGTACTCCGGCGAGCACAGCTCCTCGGGCTCGGCCGGGCGGCCGTACAGGTTCGACACCACCGGTATCTGTGGTTCGCGCAGAGACAGTTCGGCCACGACCGACCGGAACTCTTCCAGCATCGGCTCCATGAGAGGCGAGTGGAAGGCGTGGCTGACCCGCAGCCGGCGCGTCTTGACACCGCGCGCCGCCAGTTCGTCCTCGACGGCGGTGACGGCGGCCTCGATGCCCGAGATCACCGTGGAGGCGGGCCCGTTGACGGCGGCGACGGCCACCTCGTGCTCGCGCCCGGCCAGCAGCGGCGCGAGCTCCGTCTCGCCGGTGAGGGCGGAGAGCATCGCGCCACCGGGCGGCAGCGCCTGCATCAGCCGGCCGCGGGCGGCCACCAGGGTGCACGCGTCCGCCAGCGAGAGCACCCCGGCCACGTGCGCGGCCACCACTTCGCCGATCGAGTGCCCCATCAGATGCCCGGCGCGCAGCCCCCACGACTCGGCGAGCCGGTACAGCGCCACCTCGATCGCGAACAGGGCGGTCTGTGTGTAGAGCGTCTCGTCGAGCAGCCCGGCCTCAGCCGAGTCCTCCGCCGCGAAGACGACCTCCATCAGCGGCCGGTCCAGGTGCCTGTCGAAGGCCGCGCAGACCGTGTCCAGCGTCTCGGCGAACACCGGGTACACCTCGTACAGTTCGCGGCCCATGCCGGCCCGCTGGCTGCCCTGCCCGGTGAACAGGAACGCCAGCGCCCCGTCGGTCTCTCCGTACGGCCCGCGCACCAGCGTCGGCGCGGAGTCACCGCCCGCTAGCGCCTCCAGGCCCTTGAGCAGCCCGTCCTCGTCGGCCGCCGCGACCACCGCGCGCACATCGAGCTGTGCACGCGTGGTCGCCAGCGAGAACCCGAGGTCGCGGCCCGACACAGTGCCCAGCACCCCCGCCAGCCGCTCCGCTTGGACAGCCAGCGCCGACGAGGAACGGGCCGACAGCGGCAGCACCGTCACCGGCAGGGGAGCCAGCTCGGGTTGGGGTTCGTCGGTGGGGGGTGCTTGTTCGAGGATGACGTGGGCGTTGGTGCCGCTGATGCCGAAGGAGGAGACGGCGGCGCGGCGGGGGCGGCCGGTGTCGGGCCAGGGCTGGGTCTGGTTGAGGAGGCGGACGGCGCCGGTCTCCCAGCCGATGAGGGGGGAGGGTTGGTCGGCGTGGAGGGTGGGGGGGAGGAGCCCGTGTTGGAGGGCCTTGACCATTTTGATGACGCCGCCGACGCCGGCGGCGGCCTGGGTGTGGCCGATGTTGGATTTCAGTGAGCCGAGCCAGAGGGGTTGTTGGTGGGTGTGGGCTTGGCCGTAGGTGGCGAGCAGTGCCTGGGCTTCGATGGGGTCGCCGAGGCGGGTGCCGGTGCCGTGGGCCTCGACGGCGTCGATGTCGGCGGGTGTGAGGCCGGCGTTGGTGAG
>NZ_JBSFDB010000114.1:0-10810 GCF_053593695.1 Streptomyces sp. NPDC002144
GCCGCACGGCCGCGCCCACGCGCAGGGGCTGCTCTTTGTGGTCGCCCATCGCTCCGGCTCCCTCCTTCGCTCGTCCGCCGGTGTGCCGTACTTGGCGCTTCCCCCGCGGGGGAAGCGCCCCTCTCGTGCGGTGCGGCGCGGGTCAGATCCGCTGGATCCGTACGCTGCGCAGGATGTTGGGCGACTGGATGTCCCAGACACCGATCACCTGGTGGCCGAAGGCGAACGCCTCCTGGATCTGCTGGTGCAGCTGCGGGACCGGGTCGTTGAGCACCCGGAACTGACCGTTGATGCGCAGGAAGACCTGCTGTGGCTGCCCCTGCTGGGGCTGCAGGACGTCGACGAAGCCGTTGGCCACGCCGGAGGCCAGGGACTGCGTCTGGACCTGCTGGACGACCTGCTGGAGGACGGCCTGCGCGAGCTGCTGGAGCTGCTGCTGGATCTGCTGCTCCTGCTGCTGGGCCTGCTGGTCGTGCGCTTGCGTCTCACCGTAGGGCTGTTGCTGCTGGCCGAGCTGCTGCAGCAGCTGCTGGAACGGCTGCTGCTGGCCGAGCTGTTGGAGCTGCGGCATCATGCCGGCCCCCGGCCATCCGGCGGACTGCTGGCCGAACGGCTGCTGCTGCCCGAACGGCTGCTGCTGGCCGAACGGCTGTTGCTGCTGGTGGGGCGATGTGCTCGGGAACTGCTGGCCCTGCTGTTGTCCCAGTTGGCTCATCTGCGGGGTGGTGCTCATGCGGTGTCACCTTCCCTGGACGGAGACTTGCCTTGACGGGTCGGTCTTTCCTGGGGGATGCGTCAGCCCGTGACGACCAGGCCGACGATCTCGTCGTCCGAGAACCACACCCGGACGTCGGGCCGTCCGCCCGCGAAGGCGGAGTGCACCGCCTGCCGGATCTCGGGGGACGGGTGGTTGAGGTTGCGCCAGCCGCCGGCCACGAACAGCCGTAGCCTGGGCGGGAGTTCGCGTGGGTACGGCAGCAGCTCGTCCCAGTACCGCTCGGCCTGGCCGGAGCCGACCGCCTGCGGCAGCAGCCTGCCGACCGCCGCCCTGATGTCCGGCCGGTTGCCGATCCGCTGGGAGGCGGGCCGGCCGGGCGCGTCCTGCTGCGGGGAGCCGGTGGTCCGCAGCACCTCGCGCGCCCGCTCCGGGGACATCGGGGGCAGCGAGGCCGCCTTCAGCATGCCCTGCAGGGAGGCCAGCGCGCCGACCACCACCGCAGAGGCGGAGGACGTTCCGGAGAAGGTGTCCGTGTACCAGGCGATCTCCTCGGGTCCGCCCTGCAGATCGCCGGGCCGGTCCCAGAAGCCGCCGGTGGTGGTGACCTCGCGGCCCCAGCCCTGGGCGTCCAGCCGGGCGCCGTAGTTGGAGAACGCCAGCCGTGAGCGGTCCGGTCCGTGGTCGCGGCCGTGCGTACCGGGCGGCGGGGCGCCCGCGCCGACCAGGACGGCGCCGGAGGACTGGTTGGAGGGGTTGAACGGGTTGCGCCACCACTGCGGGAACTCGTCGGGGCGCCGCTCGTACACCGCGTCGTCCAGCGACTCGCCCCCGTTGCCCGCCGCCTCCACGACCAGGACGCCCCGCGATGTGGCGTAGCGGATGGCCGCGAAGTCGTCCGGCCACCACTCGATCGCGACGTAGCCGCGCTGGTCGTCGCGTTCGGCGTACTCGAACCGCGGTCCGGGGCGGTGCAGTTCGACCAGGACGACGTCGCCGGGGCCGAGCCGGTCGGCCGCCGCGTGGATCGCGGCCGCCGTGCCGATGCCCTGCAAGGACGCGGCCGCGGTCACCGCCTCCGGCACGATGCCGTTCACGCCCGACTCGCCCCGGTCACCGCCGATCACGCCGATCACGGCGGTGCCGTGGTTGCGCCAGGCCAGGTCGGTCAGGGGCGTGCCGACCACGACGCCGGCCAGCTTGGCGGCCAGGTCCTCATGGCCCAGCTGCCAGGCGCCCTCGACGTCGATGACCGTCACCCCCTGACCGGACCCACCGGGCCGCTGCCAGGCCCAGTGGGCGTCCACTCCCTCCGGCGCCGGACGCAGACAGCCCTGACGGCCGCTGAAGTCCGGGGTGACGGGGGCGCCTTCCTTGAGCCGGCGGCCGTCGTCCACCGAGGCGGGCACGGCGCCCGGCTTGACGTAGGCCGTGTCGATCCCCGGCAGCGCGGCGATCCGCGCCCGCAGCTCCTGCGCCCGGCTCCCGCCGCCCCGTACCCGGTAGAACAGCGTGAGGTCGGGGACGTCCGGCTCGCCCGGCGCGGCGGCCGACTGCTGCAGCCGCTCCTCGCTGCCGAACAGCGGCTCCAGCGTGAGCTGTTCGTCGCCGAGGAACATGTCGAGGGCGGAGACATCGGTACCGGCCGCCGAACGGACGCCTTCGGCCCGGGCCCGCAGCCGGGCCTCGGGACGGGCGACGACGATCAGTTCCTGCTCGGCCCCGCGATAGGTGAATCCCGCTCCGTCGGGGCCCGGCCCGGATGCTCCCCGGCCCTCGGCCGGCTGTACCTGGTCGCTCATCGGTACCGCTCCCTTCGGTCCGTGCGGGTGCGCCGTCGCTGCACAACCAAGCACGCCCGGAGCGAGGCGTCCAGACCGTTTTCGCCAACTTCGTTTGAAACAAGTTGAATTGGGTAACGTGTGCAATCCGTCCGGAAACAGAGGTCACGCCTCAAACCGGCCAAAGGCTGCGGATGGTCCCGCGGAACCGCGGACACGAAGAAGGGCGGTGCGCCCGGCGCACCGCCCTTCTCCTCACTCCTCGGAGGACTCGTCGTCCTCGCCGCCCGGTTTCGGCGGCGTCGTCGGGGGTTTGGTATGGCCGTCCCGGCGCCGCAGATACCGCTCGAACTCGCGGGCGATCGCCTCGCCCGACGCCTCCGGCAGCTCCGCGGTGTCCCGGGCCTCCTCCAGCGTCTGGACGTACTCGGCGACCTCGCTGTCCTCGGCCGCCAGCTGGTCCACGCCGACCTGCCAGGCACGCGCGTCCTCGGGCAGCTCGCCCAGCGGGATGCGCACGTCGATCAGGTCCTCCAGCCGGTTGAGCAGGGCCAGGGTCGCCTTCGGGTTCGGCGGCTGCGACACGTAGTGCGGTACGGCGGCCCACAGCGACACCGCCGGTACGCCGGCGTGCGTGCAGGCCTCCTGCAGGACGCCGACGATGCCCGTGGGGCCCTCGTACTTGGTCTCCTCCAGGTCCATCCGCTGGGCCAGGTCCGGGTCGGACGTGGTCCCGCTGATCGGGACCGGACGCGTGTGCGGGGTGTCACCGAGCAGGGCGCCCAGGACGACCACCAGCTCCACGCCCAGCTCGTGCGCGAAGCCCAGCAGCTCGTTGCAGAACGAGCGCCACCGCATGGACGGTTCGATACCGCGGACGAGCACGAGATCACGCGGCTTCTCGCCGCCGACGCGGACGACGGACAACCTCGTCGTCGGCCAGGTGATCTTGCGTACTCCCGCGTCCATCCACACCGTGGGGCGGTTCACCTGGAAGTCGTAGTAGTCCTCGGCGTCCAGCGCCGCGAAGACCTCGCCCTTCCACTCCCTGTCCAGATGCGCGACCGCGGTGGAGGCGGCGTCGCCGGCATCGTTCCAGCCCTCGAACGCGGCCACCATGACCGGGTCGATCAGCTCGGGAACCCCCTCGAGCTCGATCACCCAGGCCTCCTTCCGACGTGCCCTCGCTTGACCCACCAACCTTACGGCGTCCGGCGGGGGCGCCCGCAGCCCCCTTGCACGGGGGAGTGAACGATCACTGCCCCGTCCGAGCCGCTCGAACACCCAAGATCGCCACCCCGGGCCACCCCGGCCCGGAAGCCGCTCAGAGCGTCGAGCGCAGCCACTGCTCCACGCTCGCGATGTGCACCGTCGCCCAGGAGCGGGCCGCCTCCGCGTCCCGGTCGTGCAGGGCGGCGAGGATCGCCCGGTGCTCGTGCAGGGTGCGGCTGACGGCGTCCTCCTGGGTCAGACCGCGCCAGATCCGGGCCCGGGTGGTGGGCCCCGACAGACCGTCCAGGAGGGAGCAGAGCACGGAGTTGCCGGAGCTCTGCACGATGCCCCGGTGGAAGTCCAGGTCGCAGGCGACCAGCTCCTCCACCGACGGCGTCTCGCCCAGCTTGTCCAACTGGGCCGACAGCGCGTCCAGTTGCTGCTCGCTGATCCGGGAGGCCGCCATCGCGGTCGCGGCCGGTTCCAGGATGCGGCGCACCGCGAGGAACTCCAGGACCGTGTCGTCCCGGTGGAAGTCGACGACGAAACTCAGCGCCTCCAGCAGGAGTTGCGGGTCCAGACTGGTCACGTACGTGCCGTCGCCCTGCCGCACGTCCAGGATCCGGATCAGCGACAGGGCACGGACCGCCTCGCGCAGTGAGTTGCGGGAAAGGCCCAGTTCGGAGGCGAGTTCGCTCTCTTTCGGCAGCCGGTCGCCGGGGCGCAGCGCGCCGGAGACGATCATGCCCTTGATCTTCTCGATCGCCTCGTCGGTGACTGCCATGTCCGGCCTCCCTGTCGCTCCCGCACGCCGTAAAGACATCCGATGTCTTACGACGACATTATGGGGGTTCACCGCGCTGAAGGGGGCGGCTCCGTCGGCGGGGAGCCGCCCCCTTCCCGGCGGGCCGGTTACTTCTTGTCGAGCAGGTCCTGCACCTTGGCGCGGACCTCGTCCGTGGCAAGGCCCCGGATCGTCAGCGTCGTGCGGCGGCGCAGCACGTCGTCCGGAGTCTGTGCCCACTCGTTGTCCCGGGCGTAGACGACCTGCGCCCAGATCTCCGGCGCGTCCGGGTGGACCCGCTCGCCCAGTTCCGGGTTGTCGTTCGCCAGGCGGGCGATGTCGAAGGCCAGGGAGCCGTAGTGCGTCGCCAGGTGCTTCGCCGTGTCGGCGGCCATCCGCGGACCCGGCGCCGGGTTGTCGACCAGCAGACGGTGGGCGACCGCGCGCGGGTTGGCGACACCGGGCAGCGGCAGCTTCTTCGGCAGGGAGGCGATCGGCTCGAAGTCGTCACCGAGCGGGGCGCCCGGCAGTGCCTCCAGCTTCTTCATGACCGTGCGGCCGATGTGCCGGAAGGTCGTCCACTTGCCGCCCGCGACGGACAGCATGCCGCCCCGGCCCTCGGTGACGACGGTCTCGCGCTTGGCCTTCGCCGTGTCGCCGGGACCGCCCGGCAGCACCCGCAGACCCGCGAAGGAGTAGGTGATCAGGTCACGGCTCAGCTGCTGGTCCCGGACCGAGAACGCGGCCTCCTCCAGGATCTGGGCTATGTCCTTCTCGGTGACCGCGACGTCCGCCGGGTCGCCCTCGAACTCCTCGTCGGTCGTGCCCAGCAGCAGCATGTCCTCCCAGGGGAGGGCGAAGGTGATGCGGTACTTGTCGATGGGGGTGGCCAGCGCCGCCTTCCAGGGGGAGGTGCGCTTGAGGACCAGGTGCGCGCCCTTGGAGAGGCGGATGGACGGGGCCGCGTTCGGGTCCTCCATCCGGCGCAGGTGGTCCACCCACGGGCCGGTCGCGTTCAGCACCAGCCGGGCGTTGACGCCGAACTCGTCGCCCGTCGTGCGGTCCTTCAGGTCCGCCCCGGTCACCCGGCCCTGCGTGAACCTCAGGCCGGTCACCTCGGCGTGGTTCAGCACGACGGCGCCCGCCTCGACGGCCGCGCGGACCGTCATCAGCGCCATGCGCGCGTCGTTCATCTGGTCGTCGCCGTACACCGCGACGGCCTTGAGGTTCTCGGTGCGCAGCTCGGGCACGTCCTGCGCCGCCTTCGCGGGCGACAGGAGGTGGCCGACGCCGTCGCCGAACGCGGAGAGCGCGGAGTAGGCGAAGACGCCCGCCCCGAGCTTCGCGGCGCCGTGCGGCCCGCCCTTGTACACGGGGAGGTAGAACGTGAGCGGGTTCGCCAGGTGGGGGGCCACCTGGCGGGAGACCGCACGGCGCTCGAAGTGGTTCTCCGCCACCAGCTTCACCGCGCCGGTCTGCAGATAGCGCAGACCGCCGTGGAGCAGCTTGGAGGAGGCGGAGGAGGTGGCGCCGGCGAAGTCACCGGCGTCGACCAGAGCCACCCTCAGGCCGGACTGCGCGGCGTGCCAGGCGGTGGAGATGCCCAGGATGCCGCCGCCGATCACAAGAAGGTCGTACGACGCCTTGGCGAGCTGCTCCCGGGTCTCGGCCCGGCTCGGGTTCGAGCCGGAGGCCGGGTGCGTCCCCAGGGCAGGCACGGACTGGAGGGTGGACTGACTGGTCATTTCGGGTTCTTACTCCTCATCAGAGCGTGCGAGAGCCGTCAGGAGCTCTCGTCAGCTCTCGTCGTCCTCGAGCCAGCCCATGGTCCGCTCGACGGCCTTGAGCCAGCTCTTGTACTCACGGTCGCGGGCGTCCGCGTCCATGCGGGGGGTCCACTCGGCGGCCCGGCGCCAGTTGGCACGGAGGTCGTCGGTGCTGGTCCAGAAGCCGACGGCGAGACCGGCGGCGTAGGCGGCACCGAGGCAGGTGGTCTCGGCGACCATCGGGCGCACCACGGGCGCGTCCAGGAAGTCCGAGAGGGTCTGCATCAGCAGGTTGTTGGAGGTCATGCCGCCGTCGACCTTGAGGGCCGCGAGCTCCACGCCCGAGTCCTTGGTCATGGCGTCCGTGATCTCACGGGTCTGCCAGGCGGTGGCCTCCAGGACCGCACGGGCCAGGTGCGCCTTGGTGACGTACCGGGTCAGACCGGCGATCACACCGCGGGCGTCGGAGCGCCAGTACGGGGCGAACAGACCGGAGAAGGCCGGCACGAAGTAGGCGCCGCCGTTGTCCTCGACGGACAGGGCGAGCGTCTCGATCTCGGCGGCGGTGGAGATCAGGCCCATCTGGTCGCGCATCCACTGCACCAGCGAACCGGTGACGGCGATCGAGCCCTCCAGGGCGTAGACCGGCTTGTCGTCGCCGATGCGGTAGCCGACCGTGGTCAGCAGGCCGGAGTAGGAGTTGATGATCTTCTCACCGGTGTTCATCAGCATGAAGGTGCCGGTGCCGTACGTGGACTTGGCCTCGCCCTCGGAGAAGCAGGTCTGGCCGAACAGGGCCGCCTGCTGGTCGCCGAGCGCGGAGGCGACCGGGATGCCGCCGAGCAGCTCGCCCAGCTTGCCGCCGGTGACCTCGCCGTAGATCTCGGAGGAGGAGCGGATCTCGGGCAGCATCGCCAGCGGCACACCGATCGACTCGGCGATCTTCTCGTCCCACTCCAGCGTGTGGAGGTTCATCAGCAGGGTGCGGGAGGCGTTGGTGACGTCGGTGTAGTGCTTGCCGCCGTCGACACCACCGGTGAGGTTCCAGATGACCCAGCTGTCCATGGTGCCGAAGAGGATGTCGCCGCGCTCGGCGCGCTCGCGCAGACCCTCGACGTTGTCGAGCAGCCAGCGGGCCTTGGGGCCGGCGAAGTAGGAGGCGAGGGGGAGACCCGTCTCGCGGCGGAAGCGGTCCTGGCCGACGTTGCGGCCGAGCTCCTTGCACAGGGCGTCCGTGCGGGTGTCCTGCCAGACGATGGCGTTGTGGACCGGCTCACCGGTGTTCTTGTCCCACAGCAGCGTGGTCTCGCGCTGGTTGGTGATGCCGATGGCCTTGATGTCGTCCCGGGTGATGCCGGCCTTCTGGATGGCTCCGGCGACGACCTCCTGGACGTTGGTCCAGATCTCGTTGGCGTTGTGCTCGACCCAGCCCGGCTTCGGGAAGATCTGCTCGTGCTCCTTCTGGTCGACGGAGACGATACGGCCGTCCCGGTCGAAGACGATGCAGCGGCTGGAGGTGGTGCCCTGGTCGATGGCGGCGATGAAGGGGCCGGCGGTGTGCGCGTCGGTCACTGTGTGCTCCTGGGGTTCCGTGAGTTAGGGGGAGGGTCTACCGAGTTGCTTTAAGCAAAAGCGACGTTGTAGATGCCTGCAGCGATCGCGCCGCCGATGAGCGGACCGACCACCGGGATCCAGGCGTAGCCCCAGTCGGAGCCGCCCTTGTTGGGCAGGGGCAGAAGGGCGTGCACGATGCGCGGGCCCAGGTCACGGGCCGGGTTGATCGCGTAGCCCGTCGGGCCGCCGAGGGAGAGACCGATCGAGACGACCACGAGCGAGGTGATCAGGGCGCCCAGGGTGCCCAGGCCGTTGCCCTTGTCGTTGAGGCCCTGGGTGAGGACCGCGAGCACCAGTACCACGGTGCCGATGATCTCGGTGGCGAGGTTCTGCCAGACGACCCGGATCTCCGGACCGGTGGAGAAGATGCCGAGCACGGGGCCCGCGCCCTTCTCCTGCGCCTCGACGGCCTTGGCCGCGGTGGCCTGCGCACCGGGACCGCCGACGATCTCCCGGTCGGTCAGGTGCGCGTGGAACTGGCCGTAGTAGGCCACCCAGACCAGGGTCGCACCGATCGCGGCGCCGAGCAGCTGGCCCGCCCAGTAGACCGGGACGTTGCTCCAGTCGCCGTCCTTGATGGCGAGCGCGAGCGTCACGGCCGGGTTGAGGTGGGCGCCGGAGAGCGGCGCCGAGGTGTACACGGCCGTCAGTACGGCGAAACCCCACCCGAAGGTGATGGCGAGCCAGCCGGCGTTACGGGCCTTGGAGGCCTTCAGCGTCACGGCGGCGCAGACGCCTCCGCCGAGCAGGATGAGTATGGCGGTACCGATGGTCTCGCCGATGAAGATGTCGGAGCTGGACACCCGCGACTCCTTTGTCCTTCGTCCAGGGGACCGAACCCCGGGTCCCTCCGGAGGTTCGAGCTGCCCTCGGGGATGAGAGCGGTGTCGGCCCTTGGCGTCGTCACACTCTAACGCGTATTGCCGGTAGGTGTTCGACAATGCCGACCGATGGACGGGAGTCTTGCCGGGGCGTTACGCGCTCGTCAAGAGTTCTGTTGTCGAAAGCACGGCCGAAAACACGATCGTTACTCATTGCCGCAAACAGTCGATCTTGCAGGTCAGATGGGTACCGGCGAGTAACAACAAGGGCCGGGGCACGCCACCGCGCCCCGGCCCTCGCTCACCTCTGCTCGCACAGACGTACGACATGCGTACGACGGGTGTACGACCCCTCAGAACCGCCCCGCCCCCAGGTCCCGCGAGACCGCGCGGGCGCAGTCCCGCACGGCTGCGATCAGCTCCGGACGCAGCTCCCCGTCCCGGCGCAGCCGCTCCACCGCACCGGTGATGCCGACCGCGCCCACCGGCATCCGCCGCCGGTCGTGGATGGGTGCGGCGACCGACGCCACGCCCTCCCAGGTCTCCTCGACGTCGGACGCGTACCCACGCGCGCGCGTGATGTCGAGGATGTGCTCGAAGTCCTCCAGGTCGCACGTGGTGCGCTCGGTGAACGGCTTGCGGTCGGCCTCGACCGCCTCGCTGTGCGCCACCGGGTCGTACGCCGACAGCACCTTGCCCAGAGCCGTGGAGTGCAGCGGCTGCATCGCCCCGATCTCCAGCACCTGCCGGCTGTCGTCGGGCCGGAAGACGTGGTGCACGATCAGCACGCCCTGCTGGTGCAGCACGCCGAGATAGACGCTCTCGCCGCTCGACCGCGCCAGGTCGTCCGTCCACACCAGGGCGCGCGCCCGCAGCTCGTGCACATCGAGATAGGTGGTGCCCAGGCGCAGCAGCTCGGCGCCCAGCTGATAGCGCCCGGAGGCGTCGTCCTGCTCGACGAAACCCTCGGCCTGCAGGGTGCGCAGAATGCCGTGGGCGGTGCCTTTGGCGAGGCCCAGCGACGAGGCGATGTCCGAGAGGCCGAGCCGTCGCTCGCCGCCCGCGAGCAGCCGCAGCATCGCGGCCGCCCGTTCGAGCGACTGGATGTTCCGTGCCATCGCCGTCCTGCCTCCGTCCCCTTCGACAGCCGAGTTACGGCGCCGCTGCCGCTGTTCGGCAATGTCGAACACTACCGGTCGATGACGACCCACCGCTAATGGTCGGTGGACATCTGTTGCGTCACTGGTGTCCCGTCGGTGACCTGCCGCCATCCTGGTCCGTCCCGTGGACTGACCGACCATCCCGGACGGGACCCGGCTACCCTGGCGGCGTGCGCCCTCCCTGGGAAGACCCGGGGAACCCGCAAAGCCGACAGCCGTCGCACTCAAGGGAGCCCTTTTCATGGCCTCGTCGCCACTGACCCCTTCCGCCGACAGCCGGACCCGTGCGTCCGCGCTCCGAGAGGCCCTCGCCACCCGGGTGGTGGTCGCCGACGGGGCGATGGGCACCATGCTCCAGGCCCAGGAGCCCACCCTCGAGGACTTCCAGAACCTCGAAGGCTGCAACGAGGTCCTCAACGTCACCCGCCCCGACATCGTCCGTTCGGTCCATTCGGCCTACTTCGACGCGGGCGTCGACTGCGTCGAGACCAACACCTTCGGCGCCAATCTCACCGCCCTGGGCGAGTACGACATCGCCGAACGCGTCGCCGAGCTGTCCGAGGCCGGTGCCCGGATCGCCCGCGAGACGGCGGACGAGTTCGCCGCCCGGGACGGCCGGCAGCGCTGGGTCCTGGGCTCCATGGGCCCGGGCACCAAGCTGCCCACCCTCGGCCACACGACCTTCGGCGCCATCCGCGACGCCTACCAGCAGAACGCCGAGGGCCTCCTCGCCGGCGGGGCCGACGCCCTGCTGGTGGAGACGACCCAGGACCTGCTGCAGACGAAGGCGTCGGTCATCGCCGCCCGCCGGGCGATGGAGACCGCGGGCTACGAGGTCCCGCTGATCGTCTCCGTGACCGTCGAGACGACCGGCACGATGCTGCTGGGCTCGGAGATCGGTGCCGCGCTCACCGCGCTGGAGCCGCTGGGCATCGACATGATCGGCCTGAACTGCGC
>NZ_JBSFDB010000115.1:0-10058 GCF_053593695.1 Streptomyces sp. NPDC002144
GGCCGGGATCCCGCGCCGCAGCAGTGCCTCGACGGTGAGCCTGCCCAGCTGGCCGGTGGCTCCGGTGACGACGATCGGCATGATGGTCATTCCTTTCTCCCGCGCGTGCCTCACACACCTGCCGCGGTCCATCCGCGGCGGGACGCAACACAGAATGACCTGCACACTCCCCATTGGGGAGTAGCCACCTTTTGGTAGGGTACTGACCCGACCGATAGCATTGAGGTGAACCCCATGGCCGCCATCGAGCACGTGACCGGGCCCATACCGTCATTCGATCCATACGAGCGCGGCTGCCCGTCGCGGGACCTCCTCGACCAGATCGGCAGCAAGTGGGCGGTCCTCGTGCTCGGCGAACTCGGCCGGAACGGGACCTCCCGGTTCGGCCGGCTCCGGGAGGGCCTGGCGGGCGTGAGCGAGAAGATGCTCACCCAGACGCTGCGCACCCTCGAACGCGACGGGCTGGTCAGCCGGACCGTCTACCCAGAGGTGCCGCCGCACGTGGAGTACGAGCTAACCGCGCTCGGCCAGACGCTGCGGGAACCGCTGAAGGCGCTCACTGAGTGGTCCGTGGTGCACATCGAAGAAGTCATCACCGCCCGCGAAGAGTACGACGACCGCACTGAGCACACCAGGTGATCGGCGGCGGCCGACGCTCTGGTCACGGACGGCTGCCTCACCGCGACCGGCCCGCCAATCAGACTCACCGGAGCAACCCGGCGACATCACCAGTTCAACCTCATCAGGCACGAGCGCTCGAGGCTGACCAGGGCCCGATCTCTCCCCGCACGATCATCAGGCCTCGCTCTCAGTCCAGTCAGGACCCCTGACCAACGGATCATGCGGTCGTTTCCTCGAATGGACCTCCCGCCGGCCGGGGCGGCAGCGCAGGGCTCATGGGAGGTTCGACGCCGTGGGTTGGATGCACGCCGTGCGGGCATGGGGGCCCTCGACCCCGCCTTGGACGACGTACGCCTCGGCGTACACGCAACCATGCAGCGTGGACAGGACGTTGCCCCACGAACCGAGGGCCACATCTCCTGAGAACTGCCATCGGATGGCCCGCCGGCCGGGAATGCGGTGGGTGTCGATGTGGATGGTCCACGCCGTGGAGTTGGGCGCGTTCAAGTAGCCCCACGCCGCTCGGCACGCGGGTGAATACATGAGGATGATCGTTCCGAAGGTGACGCCGCTCTTGCGGTAGACCGGTTGCCAGTCCAGCTGCTTCTCGTCGGCCTTGCATCCATCGGCATACGGGTCGGTGTCGTCATGCGCGGCGATCGAGCGGGCTGAGGCCGCTGGGCTTGTGTGGTCCCCCGCCCACGGCATGCTGAGTGACAGCCAGGTGAGGACACCCGAGAGCATGAGAGCCACGATCACGAGCGCTGCGACGCGGAGGGAGCCTCGCGGGCGGAGCCGGTCCACCGGTTCGTCGTGCGAGGAACCCGGGGTCGCCGGCGCGTCCGCGCCCTGCGACTGCGGTATCGACCCATCTCGCGTCGGCGAAGAGGGTGACGCGTGCGCGATCTCCCAGAGTTGGCGCCAGAGCGCCGGATCTTCGCCGCACGTCTGAACAAAGGCGGTGAGGAGTTCCCAGGAGGGCACGGTGCGTCCGCTCTCGGCCTGGGAGAGCGCACCGTGGGAGTAACCGGACCTCGCGGCTAACTGGCGGAGAGTCAGCCCACTGTTGTCACGGAGATTCCTGAGCCGTTGGGCCAGTTCGACCTGAACTCCGGATCCGGTCAGCGGAGAACGTCGACGGCCGGTCATGGCCTTACCTCTCCCTCGAAGGCCCGGCCGGTCCAACTCCGAGCCGTCGCCGAGCCTAGATCAAGCTGTTGTTGATCGCTCTTGTCAAGGTCGGCCATGCCCCCACCACACGTGTGACCGTCTGGTGAACATGCTAACGCAGGGTCAGGTGAGGGGCTCGGTTGTTCATCTGTTCACCCATGTTCAATGGGACACCGGACGCGTTCCGGGGATGCGGCGCCGGTTGGTAGACCTCTCCTGCGCCGAGCGGATACTCCGCCGTACGGCCTCCCTCTCAGCGATCAGGAAGCGGGTAGCCCCCATGCGTTTCACCCACCGGCCTCTTCCCTCTCTGCTCACGGTTGCGACCATGACCGCAACAGCTCTCCTCATGGCGCCGGCCGCGGCACACGCCGACCCCACGCCGCCCTGCTACGGATCGAGCTGCAACGGAAAGGACGCGCAGAACCTGGGGTGTGCGGGCGGCAACGCCTCCAGCGTGGCATCCGTGTCGCTGAACAACGGCGACGCCGTCCTGACCCTCCGCTACTCGAGCTGGTGCCACGCCAACTGGGCGCTGCTGACCACCCGGTCAGGTATCGGCTACAACTTCTACGTAGAAAACCAGAATGGTGACAAGCAGCGCACCGGCAACGCGGGAAGCTTTTCCGCATGGACGTCGATGGTCAACGGCATCCCCAAGGCCAGGGCGTGCACCTTCAACGGCGAGACCTGCACCGCCTGGGAGTGAGCTGTGCACCCGTCGGTCCCCCGCGGATGGCCGGCCCTACGGGCGGTGGGCCGCCGCCGGCAGATCCTGTCCCCGCTGCTGCCCCCGCTCCCTTACCACGGCGGCCGTACTCAGGCGGGCGGGGTCTGCGCAGCGACCGCATCCTGGTCAACGCGGTCCGCCCGACGCCGAGGTGGTCGAGCAGGCGCCGGCGGTTGTGTTGATCCAGGTGTGCAGGGGGCTGGTGTAGTCGCCGCATGTCGTTTCTCTGCACAGGCGGGGCGGGACGTGGTCGTTCGTGCACCGGGTGGCGGCCGCCTGCCGGCTTGAGGCTGCACCGGGCAACGAGCGCAGGTGCCGCCGCCGCAACGAACGCCAACTCCTGGAGGCCGTCCTCCACATCACCTGCACCCACCAGCCCTGGACCCAACTCTCCCACGTCCTGCGCCCCGTGGGCGCCTGCCGCCACCGCTACCGGCTCTGGCCGGGCTTTCCCGCACGTGAAGGCTCACCGGCCGCACGTGCGGTGCGCCCGGAACGGGGTCGCCCCTGGTCAGTTCATGGGCGCGTCGAACCACTCCAGCATCGGCTGCGGACGACGCTGGAACTCGAGGTAACCATCCCGGCGTGCGGTCGTGTTCTCGACCCACTGCAGCTTCTTCTCCGCGACCGGAATGGTGAGCGGGCTGCGGTGCGGCGTCCTGGGCTCCGGTCAGCAGCACCGGCAACACTCGGCGCAGCCGCCTGTGGTCGTCTGCGGCGAACATCCGCCGTCGCACTGGGACTGGGGCGATCCGGTCACCGTCCCCGGGAGGTGTCAGGCGGCCTGTCTCGTCGGCATGGCCGCCAAGCCCCTTCACGCGTCCGGCCGGGAGGTCTCGTCCGGCACTTCCGACACATGGGCGCTGACAATGCGCCAGCCTGCGGGGAAGCGAGTCCACGACTGCGTCTGGCGGCCGACGGCGTTACCCCCGGGGTAAGCGAACAGGGTGGTGACCACCGCGTAGTCGGTCCCGAACGTGCTGATTCTGGTGTCGAAGAGTTTTCTGCCCGGGGGAAGCGGCGGTTGTTGCCGTCGCCAGTCCCGGATTTCCTCGATCCCGGCCTGCCGGTCGGCGATACCGAAGCGGACCGTGTCGGGTGAGGTCCAGAAGTACCCGGTGACGCCTTCGTGGTCGTCGGTGACCAGGGCTTCCTCGTAGCCGGCGAAGGCCGCCGTCACTTCGGCGACCGTCTGTGGCAGGTCCACATCCATCCGCTCTCCGTTGGTCATGGGTCCGGTCCGTCCTCGCGCGGCCGTGCAGCCAGGTGGTCACCCGGCCGCACGGAAGTCGCCTTCAGTCGTCGTCAGTTGTGGTGGGCCATCGTCAGTCGGTGGCCACCGATTTGTCCGGCTCGGCGGTCTCGGTGGTCGCGTCCGGCAGGACGCCGACGCCGGCCGGCGCGGTTTCCGGGACCGGGTCAGGTCCCTGCTCGGCCACAAGCTCTGGCGCCGCAGCCGCGGAGGAGCCGCCGCCGTGCAGCCGCTCGAGTTCCAGTTCCTCGGCGTCCGGCACGCGGGGCGTCGGCCGGGTCAGGGCGAAGGCTCCGCACAGGACGGCGGCGAAGAGGTAACCGAGGCTGACGCTTCCGCTGGCGTTCCAGTCGACTTTCGGGGCGTGGATGAGCCCGATGAAGGAGAGCGCCGCTCCGGCCAGGGCCACCGCTGCCGCTGGGATGAACCGTTTGTCGATGACGAAGGCGACGAGCGCGCCGAGGATCAGGCCCGCCAGGATCGCGCCTTGGCCGAGGACCATCAGCCCGTGGTAGACGACACCTGACGACTCCAGACCCGCTTCCCCGACCTTGGAGGCGTTGGTGCCGGCGGCCGCGAGTGCGTTGTCGATCTGGCCGACGGCCCAGGAGGCCAGGTTTGGTACGAGTGCGGCGACGACGGCTGCGGCGTGTGCCTTGGGTGACAGCTGGAAGGCCTGGGCGCCGATGAGCAGGCCGATGTACAGCAGGATGGGCACGATGGCGGCGACCGGGAAGATCGCACCCAACAGGCTGAACATGCCCAGGAAGCACATCAGGGCGATGACCGCGCCGGTGGCCAGCGAGTAGCCGGTGCGGCCGCCGGCCTTCTTCCATCCGGGGTGGCCGACGTACACGGCGGGCGGGAAGGGTGAGCCGAGGGCCGAGCCGATGACGGCGCCCGCGCCGTCGGCCAGCAGTACCGAACGCAGGTTGTAGTTGTCCCCGGCGGCAGCGGCGCTCTCGACGTTGCTCATGCCCTCGGTGAAGTTGTAGACGCCCAGCGGGATGGCGGTGGCGAGCAGCGGTGCGACGTCCGAGAGACCGGAGAACAGCGTGTCGAGGTGGAGGCCCGGGAGGGCGAGGGTGATGTCGTCGGCCGCGGCTGAGACCGCGGAGCCGTCCATCGCTCCGCCGACCCAGCCGATCGCGGTGCCCACCAGGAGGGCGGCGAGTCCGATGGGGATGTTGCCGGGCAGCTTCAGATCGGTCATGAGGCCGATCAGGAGCAGCAGGAAGACCGGCAGGGCGATCCACAGGTGGTCCCACATCTGGCCGGCGGGCCGCATGGAGATGAAGGAGACGGAGATACCGGCGAGGGTGCCGAGCAGGGCGGCCCTGGGTGCGTACCGGCGGATGTACGGGCCCACGAAGGCCCCGATGAGGACGATGACGCCGATGATGAAGGCCCAGGCGATACCGGCCTTCCACGCCAGCAGCGGATCCTTGGTCTTGAGGTAGGTCGGCAGCATGATGACGAACACGACGATGAACATGTGCGGCACGCTCGGCCCGTAGGGCATCGCGGTGACGTCCTGTCGGCCCTCCCGCCGTGCGAGTCGGCGGCCGAGGTAGGCGTAGTAGATGTTGCCCGCGATCAGGGCGATGCCCAGCGCCGGCAGGATGGTGTGGAAGACGTCGTCCTCCGGAATTTTGACGACGCCCAGGCACAACCCGGTCAACGTGAGCACATTGACCAGGACGTTGACGGCCAGTCCGAAGAACGCGTTGGTGTCGCCGCGTACCCACAGCGGGAGGGGTAGGGGTGGGGTCTCGGCGGGGGCGGTGCGGCGGAGTGACAGCATGGTGGGATCACCCTTCGTCGGGTGGAGCGGTGGATTCCGGCGCGGGGTACGCCTGGGTAAAGGGGACACTGGTGGGCAGTGGGCACCGTCGAGGTGGCGGTGCGGTCGGGGCGGCCGGGGCGGTCGGGGAGGCCGGGGCGGTCGGGGAGGCCGGGGCGGTCGGGGAGGCTGGGGCGCGGCGGCCGGGCGGTGGTGGCCCTGTCAGTGCGGCTGTGGCGCCGGTTCGCGGGCGGTTTCCGGATCGTCGGGGCCGACGGACGCCGCGGTGGCCAGTGCCGTCAGGAACGCGGCCGACTCCGCGGTCCAGCCGAAGATGCCGCCCTGAGCGGCCACCATCTCGAGGCCCGCCTGCTGGAATTGGGGGAAGTAACTGCCGACGCAGTCGGACAGCACCAGGCATTCGTATCCACGGTCGTTGGCTTCGCGGACCGTCGTGTGCACACACACTTCGGTGGTGACGCCGGTGACGATGAGACGGCGGATGCCGCGGGCGGTGAGCAGTTCACCGAAGTCGGTGGCGTAGAAGGCGCCTTTGCCCGGCTTGTCGATCACGGGCTCACCCGCCACCGGGTAGAGCTCCTCGATGATGTCGTGGCCCTCCTCGCCGCGGACCAGTATTCGGCCCTTGGGGCCCGGGTCGCCGATGCGCATGCTGGGGTTTCCTCGCAGCAGCTTGCTGGGGGGACAGTCGGACAGGTCCGGCAGGTGTCCCTCGCGGGTGTGCATGACCGCCATGCCCGCGGCGCGGCAGGCGTCGAGTACGGCCCGCAGCGGAGCGATGGTTCTCCGCAGTTGTTCCACGTCATTGCCCAGGCTCTCGCCGAATCCGCCGGGTTCGAGGAAGTCCCGCTGCATGTCGATGAGAACGAGTGCCGTCTCGGCGGGGTCGAAGGTGAACGCGTACGGGGCGGCCTCGACACTGAGCGATTCCGCAACTGCCATGGCGGTTCCTGCTTTCGTCGATGGGAAGGGGAGTCGACGCGGTCGGCTCGGGCGGATTGGGACCATGCGCCCGGATGTGCAGGACTGTTTGAGCGGTGCAGGGGCCCGTCCGGTGGGTCAGCTCAGGAGGTGGCCCAAGTCGTGGCGGTGATCAGGTCGTCGGCGGTGGAGACGCATCCGAAGACGCCGCCCTGCATGGTCACCATGTGCAGCGCGGCTTCATGGTTCGAAGGGTCCGTCGCGCCGGTGCAGTCGGAGAGGATCAGACATTCGTAGCCGCGGTCGTTGGCCTCGCGCATGGTGGTGTGGACGCACACGTCCGTGGTGATGCCGGTGAGGACCAGATGGGTGATGCCCCGGGTGCGCAGTACGAGGTCGAGGTTGGTGGCGTAGAACGCCCCCTTGCCCGGCTTGTCCACGATCACCTCACCGGGAAGCGGGGCCACTTCGGGCACGATCTCCCAGCCGGGTTCTCCCCGGACCAGAATGCGGCCGCACGGTCCGGCGGCGCCGATCTCGGCGCCGATCTGCGCGGACCGCCAGCGCTTGTTCGCCGGCAGGTCCGCCAGATCGGGGGCGTGCCCCTCACGGGTGTGGACCACGAGCATGCCCGTGCTGCGGGCGTGCGCGAGCAGCTTCTGCGTCGCCGGGAGCCCGGCCCGGGTCAGCGAGATGTCGTATCCCATCGTGTCCACGTAACCGCCGGGTCCGCAGAAGTCCGTCTGCCAGTCGATGCAGAGCACGGCGACACGGTCGGCGGGCACGGATGTGTCGTACGGCCATGCGTAGGGCTTCGCGGTGACCGGGCCGATGATTACTGTCGGTTTTTGCGGACTTATGGGCGTACTGTCAGCCATTGACCCCCCAAGCCAGATGAAGTGGTGTATGGGCAAGTAGCCGCAATATTTCTGGCATTCCGTACACGGTGATTATGTGGAAATTAGTTTCGGCCAGACGATCGCCGCGTTACGCAGGAATGACGCGGCCACGGGGGGCACAGGGCCCAGGGCCAGGGCCCCTTTGCGGGGCGACATCCGAGGTCCGGCCGACGCCGATGATCACGCTGTACCCGGAGAGCGGGACGCCGGGGGGATCAAGGACCTGGAGCGCCGTACCGCCTGGGAGCACTGGGCCTGTTCGGCATGCCGGACACCACGAGGACGAGACGCGGCCGGGACCAGGGCCTGGTCAACGTCGCGGGCGGGGTCTGCTTCCGTCCCGGCCACCGAGCGCGCCTGGTGTACCGGCAGCACGTGTACCACGGCCGCGCGGGCGAGCCAAAGACCTTCGCCGGGCGCGACTACTGTGACCTGATCATCACCGTTCACAGGCAGTTGGACGCCCCGCTGGTGTGGTGCCGGGACAACCTGAGCCGGCATCTGACGGAGGAGCCGGCGGACCTCACCGAGGCGAACAGGGCGTGGCTGCAGCGTTCCAACTGCCGGCTCGTGCGCCCGTGTTGAACCAGGCGGAGGGGATGTGGTCGCTGCTGCGGCGGACCATGGCGAACTGCGTCCCGGTAAACCGTCTTCAACCAGCACTGTTGGTTTGACCGGTTGAATCGGGCGACGCCCTCGGTGGGCGGCGGCTACAGGTCCTGGACGGCGCGCAGGGCCTGGTCCACCCGGGCCATGGCCGCAGGGTCGACGGGGCCGATGAGCTTCGCGCCCTCGAACCGGTTGACCCGCAGCTGGGTGATGTTGACGGCGACCGCCGTGCACGGGATCGGGTCGCTGATCACCACCGACATGGCCGTGTCCGGGTACTTCCCGCTGTCGTGCAGCACGATCCCGAGGAGGGCGCCGTACGTCTCTTCGAGGCGGGTCAGGCTGATGATCAGGACGTTGCGGCCATCGGCCAGAGTCCAGATTTCCCCACGGTTCACAGGGTGTCGCCCTCGCCCGCCAGGTCGTCGCCGAGGCCGAGCGCGGCAAGCTGCCGACCGGCATCGAGGGTGGCGGCGCGGCGCGCGGCGCGCACCACGTAGGCGTTCACGCTCAGGCCGGCCTCGATGGCGGCCGCCTTGATCGCGGGCGCGAGGTCTTCGGGGATGCGCAAGGTCATGGTGGTGACGGTCATGGTTGCAGAGTAGCCACCGGTTGACGGTGGCGTAAAGCGGTTGCTGTCGAGCGGTCGGCGGTCCCGAGCCTGAGGGGGCAAGATCCTTCATGTGCACCGCGCGCCGCCGCCTCGGGACGGCCCGAGCACCACCAGGAGCACGCCGACGACGACGTGAGCCGCCCGCGTCTGCTGCCGATCGAGCGGCTTGCCCCTGACGCACTCCTGGACCGCTCCGAGCACCGAGGAGCCACCGGCGGGAAGGGCCGGCGGGCCCTCGCAGCGCACGGTGCAAAGCAGGACGGGAATCAGGCTAATGCTGGCCGCCGGGTTCTCGGGATTTTCGGTCGCGCGTACCTCGACGTTTCAAGCGACGGGTGAGGGATCACCCACGGCCAGGTTGAGCTGAGCCCAGGGTTCACGGCTCTGCGCTGCGCCCCGGCCGGGCGGCTGTCCACCCGGCGGGTCCATTCGTCGCGAGTAGTGCCTCCCGTCTGCGGAGAGGAAACGGGAAACAGTGCCATTTGCCTTGTCCGCCCGGTCAGGGGTACCGCATCCTCTCGTGCAGCAATCCTCTGCACTGGGTGGGCGGTCCTGGAGGTTTCCGTGCTGCAGCCGTCCAGCGAGTTCGGCGAAGAGTTGAGGCAAAGGCGCTTGGGCGCCGGATCGAGTCTCACAGCCCTACCGGCTGTCGTGCACGGTCATCGACCCGGGGCCTTCTGGGTACTCGGTGATCAGCTCACCATCCTCAGAAACTCAAGCCACGCGCGAACATGGGTGACGAGCGCGTGCGTTCCCGTTCATCGGCGCGGGCACGGATGCCTTCGTCCGAGCAGTAGCCGTTGCCGCTCCGCTTCAGGCACAGCAGCCCGAGCAGGCGGCCGCAGCCGTCGGTCACCGCCAGTCGGCGGCGCCCGTCGAGTGCCATGCGGGTGGTGGCGGTGTGCAGTGGGTCCGAGGCCGACACCGTTCTGCCGTCGAGGGTTCCGAACTCCGTGGCGGGCGTGGAAGCCAGGGCGGCCGGGGGGGATGTCCGGCCACTCGATTGTGGTGAGGAGCCGTCCGTCCGGCGCGACGACCAGGGCCATGTGGACGTGGTCGTCGTCGAAGAGGGTGCGGACGTCGCCCGCGTCGGCATGCGGACCCAGGGTCTTGGGGCAGGTGACCATCGCGTCCGCAACGTGCCCGCGCATGGCGACTTGAGCTGTCATCGGTCATCGGTCTCTCCTTCGTGGATACCCCCGGCTTCAGCCGGGGGAGGAAACGAAGATCCTGCGGAGCAGGGCAGGAGGAGCCGGTTCGCCGCCAGGGCGGACCGGCGTTCGCCGGCAGCCGGCCGACACTTATGACTCACACGGGAGCTGATAGGGTGTGAGGTATGGCGCGGCAGGTCAAGCGGGCGTTCAAGTACCGCTTCTACCCCACGGACGGGCAGGCGGCGGAGCTGTCGCGCACGTTCGGCTGCGTCCGCCTGGTGTACA
>NZ_JBSFDB010000116.1:0-9965 GCF_053593695.1 Streptomyces sp. NPDC002144
TGACCAAGCTGGCCGGGCCTACCGCCGGGCTGGCGGGATGTCAGGTCTGTGGAGCTGGCGTAAGACTGCTGGGCGTACCCACGTCCCTTGCCGTTGGTTCGGGGCAGCTGCTGTCTGAGAAGCAGAAAGCTCAACCCGCGAGGGAAGAATCTCCCTGCTTCAGCTGGGGGAGAAGTCAACAGAGGAGCATTCGATCGGAGCCGGTGTCCACGAGGAGTCGTGCGGTCTGCGGGGACGGGTAGTGCAGTCGCAGGGACGTGTGAGTTTCGGCGGCGTGCCGCGAAGCGTCGAGGAAGACGCGCAGGCCGCTGGTGTCGCAGAGGCCGACGGTGGTCAGGTCGACGTCGATGGTGGTGATGCCGTCATACAGGCACTGCTCCAGGGCGGTCCGCACCTGGGGCGCGGTGACCGGGTCGATCTCGCCGGCCAGGGTGATCAGTGCTCGCGTGCCCCGGTCGTGCCGGTAGATGTTCAGCTGCGGAAGGGTCATGATGCCTCGGTTCATGGGCCTCGGCCGCCACTCGCAGATTCGGGGCCTGGTGACGGAAACCGGCTGGTCACTTGTGGTGAGTGGTAGGGCTGCGTCGGCGGTGCGGTGGGAAGCGGCCACGGTCCCCGTCGCGGTGGTCCCGTTGCTCGCCGGAGGTTGGCGACTTGGACCGGCCGGCTTCTACCGGGGGTGGGGGGCGTGCCGCGTCCGTGCCGGCCGGGCAGGGGGGCGCTGTAGCGGTGCACGGCGATCCTGTCGGCGTGCTCGATGTTGAGCCGGTGGATCACGTATGCCGCCGCTGCGATGAGGACGATGAAGGCGGAGGCTGTCAGGAAGGTGTTCATGGCGGCCGTCTCACATACTGACGATCACGCGCTTGGGCGGACTGGGCTGATGCGGGACGGCCGCGGGCACCGAGGCGCCGCCCTCGTATTCCCATGCCTCGTCCGGGTCCAGTGGCTCGTCGCTGCGGACGAGACCGGGCCGGGCCTCGTCCGCGGCGATGAGCGCGCTCGCGGTCGCGGGCGGGCCGTCGTAGTTGGACGCGGCTGCCATCAGCCGGGCAGCCGACTTCGCTCCGGTTTCTGGCGGGATGATCAGCAGGTCCCAGCGGCCGGTGCCGTAGGAGAGCAGCAGCAGCTTGTGCGGGTCGATTTCCGGGGTGAACCAACCGACCTTGACGATGTGGCCGTCCACGGGAACCTGGCGTGGGATGACGGGCCAGTACTTCGGGTTGACGGCGATGCGCGTGATGCGGCCCCACAAGGGGTCCAACACGTCGGTCAGCGCGGGCAGTTCACTCAGCAGGTCTCGGGAGCGGGGCCACCAGGCACCGTCGAGGAGGCCACGGGAGGCGCCATCCGTCTTCAGGGCGAGACGCGCTGCTGAGGTTGCGGCGGGCTCGGGGTGCGGCAGGGTGGGGTGCAAGGTCGCCGACATGATGCGGACCCGTCTCCGGGCCGCTTCTGCGGCGGCCCGGGTTTCATCTCTCGCCGAGAACGACCCGGCGTGGAAGCCAGTGTGCGAAATGCCCTCGGTACTGTCGACACTACTCCGCGCTCGGCCGCGACGCGGAGTAGTGGCCGCCTAGATGTGGAGCAGTCTCTGGGTGATCTCCCGGTACTGCCTCAGTGCGTGCCGAAGTTCTTCGGACTGTGCGTCGGGGTTCTGGTCCTGCCAGCCGACGCGCTGGAGACGCCGTCGTTCTGCGAGGGCGTTCACGAGTTGGGCGGTGGCTTCGTCGTAGGCGCTCTCGGCCTCCTCCAGCACGTCGAGCGGGGTGTCGGCGAAGGTTTTGAGGGCGTGCCGGAGGCTGTGGACGATCTTGTCCTGTTCGTCCGACGGGAGCAGCGGCTCCGGGTTCGGGCTGCGGCGTCCGGCCGGGCCCGGAGTCGGGCCGGCGGACTGCCGGGCGCGTGTCTGGTCGTACATCTTGGGGGGCCACTTCCGTTCCGCCTGAAGGCGTGCTTGGTCTTCTCCAGGGCCTGTTTCAGGCTTCCGGAGACGCGGTCGTTCCTGCTCGGCGTTGCAGTCGCCTGGTGCGGGTGACCGGGCCGAGCTCTTGCGTGATCCTGCCCTTCACCGTCTGCGCCTGGTTGCAGATGCTCCGTGCAACGGTCATGGCCGGCTCTCGCTGTTGTCCGGTGGGTGGGTTCTCGCGGGAACCGGGCGAGGCGGAATGGCGGAATGCTTCGCCGTGTGTTCCCGCATGGCTCGGCACCGTGCGGCCTTTCCGCCTCCGGCGATGGTTCGTGTCGACGCGGTGGCCACGCGATCCGGGCCGCCTCGTTATGGCCGAGGTGGCGGCGCATATGGCCGCGTCTCCGCCGCCAGCCGGTCGGGCCGTCCGGTGTCGGCGTCGGCCGATGCGGAGGGGGCGTCTGTCAGTTCCGCCGTCATGAGAGCGGTCGCGGTCGATTGTGGGGCGGTGCTCGCGCTCGCGGCGGCCATCAGCCGGGCGGCCGATGGGTCGCTGGCCTCCGGGGGTATCACCAGGAGATCCCAGCGGCCCGAGGTTCCGGAAAGCAGCAGGATCTTGTGCGGGTCCAGCTCCGTGGTGAACCAACCGACCTTGACCACATGGCCGTTGACGAAAATCCGTTGCGGGATGATCGGCCAGTAGCGGGGGTTGACGGCGATACGGGTGATCCGCCCCCACAGCGGGTCCAGTACGTCGGCCAGCGCGGGGAGTTCGTGGCTCAGGTCACGGGAGCGGGGCCACCAGGCGCCGTCCAGCTCGACCTGTCCCGGGGAGGGGCTCATGGGTTTGAGGGCGAGGCGTGCGGTCGGGGCCCTGAAGGGCACGGCGCGCGGCGAGGGATGGTCGGTGATCGCGGACATCGTGCGAACCCGTCTCCGGACCCCTGCGTGTGAGCAGTTGCCCGGTGCCGTTGCTCACCAGGAACGACACCGGTATCGGGGCCGGTGCGCGAAGTGCTCCCGATGGGTTCACGCTACTCCTCGAAGAGGCCGAATGGACCGCTCCCGGAGATCCCCTCACTTCCGGCGGCCGTCCTTGCCCGAGGAGCGGCTGGTCTGTAGCCAGGACCGTGCCGGTTCTGCCGCGCTGGTGGTGTCTACAGTGAGCTCGAGGCGGGTCCCTCCCTCGGCGTCCGCGGGATAGCTGCATTGTTCTGTGGTGGCGAAGCAGTGACGGAGAACCTCCGCGACCCGGCGGGCGGCCTCGGGGGAGGCGGCGACGATACGTACGTCGGCGTGTCCGTCGGGGGGAGTCTCCTTGGGCTGCATGACGACCTCATTGTTCCCGCATGGGCATGGATCCTTGGACTGGATCTTTCACCCTACTCCGGCCCGTGTGACCAGCGAGCTTTCCGACGCTTGCGGGCCGCGGAGTACCATGGAAAGGGTAAGTCAAGCCGCATTCCTCGCAGACAGGCGAGTGTCATGCCCGACTCCGGTTCCCCGCGTGTGACCAGGCTCCTGCCGGACGCCGTCCACCAGGCGGTGAAGCCGGGGACGGCCGTCGTACGGCTACAGACCACGCATGACCGGCGGGGCGTTCTCGACGGGGCGTGGTGGCCGTGCTCCCGTGATATCGCAGCAGAGCTTCCCGCCCTGATCACCGCACTGACCGAGCACCTCGGGCCGCTCACGCGCGTCGGCCTGGACGCCGGAGCCTGGGACGCGCTGCCGACGCGACTGCTCGTCGACGACCGCGTCGTCCATATCGACTCCTTCCCGGTCGGCGACGACACCGTCCTCGTCACAAGGGGCGATCAGGACTACTTCTCCCTCCTCGTCATCC
Organism: Streptomyces sp. NPDC002144; assembly: GCF_053593695.1. Classification (NCBI taxonomy): domain Bacteria; kingdom Bacillati; phylum Actinomycetota; class Actinomycetes; order Kitasatosporales; family Streptomycetaceae; genus Streptomyces; species Streptomyces sp. NPDC002144. Next base: position 3,756 of record NZ_JBSFDB010000116.1, read on the forward strand.
CGCCGCATGCGACGGCCGAGGCGGCACGCACCGCGATGGCTGATGCCGTCCGCGCCGACAACATCACGCGAGCCGAACAGATCCTCATCGACACCGGTACCGACCGGGTAGCGCCGAAGACTTGACGCCGGTCAGCCGAGGCGGCCGTCGTGCCAGTCCGGTGCCGGCGCCGGGGTGTCGAAGGCGCCGAAGATGATCTGCGCCGCGAACGGGTCCGTACAGCATCGGCCTCTGTCCGTGCTGGGCAGCGTAGTCCGCACCGGACCGCTCGCCGCACGCGCTTGACCCCTGCCCGGTCCCACGAGATCAACACCGAGTCTTCTTCGCAGCTTCTTACGCCTGACCGCCCGCCGCCCCGGCCGCCATGAGCGGTTCCGTGGCCTCCTCGGTCGTAATCGGCGGCACGACCGTCAGGTCCCAGCGCCCCTGGACGGGCGCGAGAAGGACGATGGTGTGCGCGGCGGATGCCGTGAGGGTCCTGTCCAGCCTGACGACCTGGTTGGAGACGAGCATCCGGCCGGGCACCGCAGACCAGGTCGCCCCGTTGACCGTGACGCTGGTGATATGGCCCCACGCGCGCGGCACCCCGGCGAGCAGTTGGGGTAGTTCGGCGAGCAGGTCGTACGAACGGGGCCACCACGCTCCATCGATGGCGCGGGGCATGCCGCCGTGAGGTGCCAGGCGCAGGCGCAGGAGAGGATGGGAGGAAAGCGGGGGTTGTAGCGCGGTGGTCATGAGAGCTCCTGCCAACTGCCGTAAATGGACGAATGGTTGATGTCAGGCGCGGCGGGCGGCGATGCGGGCCGGACTCGGTCGACGGACGTCGTGCACCCAGCTGAGGCGTTCGAGGACGCGGATGACGGCGGCCGACGGGTCGAGCCGGCCGCGGTCGACCCCGTGGCGGGCGCTGGTGGGGTCAGCGTGGTGGCGGTTGTGCCCGCTCTCGCCGAACGAGAGCAGGGCGAGGGCGAGGTGGCACAGCGCCAGGAAGGGGGACGTCCCTTTCGTAGCCCTGGGGCAGCGGGACGGTGTGACCCTCGTGGACGTGGTCGGACGGAGCGGCATACGTGACTCCTCGGCCTGGATGCGGATGGCGGCCGGGCTCACGGGTTGCCCTGTGAGGACGGGTCGCGTGGTGCGGAAGGAGGGTGGGCCGGTAGACCCGAACACGAGGAGACGGCCCGGGGCGGGCCAGTCCCAGTTCCGGCATACGGAAACTACTCGCCGTTTCCGCTAACTTCCGCCCGTGTCACAACCCCGTGTGCTCGCAAGCGGCATCGCGTTGACGCGGGCCGACACCGAGCGTTGACCGGCTGCACAGCTGAGGGCCATGCCGATCCGCACATCCGGCACGACGCGCAGAAAGCGCACTTGATGATGTACGAGCGGACGCGCGCCCCACACTCAGCGGACCAGCCCTGCGGCATCACAGGATGCCGCGCCCCGAATCCGGGACCGCTGTTCCCGTCGGACGAGCGGGACGAGATCGCCGAGTGTCTCGGAGCTCTCAGGGCGAGCCGGATCCGCACTCCTCCGCGAGGCGCCCGCCACGCGGAGGCTCGAGACAGTGGTCGGAGGACGGCTGAGCACCGGATGCCCTGCCGCTACGGCCGCGACGCCGCCCGGGTCTGGGTCTCCTCGTGGGCGTGCGGGTACTTTGCGGTGCGGTGCTGGAAAGCGAGAACCTTGGGGTTCTGGACGACGCCCTGGCGGATCTCGATGGCGTGCCGGATCGTGTCGTCGGCGTCCCAGCCGTCGGGGCCCTGGAGCACGACGTCCAGATAGGGCAGAAGGGCCTCGCTGTTCTCCCAGGTCGCGGAGTTCCACAGATAGGAGGGGCTGTGGTCCACGCCGTAGTACCTGACGTGGTCGCCGACGGTGAACATCGGCTCGGTGAAGGTGGTGGGCCGGGCCCAGTCGAAGCCCATGCCCTCGTCGCAGGAGACGTCGATGACCAGGGTGCCCGGGGCCAGCTTGGGCAGGTCCTCGTCTATCAAGAACATCAGCGGCGCGGCGGGGTCCTGCAGCACGCAGTTGACGATGATGTTGTGCCCGGCCAGGAACTCGGCCAGCGGCAGTGGGCCGTCCTCGGTGAGGGCGATGCTGCGTCGCGGGTCGAGGGTGTCGTCGGCCTTGTCGTGGTCGAAGTGGACGATCCGCGCGGAGTGGATGGGGGAGCTGACGGCGGTGACGCCACGCGCGGTGAGCACGTCGACGTCGTGTACGCCCAGGGCGCTGAGCGCGGTCACCGCGCCGCGGGCGGTCGCGCCGAAGCCGATGACCACGGCACGCTGGCGCCGCCCGTAGTCGCCTGTCACACCGGTCAGCTGCATGGCGTGAAGGACCGAGGAGTACCCGGCCAGCTCGTTGTTCTTGTGGAAGACGTGCAGGTTGAAGGCGCCGCTGCGGGTCCAGTGGTTCATCGCTTCGAAGGCGATCAAAGTCAGCCGCCGATCGATGGCTGTCTGGGTGAGCCTCTCGTCCTGGACACAGTGCGGCCAGCCCCACAAGACCTGACCCTCGCGTAGTTCCGCCAGGTCCTCCTGGAGCGGTTTGGCCAGCAGAATGACATCGCAGTCGGCGATGAGTTCCTCGCGTGTGCGGAAGCCCGCGATGAGCGGGGCGAGCCGGCTGTCCGGGACGCCGAAATGCTCTCCGTAGTTTTCCTGGAGGTAGATGCGCTTGCGGATACCGGCGTCGATGCGGTCGAAATGAGCGGGGTGAACGGGCAGACGATGCTCGTTTTCCTTGCGGGTCTGCGACATGATTCCGAGCGTGAGCTGCTGCAAAATTCCCCTTTGGTTGCTCCCTGTCTAGCACACCGGGGCAATCCGGCAGCCGGTCGCGACGGGCGGGCAAAGCGGGCCGGCGCTCGGGGGCTTCCGCCGGATTGTTAGGCGCGGGTGCTGGTGTGGCGTACGCCAGGTCCCCACTGCTCCTGTACGGGGGCTACGCACCACTGACAGAGGGGGCTGCCGCCGGGGCCGTACTTGTGGGTCTTGCGCTGGCAGACGGCGCAGGGGCCGACCTTGTCGCCGGGGCAGACCGGGGCGCAGGGGTCGGGGTCCGAGATCGGGGGTGGGGGAGTGGTCATCGGGGAGGTCGTCCTGTTCTGGGCGATTGGTACACATCGCCCGTTCGGCAGGATAGCGGGCGGTACGGCACGGCTGTTCGACCGCCACCCGGAGACTTCCGGGCGCGGGCGGTGGGTGGGTAAGTCGAGGATGTTCAGCTGGGTGTCGGGGGTGCAGTGGGTGCAGGCGTGCAGGCCGGTGGCGAGCAGGCGGCGGGCCTCGTCGCGGCCCTGGCCCGGCGTCGCTTGCCCGCCATGTGGCAGTTGCCGGCGTGGACCTGGACGGGGGGGGCGTCCCGTGCCGATGCCGAGTTCGACGATCCACTCCGGCGGGAGCGGCCGCTCGCGGCGGCCGCGCTCGGCTTCGGCCTGCCGCTTCACCAGGGCCTCGATCTTGGCGTCGATCCGTCGCACCCACAGCAGGTGCCAGGTGCGCATTCTGTGGAATCAAGTTCGTCAAGCGTCCTCAGTAGCACCGGACTCAGGTCGTGAGGGACCCGGTAGTTGCTGGCAGCCGTGAGGCCCCGACCGCCGTGGGCACCCAAATCATCGTCGTGTGGAGCGTCCTGGGAAGGTGAGCCTTCCGCTTTTCTGGACGCCACCCTCGACGTGGACCGGACCGGGATCCCCTGGCGCTTCCTCTGCTCGACTCCTGGCAACCGTTCGTGGCATGGTAGGTTATAGGTCGACCACTAACATAGGAGTGAAGATGACAGTTAAGGAAGACGACGCCGCCCGCCGGGCCGCCGCCCAGCACGCCCTGGCCGAGCACCTGCGCCTCACCGCCGCGGGGCGTGTCGAGGAATGGGTGGAGCTGTTCGCCCCGGACGCGGTGCTCGAGTTCCCGTACGCGCCGGCCGGCGTGCCCCAGCAGGTGACGGGGCGCGACGCACTGGTCGCGCACATGAGCAACTTTCCCGAGACCTTCGACGTGGAGTTCGTCGACCTGGTCTTCCATGACACGGTCGATCCGAGTCTGGTGATCGCCGAGTTCCGCTCGAAGGGAACGGCGCTGCCGACCGGCAAGCCGTACGAGCAGACCTGCATCTCCGTCGTCCGCACCGATGACGACGGCCGCATCACCCACTACCTGGACTACTGGAACCCGCTGGTGGCGATCGAGGCACTCACGCCCGACAACGTCCCGTCCGACTCCGACCTCAGCGTGACGTTTGGGCGCTGAGGGGAGCCATGTTTGACTGACGCCCATGCCTGCCGCCGGTACCAGCACGAAGAGCGACGAACGCCGTCGGGCCATCATGGCCGCCGCGGTCGACTGCTTCGCGCAAAAGGGTTTCTACGGTACGACGACGCACGAGATCGCAGCGTGGGTCGGCGTCTCTCAGCCGTACCTCTACCGCCTGTACCCGAACAAGGAAGCTTTGTTCGCGGCGGCGGTCGACCACGTGTCCGTCGTCATGACCGACACGCTGGTCGCGCACTCGCCGGCGTCGGGTGGGGCCGGACTGTCGCCCGAAGCGGCGTTGGATGCCGCACGCGGCGCCTACGCCGCGCTCGTCGCGGACCGGAACATCCTGCGTTTCCTCATGCACGCGAACTGTGCCGTCGGCGAGCCGCTGGTGGCACAGGCCGTGCGCCGTTGCTACGCCAAGCAGGTCGACACCGTCCGGCAGCTGCTGGGCGACGACGAGGCCGTGCGGCGCTGGTTCGGCGCCGGCATGCTCGACAACGTCGTCGCCGTGCTGGGTCTGGCCGACATCGATGAGCCGTGGGCGCACGTCCTCACCGCTCGATGACCCGTCACCCGGGCATGCGCTTCACCAAGCTCCCTGTCAGCGCGTGCCGTTGACGAGCGGCGAACCGGGTGACAAGTAGCCCCGGCGACCGGGCCACCGGTCATCGTCGGCGTCCCGCCGGACCTCGACGATCGGCAGCAGCTCACGCGGCGTGGGGCCTGAGGGACTAGGCACGTCAACGAGACGTTGCAGGAGCTGGTCGAGTGCGGTCTGACCGTCGTCGACCGCGGCCCGTTCTTCGTCGGTCAGTGGGATCGTGGCCAGCATGCGCTGGAGGTTGTCCTTCGCTTCGAGAAGCTGGCCTTTGCTGGAGTCCTTCGGGGTGTAGAAGTCGCAGCGGGCGCAGGCCATGCGGTGCGGGCACTGTTCGAAGAACGTGTACGTGCAGTAGCCGTGTCCGAGGTCGTAGTGCTGCCACGGTTCACCGGCTGCGGCTGCGCCTGCTTGGACTGCGTCGCGGTCGACGAGGACTTCGATGGTGCGGACGTTGCGGGCGAAGTACCCGGCGTCCTCGTATGCCTTGGTCAGGGTATTGGGGGCTGATCTTCGCGTAGTGCTAGGTGGATTCCGGGGAGCGGTGTCCGAGCCAGGCCTGCAGCTCGAACAGGGTCATGGGTTCTTTCGCGTTGTAGAGCTGGCTGGCGACGGTGGAGCGGGCCCGGTGACTGGTGATGTTGCCGCGGGCGTCGGCGGCTGGAACGCCTGCTTTGCGGCAGAGCATGGGGATGATGCTGCTGTTGATGTAGCCGCTGGAGACGGTGCGGGCGCGGTGGGCGAAGAGGAAGTCGACCTGTTCTCCGGTGCGTTTGTCAGTTCGTTGCGGCTGGTGGGGGCGGAGTGCTTCCCAGGCGTTGATGACCTGTCCGAGCAGCGGGTCGACCGGTTTGGTGAACGCCGTGCCGGTCTTGTGCGCGGGCACGTCCAGCAAGCAGACGGCGTCTCTTGCGAGGATGCGCTCGGAGTCACCGGCAACGGGACTGCCGTCGCGGCCCGCAACGTCCTGTTCGAGGGACGCCGAATCGTCGCCGCCGGACGGGCGGAGACGCTAAACGCCTGTGGAGCGCCGGTAAGACGGGCACACGTGCCCGCACAGCGCGTGGAAGCAGGAAGCCTCCGGAAGGGTCAGACGCCCCAGGCTGGAATCCCTGGACTTTAGACGTCATCTCATTTGGTGAGTCTGCGGTAGCAGATGAGGGTGCAGGCGATGCTGGTGAAGGCCAGGAAGTGCTCGGCTTTGCGCTCGTAGCGGCGGTGCAGTCTGCGGCATCCGGCGAGCCAGGACATTGTGCGTTCGATGGTCCAGCGGTGGCGGCCCAGTCGGGTCGAGGACTCGATGCCTTTGCGGGCGATACGGTGCCGGATGCCGCGCCCGCGTAACCA
>NZ_JBSFDB010000117.1:0-9546 GCF_053593695.1 Streptomyces sp. NPDC002144
GCATTCGCGGGGGCGGACAGGCTGCTGCTGATCTCGGCCTCGGTCCCCGTGGGCGAGCGGGTCGCCAACCACCGCCGCGTGATCGACGCCGCGGCGTCCGCTGGCGTGTCGCTGGTGGCGTACACGAGCACGACGCACGCGGACACGGCCACCACCGTCATCGGTGCCACGCACAGCGAGACCGAGGCGTATCTGCGGGACTGCGGAATCCCCAGCGTGCTGCTGCGCAACGGCTGGTACCTGGAGAACTACACCAGCCAACTGCCGCAGATCCTGCAGAACGGCGCGGTCGTCGGTGCCGCAGGCGAGGGGCGGATCAGCGCCGCGTCCCGCGCCGACTACGCCGAGGCCGCAGCGGTCGTCCTCACCGCTGAAGGCCACACCGGCGCCGTGTACGAGCTCGGCGGCGACGAATCCTTCACCCTGACCGAGCTCGCCGCCGCGATCTCCGCTGCGGCCGGAAAGCAGGTTGCCTACGCTGACCTCCCGGTGGCCGACTTCGCCCAGGTACTGGCCTCCGCGGGCCTACCCGCCGAGCTGGCAGAGGTCCTCGCTGACGCTGACCGCGGTATGAACCGCGGCGAGATGTACACCGACTCTGGCGACTTGCGCCGCCTGATCGGCCGCCCGCCCGTGACCCTGGCCGAGGCACTCGCGGCCGGCCTGCATGACTGAGGTTGAACTCGTGATGTGGCCGGGTTGCTCGGATGGGTCTGATTGCCAGGCCGGTCTCGGCGAGGCAGCCGTCTATGAGTTCGCTGCGGTACTGGATGTGCCGTAGGCCGCGCCGGATGTGCTGGGCGAGGTGTTCAGGGGTACTGAAGGCGACGTTGGAGAGCCAGCCGCGTCGCAGGAGGGACCAGATCCCCTCGACCGGGTTGAGGTCGGATGCGTAGGGCGGCAGATGGTAGTGGTCAGCCAGTCCCGGGCCTCGGCCAACTTTTGCGGGTCGGCGGCCTTATGGACGTTGAGGTTGTCCCAGACGAGAACGATCGGGCCACCGAGCTGCTGGTGTGCTGCGATCAACAGGTCCCGGTAGTCGCGCCAGGAGAAGCTCTTGCGCCCATCGCGACGGCCGCCGTCATGGCGGGGCCGGTAGATGAGCCTGGAGCGGCGACCGGGTTTGTAGCAGGTCAGCGCGGCGATGGAGATCCGTCTGCGGGAGCGGCCGCGGACCCGCACCACCGGGGTCCGGCCGCGCTGTGACCAGGTCTTCGCGTGCGGCGGCGTCATGGAGAATCCGGCTTCGTCCTCGAAGACGAGCCAAGCTCCACGGGCCGCCGCGAGTCTTCCGCGCAGGGCCACACCTCCTTGACCCACCCGGCCACCAGCCCGTCCTCCCGCTCCATGGCCTGTCGGGCCGGGACCTGCAGGACCAGCCGTTACGCGCCAGCAGTTTCCGTATGCCCTGGATCGTGTAGGCCATGTGAAAGCGCCGACCGATCACCGTCTTGATCCGCGCCAGTGTCCAGCGCTGGTCCTCCCAGCCGTGCGCGGTCGGCCCCTTGGCCGGCTCCGCCTCCAGCTGCGCGAACTGCTCCTGGCTCAGCCTCGGCAGCGATGCCGGCCCGTGCGACCGCAGGGCCCGCGGACCGCCCCGCTCCCACTTCTGCCGCCACCGTTGTACCGAGCGGACGTTGACGCGCAGGGCCTTGGCGATGACCGAGCTCGCCTCGCACTGGGCGAACCGCTCGACCGCCTTGAGCCGTAACTCCTCGCGGAACTGCTGCCGTTCGGCAGTCAGCCCGCCTCCTTGTGGATACCGCATGCCCCGGTGATACCGCACGGAGCCATCAGCCCCTACGACACCACGAGTTCAACCGCAGTAAGCGTGGCGGTATCTACGTCCGACGTGTTCGTCCGCTCCTGACGGACACCGCTACGACCGAGGACCGATGCGGCGGGTCGGCTCCCGCGAGTGGCTCAGGCGCCGTTCTATCCCGGAACAGTGAGACCGGAAAGTGGCAACCGGCAACAGGCGTGGGCTTCTTTGCGACTCGGTCGCTGCTGCCCGCCGCGTCTTCGGAGCGAGCAGCAGCGGCCGTGTCCAGCGGGTTGCGGTCTCCCTCACCTGGGGCTGGGGCTGCACCGCATCCGGGGGTGAGGGGCGGGTCTGCTGGTGGGGGGTGTCAGGAAAGGGGCGGTAGGGGGTGGTGGATCGGGCGGGCAGGCTGTCGGCACGGCCTTCTGTCCCCCGGCGTTGGGCGTGGTGCTCGGTGTCGGTGCCGTCGTCGTAGCGCTCATCCATCAACTGCGCGGGTGATGAGCCGGTGGGCCGAGGCCGCCGGCTCAGTCCAGCAGGCAGCAAGCCGTACGCGGACGATTCGTTGAGCAGCGGTGCGCGGACCGTAGGTCTCATCCGGCCGGGACGACGGGGCGCACGGGTGCACCGTGCGCGAGGACAGCAGTGACTAGGTCGGCGAGACCGTGCGGGTAGTCCGTCTCGGCCGTGGCGCGCAGTTCGGCGACGGTCCTCCGGCGGTGTTCGCGAACGTTGTCGGGCTGCGATGCACGACCCCGACAGGCTGCGTTGAGATCACCTGCCATCGCGACATCAAGCGGTACCGCACCCGCCCATCACGCGGGAATACATAACAGATTATAGACGATAGCGAACATCTGTTACATGATGGGGGTCGATCCCGTGCCCGCACCTGGCACCCGGGACAGACAAGGAGCATCGACATGGATGCAGCATCGGCAGACATCGACGTGGCGTTTCGCCCCGCCAACCCGCTCGACCGGTCCGACCCGCCCATCCCGGACCCCGAGCCCGGGACGTGGATCATCCCCGCAGGGAGCGCGCAGGGCGAAGGAGCCCACCCCACGCCCATCGACATCGAGATCCTCCAGGACCTGGTGATCCCGATGCGCGACGGAGTGACCCTCTACGGCGACGTGTACCGGCCCGCCTCGGCCACCGGTGCGCTCCCGGCGATCGTCATCTACACGCCGTACGGCAAGCGCGGCGGATGGTGGAACACGAACATGGCGACGACTCGCTTCGGGGTGCCGCCGAAGGACGTCTCCGGGTTCCAGGCGTTCGAGGCGCTCGACCCCGCGTACTGGTGCGCGAACGACTACGCCCTCGTCGTCGTCGACGCACGCGGAACCGGCCATTCCGGTGGCGACATGCTGTTCTTCGGCACCGCCGAGGGCCACGACGTGTACGACACGATCGAGTGGATCGCGGCGCAGGACTGGTGCACCGGCAAGATCGGAATGGCCGGCAACTCGCAGCTCAGCATGGTGCAGTGGGCCACTGCGGCCGTGCACCCGCCGCACCTGGCGGCCATCGCCCCCTGGGAGGGGATGAACGACATCTATCGCGATGTGAACGTCCGGGGTGGCATCCCCTACACGGACTTCCACGACGAGGACATCATCGCCTTCCTCTACGGCACCGGGCGGTTCGAGGACATCGCCGAGATGATCCGGCGATATCCGACCGACAACGCCTACTGGGCGGACAAGCGTCCGGACCTCTCCACCGCGGACGTACCGGCCTACGTGGTGGCGAGCTGGTCGAACCCGATCCACACCCGCGGCACCCTTCAGGCGTTCCGGCAGCTGGGCAGCGAGCGCAAGTGGCTGCGCATCCACAACGTTCAGGAATGGGTCGACATCGCCACGCCGGAACGCGTCGAGGATCTGCGCCGGTTCTTCGACCGGTACCTGCACGGTCACGACAACGGCTGGGAGGACACTCCCCGGATCCGGCTCTCCGTCCTCGACCCGGGCGGTGAGGACATCGTCGACCGGGTGGAAGCGACCTGGCCCCCCAAGCACGTGACGTCGACGCCCCTCTACCTGGACGGGGCAACGGGCCGGCTCACCGCCGAGCCTCCGGAGAAGGAGGCTTCCGTCTCCTACGACTCGACCGACAAGAAGGCCACGGCCGTTTTCCGATGCAGCGTGGAGCGGGAGACAGAACTGCTCGGCCCGCTCAGTCTCCAACTGTGGATCGAGACGTCCGAGGGCGACGATCTCGACGTGTACGCGGCGGTGTACAAGACCGACGCCGACGGCAACGTGCTGTACCACTTCCCCTTCCCCGGTCTGGGAGCAGGCGCTTTCGCAGACGTACTCGCACAGGACGGGAAGCTGCCCTCCGCGGTGGCCTACGCCGGACCCCTTGGCCGCATCCGGGCCTCGCACCGGGCCCTCGATCCCGAGCGATCCACGGAGTTGGAGCCGTACCTGACCCACGCGCGGGAGGAACTCGTCAGCGTGGGGCAGGTCGTCAAGCTGGACCTCGCCCTGTGGCCCACCGGGATGCTCCTGCACCCCGGCGAGACACTCGTGCTCGAGATCGCCGGCCACCCGGCCGGTCCCACCACCCCGCCGCGGACGCAGCCCATCGACCCCGACGCGGAGGACGTCCACTCCCGCAACGCGGGAACCCACACCATCCGCACCGGCGGCAGCCTCGCCTCCCGCCTCCTCCTGCCGCTCGCACCGTGACCGCCCCGCTGTGCCGCCCCGGCCCGCACCGCCGGTGGCCGGGGCGGCACAGCGGCCGTCGCCGCCTCATCACCCTGACCTAACATCATTCCGTGCCAGCAAAGACCGACCGGCGACCGCCGCTCAGCATCGTCATGACGACGTTCGGGCTGCGCACCGACCTCGGGTTCCCAGGCCCCCTGCCGGCCGGCCTCTTCGTGCACGTCGGTATCGCCCTCGGCATCAACGAACCCGCGATGCGCGCCGCACTGCGCCGCTCCGCGGAGCGTGGCCTGCTCCAGGACCACCGCATCGGCCGGTCGGTCGAGTACGACCTCTCCCCCTCCGGCAGCGCGCTCGTCCGGCAGGCCGGAACCCGCATGTTCGACCCCGCGGCACTCGGCCACTCCGCCCACGAATGGACACTCCTGGCCTTCCCCACCCCACCCGCACTGCGCAACGACCGCTACCAGCTCGGCACCCGACTCGAATGGGCCGGCTTCGGGCGCCTGATGGCCAACGTGTGGATCACACCCGGCCGCGTCGACGCCTCCGCCATCCTCGACTACGCCGACCCCGCCGAAGGACAACCGGCCGCCTTCGAAGCCGTCGCCATCACCCCCACCGACGTCGCCTCGCTCATCGAACGCGTCTGGGACATGGCCGCCCTGCGGCAGGCCCACGAGACCTTCCTGCGCCGCTGGGAAGCAGTACAGCCGACCACCGACAACCAACTGCCCCAACTGGTCGAACTCTTCGACACCTGGGGGGACCTCCTGCGCGCCGACCCCGGACTCCCCACCGAACACCTCCCGCCCGACTGGCCGGCGACCCGATCCGCTCGCGAGTTCCACCGACTGCGAGACGCCTTGTGGCACGGGGCACGCGACGAACTGGCCACACTGCATCCCCGGCGGACACAAGGGTCAACGTCACCATGACGTCATCCATCGCAGGACACCACATCAGGGTCAACGCGGTCGTGGCCGGCTACATCGCCGTCATCATGGACAGCGTCACCGCCCACGACGACCCGGCCGCCGGCCGGCGCATCAACATCTTCACCCTCCTCGGCCGCCGGGCCACCGCCGAGGAGATCGCCGCCCCCTACACCTTCCTCGCCTCGCCTGCCGCCGCCTACGTCACCGGGTCCGTCCTGGCCCTGGACGGCGGCTACACCGCGACCTGACCGGCCCGCTTCCCCAGCATGGCGCAGCGTCAAGGCCCTCCTGCGGCCTCCCCGTCGCGGCGGTGTTTGGCCAGTCCGGTCGGCACCAGGTTGCGGTCAACGGGCAGAACAGGCCCGAGATACAGGTGAGCCGACGCTTGGTGGTTCGTGCCGAGAGCCCGGCTTCACCGGCTTCGAGCCGGACGACCGTCGGGTCTCGCCGTGACTTCCTCTGCGCGGCGGTGAACGCGAAGAGTTCCGCGGTGACGACAGCGGCCGACCGGCTCCTTGGACACCACTGAGGACAAGGCCTTCAGGTCGTATGCCGTGGCCAGGAGGGCGTTCGGCCGGCAGCGAGCCGCCACGAGTCCCGCCTGCGCGCGGCGACCCGGGCTACGTGAGAGCGGCGTGGAGAAGTGTCACGTGGCGACCACCAGGTGACCGCTGCCTGCCGGGCCCTTGGACGAATCCCAGGCGACGATTTCAGAGCGAGCAACCCGCCGCCGACACGCCTCGTGAAACTCCCGCACCGCTTCGAAGGGACATCCCATGACCGCCACCGCACCCACAGCCCCGACTGCACCAGGGGTGCGGTCCTGGTGGGGAATCCCGTACGCCGCCGCCGAGCGATACCGCCGCCCCGTGCTCGCGGACTTCGATCCGGACCGCCCCTACGACCGCAAGGGCGTCGTCTCCGTCCAGCCCGACAGCGGCGACTGGCTGGAGGCGAACAGCGGGATCGGCGAGGACTGCCTGAACCTGAACGTGTGGGCGCCCGAGCATCCGGCCGGGCAGGCGCTCCCGGTGGCCGTGTACATCCACGGCGGCGGGTTCGAGTACGGCGCCAACACGCAGATCACCTCGAACGCCTCCGGTCTCGCCGCGACGGGGCGCGTGGTGGGCGTGTCGATCAACTACCGGCTCGGCGCCCTGGGCGCGGTTTCGCTGTCGCAGTACGGCGGCGCGCTCGCCGAGGCCACCAACCTCTGCCTGCAGGACGTCATCGCCGCGCTGACCTGGATCAAGCAGAACATCGCCCACTTCGGCGGCGACCCCGGCAACGTCACCGTCTACGGCCACAGCGCCGGCGGCTTCTCCGCCTTCGGGCTGCTCGGCGCCCCTGCCGCCAACGGCCTGTACCGGCGTCTTGCCGGATTCTCCGGCGCCGCCTCACGCGTCCAGCCGGCCTGGTGGGCCGAAGAGCTCGCGCACCGGTTCGTCACCGAACTCGGCGTCGCGGACAACCCGGAGAAGCTGCTCGACCTGGACGCGTCAGCCCTGGTTCCTGCCCTGCACAAGGTCCTCCCGACGGACCTCGGCGTCCGCGCCGGAGTCGACTCCAAGGCCATGGGAGTCGTCCTGGATGCCGGACAGCCCGGAGCGGTGCTCCGCGCCCATCCCATGGACGTACTCGCCTCGGGCACACACCGCGACATCGACATCCTGCTGAGCGCGGCCACCGACGAGCTGGGCTGGTGGGTGGCGAACGACTTCGACCGCTTCGACCCACACACCGTCGGGGCCATCACCGACGAAGTCGCCGGGTGGCGCATTCCCCGCTCCCGCGCGCAGCAGATCGTCGACGCCTACGACCGGGGCGGCCGCACTCCGGCCGAGGTCCGCTCCGCGCTCCTGACGGACTACATCTACGGGCTCCCCGCCGCGCGCGCTGCCCTGGCCCACGCCGCCGCGGGCGGCAACGCCCATCTCCTGGCGATCGGACCGGCCGAAGGCGTTCCCGCCGTCCACGGCAGCGAAATGCACGCCCTGGTCGGCCAGGAACAGCCGGGGCGCAGCACTGAGCAGACCGAGCGCGACACCCGCATCCGCGACATCGTGCTCGACTTCGCCACCGGCGAGCACACCCGTCTGTGGCCCGCCGTCGTCGACCGGTCCACCTCCGGGAGTGTCGGCGCGATGCCCTTCGAGGCCGGCGCGCACTACCAGGCTGTCCTCGACCTGTACGAGGGCATCGACCGCCCGTGACAGCCGACGGTCGACGAACAAGGAGCTCGGCATGAGCCACCCCACGGCAGCCGACGGCGCCACACCCGCGACGATGCGGGCCGTCGTCATCACCCACCCCGGCGGCCTCGACGCACTGGAGGTCAAGGACGTGGCGGTGCCCGCACGCAAGCCCGGTTGGGTGCGGATCGAGGTGAAGGCGTTCGGCGTCAACGAGTCCGAGGTCACCACCCGCAAGGGAGAGTCGGACGCGGAGGTCACCTACCCGCGCATCCCCGGCATCGAGGGCGTCGGAGTGGTCGACGAGGCCGACGAGGACAGCGGGCTGCACCCGGGACAGCAGGTCGCGAGCATGATGGGCGGCATGGGACGCTCCTACGACGGTGCCTACGCCCAGTACGTGACCGTCCCCGGGCAGGTCATCCCGTTCGAGACCGGCCTGCCGTGGGACGTGGTCGGCGCCCTGCCGGAGATGTTCCAGACCGCGTACGGCTCACTGACCCGCGGCCTGGGCCTGAAGTCCGGGCAGACGCTGCTGATCCGCGGCGGCACCTCCACGGTGGGTCTGAGTGCGGCGACGATGGCCAAGGAGATCGGGGCCAAAGTCATCTCCACCACACGCGACGCCGAGCGGGCCGACGGGCTGCGGGCGATGGGGGTCGACCACCCGGTCGTGGACGACGGGCACCTCGCCGAGAAGGTCCGCGACCTCGTTCCGCAGGGCGTCGACGCGGCGCTGGAGCTGGTGGGCTGCACGGTCCTGCCGGACACCTTCGGATGTGTGCGGTTGCACGGCACGGTCTGCTTCACCGGCGCCCTGGCGGGCGGCTGGTCCGTCCCGGACTTCACCCCCTTCATGATCCCGAGTGGGGTGCGGCTGACCAGCTACGCGGGCGAGGCAACCGACCTGCCGCCCGAGGTGTTCCAGCAGCAGCTCCAGGCGATTGCCGAGGGTCGGCTCAAGGCCCCGGTCGCGAAGACCTACCGAGGTCTGGAGCAGGTGCGCGACGCCCAGGCCGACGTCGAGTCCGGCACGACGCCGGGCAAGCATGTGGTGCTGCTCGGCGACTGAGCCGAAGAGGGAAGGCCGACTCCCGGCCGCCGCCTACCGCTCACGGGCCGGCAGTGGCCTCTCGGGCCGCGCACGCGGCCGGAGTCAGGCCGGTGCGATCGCGGAAGAATCGGCCGAAGTTCGCGGGATCGGTGAAGCCGAGGTGCGCGGCCACAGCCCGGGCGTCCCACCGAGCACCTCCCAGCAGGCGCCGGGCTTCGAGCAGCCGCCGCTCATCGATGAGCTCCCGGACCCCTTTGCCGGTGGCGTCCCGGGCGGCGCGGCTGAGGGTGCGGACCGAGCAGCCGAGCAGCTCGGCGTAGTCCGCGGCCCGGTGCAGTTCGCGGAAGTGCAGCTCCAGGGCGTCCACGAACTGTCCGTAGGTTTCACTACGGCCCGTACCGGCCGTGGTGTCGGCGGGGGTGATGCCGGGGGCGTTGGCGAGACGCAGCAGCAGTGATTCGAGCAGGCTGCGCCGCAGGGCGTGGTGGACGTCGAGGGGGCGGCGCCCCAGTGCGCGGTGTTCGTCCAGGAGCTGGAGGGCCGTCTGCTGGAGCCAGACGGCGTCCTCGGGGTGCGGACTCAGCACGGCGGGGGCCTCGTGCGAGGTGAGCGGGGCCAGGAGACGGGCCGTGCCGGCCGTCAGCACGCCCGGCTCGAACAGGACGAACGGGCCGCGGGCGGCGCCGGGCGGATGCCAGCACTGTGCGTGCCCGGGACGCACCCACAGCCACTGGCCGGGGGAGACGGTCCGCGTGACGTGATCGACGTCGTGCCGCAACTCACCCTCGGTGACCAGGATCAGGTAATGGAAGGTTGCGCGCGGTTGCGTCCTGGGAAGTGGTGTACGGGTTCCCACCTGATCCGGGCGTTTGGCCTGGCGTCGGAGTGAGGGCCCGGATATGAGAACGGCCACCGG
>NZ_JBSFDB010000118.1:0-9495 GCF_053593695.1 Streptomyces sp. NPDC002144
GCCGCTGACCCATCTCAGGAAGCTCGACCTGCACCACAACTACCTGAGCGAGCCGATGAGACAGCGTGTCCGGGATGCGCTCGAACCGGCCGGCGTCGAAGTCGACCTCGACCCGTCCGACGCCGAGGCGTACGAGGACGAGAACGGCGTGCCGGTGCCCAGCGTCAGTGTGGGCCCGCTCACTTACTGATGCGATGAAGGGGCGGGGCCTCCCGCTCCCGCCGGGTGCGCAGGATGCTCGGCTCAGGCAGAGATCTGAACTCGGGGAGGCCCTCGATGAGTTCACCACCGTATGACGGTGTGCAGTGGGTGGGAATGGACCTGCACCGTCGCCGCTCGGTCCTGGTACGGATGTCGGCCGACGGGCAGCGGCTGGGCAAGATGGTCCGCTTCAACAACGATCCGGCCCGGCTCAAGCGGGAGACCGCCAAAGCCGGGCCGCAGCCGAAGGTCGTGCTGGAGGCCACGCTCGGCTGGTACTGGGCCGCCGACGCGCTCGCCGAGGCCGGGGCCGAGGTGCACCTGGCCCATCCGCTGGGGGTGAAGGTTTTCGCCTACCGGCGGGTGAAGAACGACGAGAAGGACGCCGCCGACCTGGCCGACCTGCTGCGGATGGGGCGGCTGCCGGAAGCCTGGCTGGCCCCGCCCGAAACCAGGGAACTGCGCGAGATGGTACGCGGGCGGCACAAGCTGGTGCGTCTGCGCACCAGCTGCCGCAATCAGGCCCACGGCGTGATGGGCAAGCTGGGCATCGTCGTCCCCATGAGCGACCTGTTCGGCACCAGGGGCGCGGTGTTCCTCAACGAGCTGCCACTGCCCGCCGGCTACGCGGCCCGGCTGCAGGCCCTGCGCACAGTGATGGGGGAACTCGACCGGCAGCTGGCCCGGCTCGATCAGGAGATCGCCGCCCGGCTCGCCGACGACACGGGCTACCGTGCGATCCAGCAGATCGGCGGCATCGGCCCGGTCCTGGCCGCGGTGTTCGTCGCCGAGATCGGCGACGTCACCCGCTTCCCCACCGCCAAACAGCTGTGCTCGTGGGCCGGGCTCACCCCACGCCACCGCGAGTCGGACCTGCCCGTGCACCGTGGGCACCTCACCAAGCAGGGCTCGACACTGGTGCGCTGGGCGGCCGTCGAGGCCGTCCAACACGCCCCCGAGAACACCCCGATGCGCGCCCACAAGGACCGCATCGAGGCCCGCCGCGGCATTCAGGCACGCAACATCGCCAAGGCCGCCGCGGCCCGCAAGCTGCTCACCCTGGTCTACTACGGACTACGCGACGGCGAAGTCCGCTGCCTGGCCCGCACGGACCAGGCGTGATCAGCATCCGGACCCACGGCCGACGCGAGACCGTCCCGAAGTCTGGCCCCCTCACGGCGAGGCCGAGTTACTGATTGGTCCCGTCGGCCGTGTGCCGAACCACACCATGCCGCACCACAATCGAGAGAACGGGCGCGGCGGATAGATGACCGGCAGCCGGAGCGCCGCCAACCAGCATCACCCTGGTGAAGAGCACACCCAACATGTCCCCACCACGCAAACGGGGACGGGGGCAGTACCCAGTCTCACCTTTATGACGGGCGCCCTCCGCCACCCGGTGGCTCCAGCACGGCCTCCTACTGCCGAGCAGAAGAAGAACCCGGTCAAGGCCGACACTTGACCGGCCCCGCCCCTTCATAGATGACCTCGGCTCGTCAAGGTGAGGCTGGCTCGTCGAGAGTCAGGCCGGTGCCGGGTCTGTCCAGCCGACGGTGTAACTCGGGTGGTGTGGGTTAGCGGCGGCCGACGGAGAGTCGGCCGCCGAAGGCGATGCCGAAGGCCTGGGGCGGGCTTCCAACGCATGGTCCAGCGTTTGCGTCCCTGGCCGGTGGGGTCGGGTTGACGGCCATGTAGACGCATTTGAGGGCTGCGGCCTCGTTCGGGAAGTGCCCGCGGGCTCGGACGGCTTTTCGTATGCGGGCGTTGACCGACTCGATCGCGTTGGTACGACCACCATCAACACCTCCACCAGCGCTGACGAAAGCGCCAGCACCAACCCATGGCCACCAACCCCCACATCCCCCAGGCCCCACCTCCCCCACCCTGACCAGCCGGAACCTCACCCTCGCCGCCACCCTCGACCGCCTGCCCCCACACCCCCTGACACGCACACAACCACCTTCCTCCACCACCTCGCCGGCCGCCTCCAACTCCCCCACCTCGCACCCGCCGCCCAAGACCTGCTCTGGCAACGCCCCCACACCCACTGAACCCGACCACCTCACCGCTGCCCCCACCCCGACAAGATCGGACCACAGCACCGGCACCTTCAGGCGCACCAACCAAGATGCGCAAAATCCGCCACCACACCCAGCAACCCTGCGCAGCACAAATAGCCAGCTCAGCCCACCTACCACGCGTCGCCAACCCACCATCCCGCACCGGCTGCCCCGACAAAGCGAACACACCGCTCAGTACAACTGAACAACAGCAGGCCACAACCGAGATCATTAAGTAACAGCACCAGCTACGTCACAGCAGCCTCCCGGCCGGCCCTGGCAGCTGCCTGACTGCTCGGCAGCTCGCAATGCCCCCCGGCGGGTCCGTGACCATCGGCAGCATCACGTCGGCGGCGCCATCACCTGATATCCCGTCAGGCGAGCGGCATCGGTGATCGCGGAATTCGGCTCGTGGCCTGCGACTCCATCACGATCGTCGCTACACCACTCGGCGGGACGCCACCGGTGCAGCGGGTGCACCCACAGCGCCGGCGCCATCGACCAGGGTTGTGCCGAGGCCCGCACACGCCACGCAGTGCCAGGGCCTGATCTGCGGTGCGGCCGCCGCAGCCAGATCGACGCGGCGCGCGGCCACAGGAAATTGTCTGCACGAATGGACAGTCTCGCTCGGTACCGATGGGCCGCATCGCAGACTCTGCGATGCGGCCCATTGACGCCCGGTCGGCGTCTCGCAAGGATCAACTGCATGCGCGTGCTGATCACCACGTGCGGATGGCGTTCTCACTTCTATCCGATGGTCCCGTTTGCGTGGGGCTCCGGGCGGCGGGCCTGAGGTCAGGGTTGCCAGCCAGCCGGCGATGGTGCAAACCATCATCGGTTCCAATGGCTGTGGTTGTTCCGCGGGAACGAGGCCCGATCCATTGCTCGACAACGTTGTCCTGAATGGGTATCACATTTGCTTTCGGCACCGGACAATTCCCCCCGAAGGGACTGACGTAGTGAGTAACGACGCGCCAGAAAATGTTCCGGCCACTCCCGAGCCGGTCGCCGTGATCGGGATAGGCTGCCGATTCCCGGGAGAGGCCAACAGCCCGGACGCTTTCTGGGACCTGCTGATGGCCGGGACCGACACCAGCTCCGAAGTCCCCGCCGATCGGTGGCAGCCCTATGCGGAGCTGAGCCACCAGCACGCCTCGGTGCTGCGGAACACCGTGGGACGCGGCAGTTTCCTGACCAGGATCGACGGGTTCGACGCGGATTTCTTCGGGATCACGCCGCGCGAGGCGGAGCTCATGGACCCGCAGCAGCGGATCCTGCTCGAGGTGGCCTGGGAAGCGCTGGAGCACGCGGGTATCCCCCCGTATTCGCTCGCCGGCAGCGAGACCGGGGTGTTCGTCGGTTCCTGCACCGACGACTACCGGCGACACCTGCTCGAGGACGTCGTGAACATGGACGCCTGGAGCGGCATCGGCGCGGCCCGATGCGCGGTCGCCAACCGGCTGTCGCACGTGCTGGACTTGCGGGGTCCGAGCCTTGCAGTCGACACCGCCTGCTCGGCGTCGCTGGTGGCGCTGCACCTGGCCTGTCAGAGCCTGCGTTCCACGGAGAGCGGTCTCGCCCTCGTGGCGGGGGTGAACCTGCTGGTCTCCCCGGGGGAGACGGTGACCCTGGACCTCGCGGGTGCGCTCGCCGCCGACGGCCGGTCGAAGGCGTTCGACGCCACCGCCGACGGGTACGGGCGTGGCGAGGGCTGCGGTGTGCTGGTACTCAAGCGACTGGCCGACGCCCAGCGCGACGGCGACCGGGTGCTGGCCCTCGTCCGCGGCAGCGCGGTGAGCCAGGACGGCTACACCAACGGGATCATGGCGCCCAACCCCGTCGCGCAGGAGCACGTCATGGTGCGGGCCTGCCGGCACGCCGGGATCGACCCGCGCACGGTTGGGTTCGTGGAAGCCCACGGAACCGGGACCCTGCTGGGCGACCCACTGGAGGCGGCCGCGATCAGCGCAGTGTACGGCGCGGACCGCGCGGACGACGGCTGCTTCATCGGCTCCGTGAAGGCCAACATCGGTCACCTGGAAGGCGCCGCGGGTGTGGCGGGCGTGATCAAGGCCGTGCTCGCGCTCAGCCACGCGGAGATCCCCGCCACTCCGATAGCGTCCGGGCCGAACCCAGCCATCCCCTGGCAGGACAACGGTTTGCGGCTCACGACGGAGCGCGTCCCGTGGCCCGGGACGGGGGAGCCGCGACGGGCGGGCGTGTCGGGGTTCGGCTACGGCGGCACCGTCGCGCACATCGTGCTCGAGGAGGCACCGGAAGCGCCGCCGACACGGGAAGCAGACGTTCCGCGCGAACGGTTGTTCGCGCTGTCCGCCGCGTCCGAGGAGGCACTCGCCCGCCGGGCTGGCGACCTCGCGGACTGGCTGTCGAAGCAGGGGGAGGAGGTCCCGCTCGACTCGCTCGGGCACACGCTGGCGACCCGCCGATCCCACCTCGGGCATCGCGCGGCCGTCGCCGCTGCGAGCAGGGCCGACCTGATCGAGCGGCTGCACACGCTCGCCCAGGACGAACCGGCCGACGACGTGGTGACCGGCAGCCCGCTGCCCGACCGAGGCGCCGGCCTGGTGTGGGTGTTTTCCGGACACGGCTCGCAGTGGACCGGCATGGGCCGCGAGCTGCTGGCCACCGAACCCGCCTTCGCCGCGGTGCTCGACGAACTGGCGCCGGTGTTCGTGGACGAGATCGGCTTCACGCCGCGGCAGGTGCTGGAGGACGGCGACCTCGACGAGGTGAGCCGGATCCAGTCGATGATCTTCGCCATGCAGGTCGGCCTTGCCGCGGTGTGGCGCGACCGCGGGCTCGCCCCGACCGCGGTGATCGGGCACTCCGTGGGCGAGATCGCCGCCGCCGTCTGCGCGGGCGCGCTCGACCTCGCGTCCGGGGCCAGGCTGAGCTGCCGGCGTTCGAAGCTGCTGCGCCAGGAGGCCGGCAAGGGCGCGATGGCCATGGTCGGCCTGCCCCTCGCCGAGGTGGAGCAGCAGCTGGCCGATCGCCCCGGGGTCGTGGCGGGCATCCACTCCTCGCCGATGTCCACAGTGGTCTCGGGCGATCCCAGCGCGGTCGAGGCCATCGCGGGCGAATGGCAGGCGGAGGGACTGGTCGTCCGCCGGGTCGCTTCCGACGTGGCATTCCACAGCCCCCGGATGGACCTGCTCGCGCAGGAGCTCGCCGGGGCCGTGGCCGACCTGCGTCCGGCGCAGCCGGAGATACCGGTCTACACCACCGCGCTGCCCGATCCGCGCACGGTTCCGGTCTTCGATGGGCCGTACTGGGCGGCCAA
Organism: Streptomyces sp. NPDC002144; assembly: GCF_053593695.1. NCBI lineage: Bacteria > Bacillati > Actinomycetota > Actinomycetes > Kitasatosporales > Streptomycetaceae > Streptomyces > Streptomyces sp. NPDC002144. The sequence continues at coordinate 5,563 of NZ_JBSFDB010000118.1, forward strand.
CCTGCGCAACCCGGTGCGTCTCGCCAGCGCTGTCACCGCGGCTGCCGAGGACGGCCACCGGGCCTTCCTGGAGATCTCCCCGCACCCGGTGGTAACGCACTCGATCAGCGAAACCCTGTCCCAGCAAGGGATCGAGGCCGCGTTCGTCGGCGGCACTCTTCGCCGCAACCGGTCCGAGCAGCGGAGCCTGCTTTGTGCGCTCGGGTCGTTGCACTGCCACGGCCTCGACGTCGACTGGTCCCGGCTGTACCCGGCGGGCGAGCTGGTCGCCGCCCCGGCGAACCCGTGGCGGCACCGGTCGCTCTGGTGGCGGCCGCAGCTCGGTGGCGGTGGCGCCGCCCGGTCGCACGATCCGCACAGCCAGACCCTGCTCGGTGCGGAGATCCCGGTCGCGGGCAGCGCGGTCCGGGTGTGGCAAAGCAGCCTCGACGACAGCAACCGCCCCTATCCGGGCAGCCACAGCATCAACGGCGTCGAGATCGTGCCCGCCGCGGTGTTCCTCACGTCCTTCTTCGCGGCCGCCGCGCCGGCCTCCCCACCGCCGACGCTGCGGAAGATCGCGATGCGCAGCCCCCTGATGACCGCCCACCGCAGAGAAATCCAGGTCGTACTGGACGGCGACACCCTGCGGCTGGCCTCCCGCGCCGCGGACACGGACTCCGGGCCGGGGTGGGACACGCACACCGACGCGGCCGTCGCCGCCGAACCGGGCGAGCTGCCCGCTCGGCTCTCATTGCCTGCTCCGGTGGAGCGGGTAGCGGCCACCCTCGTCCACGAACGGCTCAGCGCGGTCGGAGTTCCCTCCACCGGCTTCGACTGGACAGTGCAGGAACTCTGGCGCGCCGACGGCGTGCTGCGCGGCACAGTCGCATTTGGACGGTCGACGACCTGGGCACCCGTACTCGACGCAGTGATGACGCTCGCGCCCGTCGCGTACCCCGGGGATCCGGTGCTGCGCATGGTCGTCGCGGCGGACGAGGTCACGGTGAGCGGCGAACCGCCCGAGTCCGCGGTGATCGGCATCACGGTGCGCGCGGACTCCCCAGACACCGTGGACGTCACCGTAGCGACGACCGACGGCGCCGTGACGGCCCACGTCAGCGGCCTGCGGTACGCGGTCATCGGCGCCGAAGACGCTGCCTCCGCCGATCCCCGCACACTGCTGCACGAGCTCGCCTGGCGTCCGTACGAACCCGTCGAGGCCGTGAGCGCGGACCGGGCCCTCGTCCTCGTCGGCCCGCACGACGCGCTGGCCGAGCAGCTGACCGCGCAAGCCCGCGCGACGGGACGCGACTGCCGGCTGGTCACCGATCCCGAGCAGGTAGACGACCTCGCCGACGCCGACGTCTGTCTGATGCTGCCAGCGGCAGCACCGCAAGGCGCCGAGGCGCGCCTCCGGCCGCTCGCCACGCTCGCGCAGCGCCTAGCCGAGGCGGGCACCGGCCGGCTGTGGTGCCTCACCACGGGCGCGGTGCGGACGGGCGCGGACACCGAGCCCCAGCTGTGCCCCGACACCGCAGCCATCACAGGAGCCGGCCGCACGCTCGCGGGAAATCGGCCGGAGTCGTGGGGTGCGGTCGTCGATCTGGACGACGCCGCCGTCACGGACGTGGCAGGGACCGCGAAGACCGTGCTCGGCCTGCTCGGTGCCGCGTCCGGCGAGGCCGTGATCGCAGTTCGGCAGGGACAACCGCACGTGGCCCGGCTGAGCAGGGTGGCGGCTCAGCCGAACCACCCGCCGACACCGTGCCGCCCCGAGGGCACATATCTGATCAACGGGGCTCTTGGTCCACTCGGCCTGGCAGCTGCGGATCGGCTCGCGGGCCTGGGCGCGAAACGGATCCTGTTCGTCACACCGCAGGAGTTCCCCTCGCGATCCCAGTGGGAGTCCCCAGTGGACGACGAGTGGGCGCGTCAGGTCGATGGGGTGCTGGCACTGGAAGCCCGCGGCATCACGGTGCGCGTGCTCACCCTGGACATCGCCGACTCCACCCAGGCCGCGCTCCTCGCCGACCCGGACCGGTCCGGCTTCCCACCCGTCCGGGGCGTCGTCAACCTCACCGAGCCGGGGACCCAGGAACTCCGCTCACGCGCCCGCGGCACGCAAGCGGTGCACGAGCTCTTCACGCCGGGAACCCTGGATTTCTTCACGGTCTTCTCCGCGGGCGATCAGACGCTGACCCTGCCCGGAGCGGAGCTGGACGGTGCGGCCTGCGCCCTGCTCGACGCCGTCGTGGCGCAACGCGCGGAGGCCGGGGAGCACGCACTGAGTCTGGGTGTCGTGGCTGGTCACGGAATCACTGCTGCTTCCCTGGTCGCCGCCTGGGACGTGGCGGACCGTCGCGGACCCGGCGTCTACCCGGTCTTCCAGGACGACCAGCCGAAACTGATCGAGCGTGCGCTGCCGGTGCTGAGCGAGCTCGGCGCCGTCGCGGAGGAGCCGGTCAAGACGGACGACCTGTCCACACTCGACCCGGAGCAGCTGCAGGCCACGCTCGTCGGCGAGGTCCGGTCGCTGATCGCGAAGGAGATGAAGCTGGACCCTGCGGACCTCATGCCCACGCGGTCGCTGGCGGAGCAGGGAATGGACTCGATCCTGACCGTCATGGTGCGGCGGCGCCTGGAGAAGCGGTTCGAGTGCCGGCTCCCGTCCACCCTGCTGTGGCAGACCCCGACGGTGTCCGCGATCGCGGAGCACGTAGCGGAGCTGCTGAGTGTGGCCGCCGGGGAAGCGAATCGGTGACCCGGGCCCGACCTCCACGACCCACGACGGAAGAGACGTCATGCGCACTGCGGACATGTACCTGAACGGAATCGGCTCGGTCGTTCCCCCAGTGTTCCCGGTGGTACGGGCCGTCGCGGACGGCCTATACCCGGCTCTGGAGGCCGAGGTGCACGAGTACCTCGGGGTCGCCGTGGCGGGCGAGCGTCCCGCGCCGGACATGGCGCTGGAGGCGGCCGGGGCGGCGTTGAAGCGCGCCGACCGCGAGCCGACCGAACTCTCCCTCCTGCTCTACACCAACACGTGGCACCAAGGGCCCGAAGGCTGGCCGCCCCAGGCGTACCTGCAGCGCCACCTCGTCGGCGGCCGGGTGCCCGCGATGGCCGTCCGCCAAGGGTGCAACGGTATGTTCGACGCGCTTGAGCTCGCGGCCTGCTACCTGCGCGCTGAGCCCGACCGCGAAAGCGCCCTTCTGGTGGCGGCGGACAACTACGGCACCCCGCTGATCGACCGGTGGCGGGTCGCCCCGGGCATGATCGCCGGCGACGCCGCCACGGCTGTGGTGGTCACGAAGAGCCCCGGCTTCGCACGGCTTCTCTCCATCTCCTCGATCAGCGCGCCGGCCGGCGAGGAACTGCATCGCAGTGGCGAGCCGATGTTCCCACCGACCGTGACCGACGGCCGCCCCCAGGATTTCACCGCGCGCTTCGAGCACTACCGGGCCAACCCGCCGGACGGCGCCGGGGTGCTCACGCAGATCCCGGGCCTCATGCTGGAACTCGTCGAGACCGCGGTGTCGGAAGCCGGTATCGAGATCAAGGACCTGGCCAGGGTCGCCTTCGAAACGCACTCCCGGGAAGTCGTCGAGCAGCGCGTGATGGTCCCCCTGGGCCTGGACATGGCGAAATCGACGTGGGAATTCGGACGGCGCATCGGCCATTGCGGCGCCGCGGACCAGTTCCTGGCCTTCGAACACCTCCTCGCAGCCGGCGAGCTGGCACCGGGGGACCACCTGCTGCTGCTTGGCCAAGCACCGGGCGTGGTCCTCTCCGCAGCTGTGGTGCAGGTACTGGACATCCCGAACTGGACGACTTGACTTCTCCCCCAGCTGAAGCAGGGAGATTCTTCCCTCGCGGGTTGAGCTTTCTGCTTCCCAGACAGCAGCTGCCCCGAACCAACGGCAAGGGACGTGGGTACGCCCAGCAGTCTTA
>NZ_JBSFDB010000119.1:0-9073 GCF_053593695.1 Streptomyces sp. NPDC002144
TGATCACTTGTTGCTACAACAACGATCGACCGCTTTAAGCCTTCAGGACCTAAATCTCGTTCAATGAACTCTCTTACCTCTCTACCACGCTCTCCAATTAAGGCAATAACATTGAGATCGGCTTTGGTGTTTCTTGCGATCATACCAAGCAGAGTACTTTTTCCGACACCACTTCCGGCAAAAATCCCCAAACGCTGTCCTGTTCCGACTGTTAGAAGGCCGTCAATCAGGCGCACCCCAACCTCCATCGATTCTGAAATCGGCGGTCTTTTTAATGGGTTCGGCGGGTCTTGATCAATCGGAACACTCTTTAATCCTTTTGGTAATGATGTGCCATCAAGCGGCATTCCAAGTGCATCAACGACTGTTCCAATCATGGCAGCACCAGCTTTAACTTCTAGGGGTTCAGATGTACCTTCTACTAAGCAGCCTGGTGATATATCGTTCACTGTCGTATATGGCATTAGAATGATGCCATCTTCTTTAAATCCAACTACCTCTGCTTTAATAACTCGTTTATTTTTTGTACCAATATATATGTTACACACATCACCTATTGAGCTTTCAGGACCTTGCGACTCTATCATAAGACCAACTACTTTTTTAACCCTGCCATAACGTTTGTAAGGATCGATGGAATCGATCGATGATAGAAGTTCTGCCGCTCTCATCCTCATTCACTCTCCAATAGGTCTAGTAATTTTTGTTTAATCATGAGCAGCTGTGTATCAACACTTGCTTCAATGCGTCCATTAGCTGTCTCGATTATGCAGCCATTTTCTGCTGCTGCTTCATCAGGAAAAATAAACAAATTTGGTTTGATTGGAAATAACGATAATAATTCTTCCTTTTCTGAAAGGAGGTATTGATAATGAATCGGATTAACATGCAATTGAATTTCCTTTTGGTCTCTTGTTTCCTTCAAAACCTTTTTGACGAGCTGCATAAAATATTCTTCTTTTTCTGAAATACTTGTCTGAACAATCTTTTCAGCTACCTTCATGCTAAGTTCCAGGATTTCTGTTTCAGCACTATTCAAATATTTATCATAGTCCAATTTGCTTGCTTGAATGATTGATTTCGCTTCTTCAATATGTTCTGCATACTCTGTAAATCCAGCCATTCTTCCTTCATCAACACCAGATTGGTAACCTTCTCGATGGGCTTCTTCCATCAAAAGGTTTTTTTCTGATTGCCAATTGTTTTTTTCCTGTTGCAGCAGCTCTCTTAAAGCTGCTGCTTCTTTTTCTACATTCTCGCGGATGGCAGCTGCGTCGGCAGTCGCCTGTTCCACGATTTTTGTGTATTCTGGATCAGCATGAAAATCTGTTCCCTGAAAGTTATTTACATACTTAATGGAGATAATCTTTTCATTTGCTTGTTCTGCATTTGCCCAACTTGATTTAATAAGCCTAGACAATAATATCATCTCCTCCACCGCGCGCAACGACAATCTCACCAGAGTCTTCTAAACGTCTGATAATAGCAACAATTCTTGATTGTGCTTCTTCAACATCTTTCAGGCGGACAGGTCCCATGAACTCCATTTCATCCTTGAAGGATTCAACCATTCTTGCAGACATGTTACTGAATACAATTTCCTTCACTTCGTCACCAGAAACCTTCAATGAAAGCATAAGGTCTTCATTTTCACAGTCACGGATAATACGTTGAATTGCTCTGTTATCCAATGTAACAATATCTTCGAATACGAACATTCTTTTCTTAATTTCTTCTGCCAACTCAGGATCCTGTATTTCAAGAGCATCAAGAATTGTTCTTTCTGTCGAGCGGTCAACACCATTCAACACTTCAACAACTGCCTCAATACCACCGGTTTGTGTATAATCCTGTGTTACAGTGCTAGATAGTTTTCTTTCTAAAATTTGTTCCACTTCATTAATAATTTCAGGAGATGTACTGTCCATAACAGCAATTCGCTTCGCAATATCTGCCTGCATTTCCTGTGGCAGCTCAGATAATATCTGGCCTGCCTGGGTTGGATCTAAATAGGAAAGTATTAATGAGATTGTTTGTGGATGTTCATTTTGGATAAAGTTAAGGATTTGGCTCGGGTCGGCCTTTCTTGCAAAATCAAACGGTCTAACTTGCAAGGAAGAGGTTAATCGATTCAAGATGACAGATGCTTGATCTGTTCCTAACGCTTTTTCCAAAACTGTTTTAGCATATCCGATACCGCCTTGAGAGATATAATCCTGTGCTAATGCTATGTTATGGAACTCTTCTAGTACTTCTTCTTTAGAAGAGTTCTCCACCTTTTTAACACCAGATATCTCTAAGGAAAGTTTCTCTATCTCTTCTTCACTTAAATGCTTATAAACAGAAGCTGCTACATCTGGTCCTAATGATATAAGTAGAACAGCAGCTTTTTGTTTTCCTGTAAGCTCCGTAGCTTCTTTTCGTGCCATCGGTATCCTCCTTGCCTTATTCCTCTGTTATCCAAGTACGAAGAAGTTTCGCAAAGTCTTCTGGCTTATCTTTTGCCATTTTCTCTAATTGTTTTCTGCGAAGTGTTCCCTCTGATTCCACTTCATCATTTACGTCAGGAATGGATACAGGTGAAATAATTTCTTCTTCCGGCTCTGCTGCTTTCTTCTTACGACCTCTTACAAACAAGAAGATTAATAATCCAATTACAGCAAGTAATACTCCACCAACTGCGTATACCCACCAAGGAATAGACGTGCTAGTTGTTTCTGATGAAGCAGTAGTTTTTCCGTTAAATTCTTGTACAGATACGGCAATTTTGCTTTGTAAGTCTGCATCTGAAAGAGTGCCTGTTTCTGTCTTATCAATAGAAGTTCTTACGATTGTTCCTAGCATATTTGTGATGTCGTCAACACTATCTTGTGAAAGTGAAGATGGATCATCTGCTGTAGGAGGCTCTACCATAACTTGAATACCAAGGTCACGGATTTTATATGGACTCTCTACAATTTGCTTTTTAATTCTATTAACCTCGTAATTAATTGTGTTATCAATTTTCTCAGAGTCACCAGAACCTGATGTAGTTGTTTCCGTGTTCGTAGTAGTTGTATCTGCCTGATCTTCTGCTTCAGGTGTACCTTCTGCTGCAGCACTACCTCCTGTATATGTTTCAGAGATATTTTGTGCGCTCACTTCGATACCCTTCATATTTTCTTCATCAACTGGCGTAACCAGGTTTTCTTCTCTGTTTTCTTGGGTAAAGTCAATATCTGCAGTTACTGAAACCATGACTTTATTTTGTCCCATTAATGTGCCAAGCATTTGCTGAACTTGTCTTTGAATGTCTTTTTCATGCGTCCGCCGCCCGTCAGGCCTTGACGCGGACGTCGTTGCGGAGCTTGGCCGCCAGCGCCGCCGTGTCGTCGACCGACGCGGCCGAGCCGGTGGTGAGGGAGGCGAGGCTGAAGCTCGTGACGTCGGCGACCGTGCTGTGGTCGCCCCAGATGCAGATCGGCATCTCGAAGGTCTTCGGGGCACCCGCGCTCGTCGACGAGGTGCCGTCGTTCTCGAACTGGGCCACCTGACATTTCATGATGCCGTTGGCGAAGCCCGCCGGGTGCACCACCTGCGGGCTGCCGAGCAGCTTGCCCTTGGTGGTCTTGTCCTTCGTCGCCTCGGACTTGACCTTCGCGAACATGGCGTCGACGACCGCCTCCGGGTCGTCGATCGTGCCGTAGACGCCGCCGAAGCTCAGGTTCGACTGGGACAGCCCGCTGCCCTTGGCGTACCCCGCGCTGACGTCCTGCGGGTTCTTCACGCCCCACTTCTCGAAGTCGGCCTTGTCCTCGTCGCTGAACGAGTCCGAACTGTCGGCGCTGTTCGACTTCTTGTAAGTGCCGCCGATGACGGTCGCCGGAGTCGTCAGCTTGTGCGCCCCGTCGTTGGCGATGCCCCCACCGCCCCCACTGCCGCTGCTCCCGCCGATCACGAAGTACACGCCCACACCGATCGCCGCCACGGCCGCCACCGCGCCGATGATCAGCCCCGTCTTCTTCTTGCCGCCGCCGGGCGCGGGCGGCTGCGGAACGGTGTAGGGCTGCTGGCCGTAGGGAGGCTGACCGTAGGGAGGCTGCTGCTGGCCGTACGGGTTCTGCTGCGGCGGCACGCCCTGCGGGGGCTGCTGCGGGTAGCCGTACCCCGGCTGCGGGGCCGTCGGCGGCTGCTGGGGGTAGCCGTAGCCGGGCTGGGGCGCCTGCGGCGGCTGCTGGCCGTAGGGCCCCGGCTGACCGTACGGTCCGGGCTGCTGGGGCTGCCCGCCGTACGGGCCCGGCTGGTTGTAGCTCATCTCTGGGTTCCCCTCCAGATGCTTATGTGTTCCTGACATCCTGGACCAGCCACGGCTCGCACAGGGCGGCGGGGGCCCCACCGTTACAGAGCAAACACGTTTCGGGACACACCCGCGACACCCCTAAACTGACCCCGTGACCGAGAACGCTCAGCAGCAGCCTTCAGCGCCCAACACCGAACTGCCGACCCAGTACGCGCCGGCCGAGGTAGAGGAGACGCTGTACGAGCGCTGGGTAGACCGGGGTTACTTCGCCGCCGACGCGAAGAGCGACAAGCCCGCGTACACCATCGTCATCCCGCCGCCGAACGTCACCGGCTCGCTCCACCTGGGCCACGCCTTCCAGCACACGCTCATGGACGCCCTCACCCGCCGCAAGCGCATGCAGGGCTTCGAGGCGCTGTGGCTGCCGGGCATGGACCACGCCGGCATCGCCACCCAGAACAAGGTCGAGCAGCAGCTCGCCGAGGAGGGCAAGTCCCGCCACGACCTCGGCCGCGAGGAGTTCGTGGACCGCGTCTGGCAGTGGAAGGAGGAGTACGGCGGCAAGATCCTCGGCCAGATGCGCCGCCTCGGCGACGGCGTCGACTGGGACCGCGAGCGGTTCACGATGGACGAGGGCCTGTCCAAGGCCGTCCAGACGATCTTCAAGAAGCTGTACGAGGACGAGCTGATCTACCGCGCCGAGCGCATCATCAACTGGTGCCCGCGCTGTCTGACGGCCATCTCGGACATCGAGGTGGATTACCAGGAGGACGACGGCGAGCTCGTCTCGATCAAGTACGGCGAGGGGGAGGAGACGCTGGTCGTCGCCACCACCCGCGCCGAGACGATGCTGGGCGACACCGCGGTCGCCGTCCACCCCGACGACGAGCGCTACCGGCACCTCGTCGGCAAGCGCATCAAGCTCCCGCTGACCGACCGCACCATCCCCGTCGTCGCCGACACGCACGTCGACCCCGAGTTCGGCACCGGCGCCGTCAAGGTGACCCCGGCCCACGACCCGAACGACTTCGCGATCGGCCAGCGCCACGACCTCGAGTCGATCACGGTCATGGACGAGCGCGCGGTCATCACCGTCCACGGACCCTTCGAGGGCCTGGACCGCTTCGAGGCGCGCTCCGCGATCGTCGCGGCGCTGCGCTCGCAGGGCCGGATCGTCGCCGAGAAGCGGCCGTACGTCCACAGCGTCGGCCACTGCTCCCGCTGCGAGACCACCATCGAGCCGCGTCTGTCCATGCAGTGGTGGGTCAAGGTCGGCCCGCTCGCGCAGGCCGCCGGGGACGCGGTCCGCGACGGACGGGTCACGATCCACCCGGCGGACATGTCGAAGCGGTACTTCGACTGGGTCGACAACATGCACGACTGGTGCATCTCGCGGCAGTTGTGGTGGGGCCACCGCATCCCGGTCTGGTACGGCCCCGAGGGCGAGGTCGTCTGTGTCGGACCGGACGAGGAGCCGCCCGGCGGCGAGGGCTGGACGCAGGACAGCGACGTCCTCGACACCTGGTTCTCCTCGGGCCTGTGGCCGTTCTCCACGCTCGGCTGGCCCGAACAGACCGAGGACCTGCGGAAGTTCTACCCGACCGACGTCCTGCTGACCGGCCACGACATCATCTTCTTCTGGGTCGCCAGGATGATGATGTTCGGCCTCTACGCCATGGACGGTGAGGTCCCCTTCCGCACCATCGCGCTGACCGGCCTGGTCCGCGACGAGCGCGGCAAGAAGATGTCGAAGTCCTTCGGCAACGTCGTGGACCCGCTCGACTGGATGGACAAGTACGGCTCCGACGCCGTCCGCTTCACCCTGGCCCGCGGCGCCAACCCCGGCACCGACGTCCCGATCGGCGAGGAATGGGTCCAGGCGTCGAGGAACTTCGCCAACAAGATCTGGAACGCGACCCGCTTCGCGCTGATCAACGGCGCGACGATCGAGGGCCCGCTGCCGGCGCCGTCCGAGATGTCGGCGACGGACCGCTGGATCCTCTCCCGCCTCAACAAGACGGTCGCCGAAGTCGACGCCTTCTACGACGACTTCCAGTTCGCGAAGCTCAGCGACGCCCTCTACCACTTCGCCTGGGACGAGGTCTTCGACTGGTACGTCGAGCTGTCCAAGACGACGTTCCAGGCGGGCGGCGAGGCGGCCGAGGTCTCCAAGCGCGTCCTGGGCGAGGTCCTCGACGTGACGCTGAAGCTGCTGCACCCGGTCGTCCCGTTCGTCACGGAGACCCTCTGGACCACCCTCACGGGCGGCGAGTCGATCGTGATCGCGGACTGGCCGAAGGACAGTGGGTTCCGGGACGCGGACGCCGAACGGGAGCTGGAGGCCCTCCAGTCGGTGATCACCGAGGTCCGCCGCTTCCGTCACGACCAGGGCCTGCAGCCGGGCCAGCGCGTCCCGGCCCGGCTGAGCCTGGACGGCACGGCCCTCGCCCCGCACGAGGCGGCCATCCGGCAGCTGCTGCGCCTCCAGCCGGAGGGCGACGCCTTCACCGCTACGGCGACCCTGCCGGTCGCCGGCGCCGAGGTAGCCCTCGACCTCTCCGGCACGATCGACGTCGCCGCCGAGCGCAAGCGCCTGGCGAAGGACCTCGCGGCGGCGGAGAAGGAGAAGGCCCAGGCGAACGCCAAGCTCGGCAACGAGGCGTTCCTGTCGAAGGCCCCGGACAACGTGGTGGAGAAGATCCGCACCCGCCTGGCCAAGGCGGAGGAGGACATCACGAGGATCCAGGCCCAGCTGGACAGGCTGCCGTCCGCCTGAGGACTCCGCCCGCGTCGAAGGCCCCCGGAAACGTCCAGTTCCGGGGGCCTTCGCCTACGTCTGTCAGTCCCGCTCCGTAGACTGGCCCCGTGAGTGACAGCGACCCCTTCGACGAGATCGTCGCGGCCGAGACCGACCGGGACCCCGATCTCGCGGTCATCGAGGCCGGCAGCCGCACCCTGCGCACCCAGGGCGGCCAGCCGCAGGCCGACGTGCCCGCCCGTCCCGAGGACCCGGAGCTCGACCGGGCTCTGCGCGAGGTCGAGGCGGAGCTGGCGACCCGGTGGGGCGAGACCAAGCTGGAGCCCTCGGTCAGCCGCATCTCCGCGCTGATGGACGTCCTGGGCGAGCCGCAGCGCTCGTACCCCTCGATCCACATCACCGGTACCAACGGCAAGACGTCGACCGCCCGCATGATCGAGGCCCTCCTCGGCGCCTTCGAGCTGCGCACGGGCCGCTACACCTCCCCGCACGTCCAGTCGATCACCGAGCGGATCAGTCTGGACGGCGCCCCGATCTCCGCCGAGCGCTTCGTCGAGACGTACCAGGACATCAAGCCGTACATCGAGATGGTCGACGGACAGCAGGAGTACCGGCTCTCCTTCTTCGAGGTGCTGACCGGCATGGCGTACGCGGCCTTCGCGGACGCCCCGGTGGACGTCGCCGTCGTCGAGGTCGGCATGGGCGGCTCCTGGGACGCCACGAACGTCATCGACGGTGACGTCGCCGTCATCACGCCCATCGACCTCGACCACACCGACCGGCTCGGCGAGACGCCCGCCGCGATCGCCGGTGAGAAGTCCGGCATCATCAAGCAGGACGCGACGGTCATCCTCGCCCAGCAGCCGGTCGACGCGGCGCAGGTGCTGCTGAAGAAGTCCGTCGAGGTGGACGCCACCGTGGCCCGCGAGGGCCTGGAGTTCGGCGTGGTCGCCCGTCAGGTGGCCGTCGGCGGCCAGCTGCTCACCCTGCGCGGTCTCGGCGGCGAGTACGCCGAGGTCTATCTGCCGCTGCACGGCCCCTACCAGGCGCACAACGCCGCGGTGGCCCTCGCCGCCGTGGAGGCGTTCTTCGGCGTCGGCTCCCAGCGCCCCGAGCCCCTGGACATCGACACGGTCCGCAAGGCGTTCGCGTCCGTGACCTCGCCGGGCCGGCTGGAGGTCGTACGGCGGTCCCCGACCGTCGTCCTCGACGCGGCGCACAACCCGGCCGGCGCCCGTGCCACCGCGGAGGCGGTCGGTGAGGCCTTCGACTTCAGCCGGCTGATCGGGGTGGTCGGGGCGAGCGGCGACAAGAACGTGCGGGGTCTGCTGGAGGCCTTCGAGCCGCTCTTCGCCGAGGTCGTCGTCACCCAGAACTCCAGCCATCGCGCGATGGACGCCGACGAGCTGGCCGCGATCGCCGTCGAGGTGTTCGGCGAGGACCGCGTCCAGGTCGAGCCGCGGCTGCCGGACGCGCTGGAGGCGGCGATCACGCTGGCCGAGGAGGAGGGCGAGTTCGCGGGCGGCGGTGTGCTCGTCACGGGCTCCGTCATCACCGTCGGCGAGGCCCGACTGCTGCTGGGGAGGGGCTGACCGAGTGCGTACGCTCTGTGCTTCCACGCTGATCGGCGAGTTCTTCGTGATCGGTTTCGCGGGACTCGTCGCCATGAAGGACCCCGACCTGTCCATGGGGACGGTGTGGACGGTCAGCGGCATCGCGATGTTCCTGTGCCTGCTGCTGTGCGGCGTGGTGACCCGGCCGGGCGGCATCGCCTTCGGCTGGGCGCTGCAGGCCGCGCTCATCGCCTCCGGCTTCGTCGTGCCGACGATGTTCTTCCTCGGCGCGATCTTCGCGGCCCTGTGGTGGGCCTCGGTGCACTACGGCCGCAAGATCGACGAGGCGAAGGCGAGATTCGCGGCCCAGGAGACCGCGACCCCGCCCCCCGGCGCACATTGACCATCGACCAGAGGCTGCCGGGCCGTCGCGGCGTGATCCTCTGCAGGAAGTACCTCTCGTCAAGTGCCTTGCGCTGCCCC
>NZ_JBSFDB010000120.1:0-7697 GCF_053593695.1 Streptomyces sp. NPDC002144
GCCGGCTGCGGAGGACGGCTGTCGCGTCGCTGGAAGCGTGGGTCGGGGGCGGAGGCGCTGGGGGCCAGGGGCCTTTGAGGGCGAGTGCGTGGGCGAGGATGGTGAGGACGGCCAGGACCAGGGCGAGCACGGTGCAGGTGGCCCGCCAACTCAGGTGGTCGGCGCGGGCCGCGGTGGTCGGAGCGAAGACGGTGGAGGCGAGACCGCCGGCGAGGGTGACGATCGTCAGAGCGCGCACGTGGTCGGGGGCCCACCAGCGGGTTAGGGCGGCGAAGGCGGGCTGGTAGAAGGTCGTGGCCATCTCTGAGGCTGCACAGTTCGCCGAGATCCACTTCGCCCCGCACGACTTCCGCAGACGGTTCGCCACCGACCTGGTCAACAACGGCCTGCCCATCCACATCGGCGCGGCCCTGCTCGGCCACCTCGACATCCAGACCACCCGCGGCTATGTGGCCGTCTTCGACGAGGACGTCATCGCCCACTACACCGAATTCCTCGACCGTCGCCGGGCCAAGCGGCCCCCGACGGAGTACCGCCGGCCGACCAACGAGGAGTGGAGTGACTTCCAGGAGCACTTCGACAAGCGCAAGGTCGAACTCGGCTCCTGCGGACGCCCTTACGGCACGCCCTGCGCGCATGAGCACGCCTGCATTCGCTGCCCGATGCTGTCGATCAACCCCAAGATGCTGCCCCGGCTCGACGAGCTGGAGGCCGACCTACCGGCCCGCCGCCAACGCGCGATCGACGAAGGCTGGCGCGGTGAAGTCGAAGGACTCGACCTCACTCTGAGTTTCCTGCGCAGCAAACGCGCCCAGGCCCACCGAGCCGCCGCCGCAGCCAGCGTGGACCTGGGCATGCCCACACGGTCCCGACACCGCTCCGGCCACGGCGCATGACCTCCGCGGCCCTGCTGCATGCGGTCACGTCGGCCGTGTATCGGCCCCGGCTCGGAACACCCCGTCCGTTTAACTAAAGTGAGAGCGGTGACGAACCGTTTGCCTCACTCCCTGCGCTCCGATGCCCGGGAGGTACCGAGCTGTCGGCACCGCGGGGCACGACCCTGCGCCTGCACCGGGTCCTGCGCCCCGCTCCGGAGAACACCCGTCTCCTGCCCCCGCGGGCGACCGGCCATGTCGCCGGCTGCTGGAATCTGCCGGACGACACCCGTGCACGAGGACTGTTGGTCACCCTGCACACGGGCCCGCGTACCTGGGCGGCAGCCTGACGCGGCACCACCGGCCGGTGTCAGGCCTCCTGGACCGCAGGGGGTCGGACGTCGGCCGAGTCCAGGGACAGCGCGGTCTTGGCCATGGCGGCGAACTCGTCGACGAGGATCTCCGTGCGACCAGCCTCCACCTCGTCGAGCACGGTCCGTACGGCGGCGGCCGGATCGTTCTTGGGCAGCTCCATGCCCGCCATCATGTCGGTGTCCGTCGGGCCCAGAACGACACCGCTGACCAGGGTGTTCTGGCCGGCGAGTTCGAGCCGGACGCAGTTGGTCAGGCTCCAGGCCGCGGCCTTGGCCGTGTTGTACGCGCCAGCGTGCTCACGGCCGACCCAGGACGCCACCGACAGCATGTTCACGAGCGCGCCGCCACCGCCCGCCCGCAGGACCAGTGCGAAGGCACGCACCATGTTCAGCAGGCCGAAATAGTTGGTCCTCATTTCCAGCCGGATCCTGTCTAGGTCGCCGATGACCAGATCCGTGAAGGTCGCGATGCCCGCGTTGTTGACCAGCAGGGTCACAGGGAAGGCCCGCCCCGCCTAACGCCGCGACATCGCCCACGGCTACGTGCTGCCACAAGCCGCCTGACCAGCGCGGCAGATCCCGACGACCCTCTATCACTCGGGCACGTTCACGCCTCAAGCGACAGCTCTCGTCGATCAGCTGCCGTCCGCGCCAGCTCTGCGGCGCACTCCGTCGCAGCATCAAGCCGCTCACGCAACGATCCCCACCGGGCCCCCACGCGGTACCGGACAGGCAGCGCGCAGCGCGTCCAGTTTCTCCGCGTCGGTCGTCTCGGCCGCCGCCGTGTACGTGACGATCCTGAGGTCGGTGCCGGCGGCCAGCAGGACATCGAGGTCGAGCGCGATGTCTCCCATTTGGGGATGCTCGACGGTCTTGCGGTCGCCGACATGGGTGCGGGCGCTGCCGTTGAACCACAGGCGGGCGAAGCGCGGGTTGCTGCGCAGCAGGCGGTCGACGAAGGCCGCCAGTCGCGCGTCCTCGGGATGGGCGGCCGCTGTCACGCGCAGGTCGGCGACGAGGTCCTCCTCCTCGACCTCATCGCCCTCCCATGACCGAACGGGCCAGCCCGCGATCGGTTCCCGCCCTCGTGCGACCCTCGACCGGAACATCCCGTCGACGAGATTGCGCGCCTCCCAACCGTACGTGCGGGGATCGCCGACCGTGGCGGACCACATCGCGTTCCAGCCGATGAGCGTCCAGTCGGCCGCGAAGACCGCGGTGGGGTTCCCTCCCAACCGGCTCACCAGCCGCTGCACCCGCACGGGCACGTGACGGGAGACGTTCCCGGCGGAGGGCGGCGCGAGGTTGGCGCAGCGAAACAGGTGGTCACGCTCGGACGTGTCGAGGCGCAGTGCTCTGGCCAGCGCGGTGACCACCTGGGCCGAGGGGTGCCGAGCCCGGCCCTGTTCCAGCCGGACCACGTAGTCGACCGACAAGCCCGCCAGCCGGGCGAGTTCCTCCCGGCGCAGTCCGGGGATACGCCGGTCCCCGTCCGCCTCCAGCCCGGTGTCCCGCGGTGACACACGCTCACGCCAGCCCCGCAGCGCGACGCCGAAGTGGTTCGTCGTTGCCATACAGCTCATCGTCGTCCAGATGTCCTGGACCGCAGGGTGCTTCCGCTGCCGTACAACGGAGTCTTTACTCGACGGTTCCTCGTGCCCGCCTGTGGTGGGTCACGACGTCGCCCCGGCCCGCAGGGCCTCACCGGACGGGTCGGTGGTGGCGCCGGTGGACCAGTGCGCGCGGGTGAACGCGGCGGCGGCGTCGAGTGCGGCATCGGCTTCGTCGAGCATCGGGGCGAACGCCTGGAAGACGTGAGGCACTTGGGGCCAGACCTGCAGCTCCACGTGGACGTCGTGCTCGGCGGCGCGGGCTGTCAGCCGTGCGGCGTCGTCCAGCAGGATCTCGTGCGAGCCGACCTGGATGAGCAGGGGCGCCAGGCCGGTCAGGTCGGCGAAGACGGGGCTGGCCCGGGGCGCGGTGACAGCGGTGTCGCGCAGGTAGTCGCGGGCGCGTGTGCGCAGGCCTTCGGGGGTCAGCGCGGGATCGACGGCCGCTTTGCCGACCGCGCTGTCGCCGGACACGCTCAGGTCGGCCCACGGGGAGAAGACCGCGGCCGACGAGGGCTGGGGCAATCCCGCGTCCTTGGCGGCGAGCAGGGTCGCGACGGCGAGACCGCCGCCCGCCGATTCACCGACGAAAGCGATCGTGGAGCTGGGGATGCCATCGTCCAGCAGGGCGCGGTAGACGTCCAGGGCGTCGTCGACGGCGGCGGGGAAGGGGTGTTCGGGAGCCAGCCGGTAGTCGACACAGACGGCGCGTGCGGCGGTGCGGCGGGCGACATCGCCGGCCAGCCCCGCTGCGTCGGCCGCCGAACCAATGGCGTAGGCGCCGCCGTGCAGGTACAGCACGACGGTCGCCGGGTCGTTGTCCGGAGTCGCCACGGTGACGACGGGTACACCGCCCAACTCGCCTTCCTTGGTGGAGACGTCGGGGGGCAGCGGTATGGACCTCATCATGCCGTGGAAGACGGCACGCGCTTCGGCGACATCGCCTCCGAGGTCGAGCGGTCCGTGCCGCAGGAGTTCGTCGAGGGCCTGGCGCTGTTGCCGGGACATGGTGGTGCCTTTCGTCGTTCCGATGGGAGCGGTAGGGGGACCGCTGTGGACCCGCCGACGGTCAGCGCGGCGGCCCGACGATGATCTGGCCGTACATGTCGGCCGCTTCGGCCATGAGGTCCCGTGAGATCTCGAAGCCTTCGGGGCGCGGGGTCGACAGGTCCCGTCCGGCGTGGCGGAACATGCCTTCGATACCGGCGGGGGTGGCGATCATCAGCAGGTCGGCGGTGTCGGAGGTGATCCGGTAGCCGTGGGGGACGTTGCGGGGAAGGAACACGATGCCTCCCTCCGACAGTTCCATCTCCTGGTCGTCGCACCACAGGAGCGCACTGCCCTTGATCAGCATGAAGACCTCGTCCTCACGGGTGTGCGTGTGGTACGGCGGTGCCTCCCCCTTGCTGACGGAGAACCGTCCGACGGTCAACTGGCCAGCGGTGGCCGCACTGTCCAAAAGGACGGCGAACTGCCCGCCGTCCAGCCATTCGAGCTTCTGCTGCTCCTCGGGTTGTGCGAGGTAGGCCATGGTCATGACGGTGTCCGTTCTGCGCGATCGGAGCCGGCTTTCGAGGCGAACACGAGATGCGCGGCGAAAGCGCGGGAGCCATCGCCGCACGTCAAGCGCTGAACGTCAGATGCCCACGGTCGACGATCCCGCCGCGTCCCCCGCTGATCCGATCATCCCGTCGGCAGTACACCGGCCGCCAGCCGCACGGGTAGGAACGGCAGTACCACTCCCCCGTCCCGGCCGCTGCGCCACCGGCTCTCAGAAGCTGTGTCACAGCCTCTTTCCGCAGGTCACCGTGTAATTGGATGGGTGGGTCCGTTATTTCGATGAAGGTCACCCCGTAGTTGTTGTCCACCTTCAGGGGTTCGCCGGGACGACTTCACTGCCGTCGCGTCGGATCAACTTGGCCACACCCCCACCATTCACCTGATCGTGAAGCAGGGGGAAGGGAAAGGGTGGCTAGGGCTGGCTAGGGCGGCGTTCAGCGGCCCCACCTCGGGTCTTGCGGTGCCAGGGTGGATGTGATCGTGGGCCGGCCCGCGTTACTCCAGATTGTCGAGTTTCTCGTAGAAGGACAGGAGGCCGTCTGCGAGCCTGTTGGGGGCTTCCATCGCCGCGTAGTGGCCGATCCCGTCGAGGGAGAGGGCGCTGACGTCCTCGGCGACCTGGCGCAGGGTCGCCGGGGTGAACTCTCCCGATCTGCCGCCGACGGCGAGCACGGGCGTGGTGAGTTTCCGGGATGCCAGTTGGCGGATTTCGTCGCCTTCGCGGAGCATCGATCGATACAGCCCGGCCGCACCGTTGAACGCGGCGGGTCGTGCGTAGGAGCGGACGAGTTCGTCGATGTCGTCGTCGGTGAACGCGTCAGGGGCCACGCAGAGTGACGGGATCGCGTACTGCGCGAGGAATGCCCGTTCTCGGCCGGCGAGCAGCATTTCGGGGATGCCCGGGGCGGCGAGCACGCCGATGTGCCAGGCACCGCCGTGGGCGACGTCCGCGAGCCTTTCGACACCGAACCCGGGCAGCCCGGTCTCGATCGCTGCATAGCTTCGCACGAGGTCGGGGCGTGTGGCGGTGACGCGGAACGTGGTGGGACCGCTGATGTCCTGGCCCGTGAGGTGGACGGGGCCCGCGTCGAGCCGCGCGATCAGTTCGCTCAGGTCCTGGGCCGCGGTCACACTGTCGTGCGCTGTGGTCGCGGTGGCGGAGTCGCCGAAGCCGCGAAGGTCGGGGGCGAATACGCGGTGGTGCTCGCTGAGTAGGGGGATCAGCTTGCGGAAGACCCACCAGGTCTCGGGGAAGCCGTGGACCAGCATGACGGGAGAGCCGACGGTCCCGGCCGATATGTAGTGCAGTTCGGTCCCGTTCACGCTGACCTGGTGGTGTTCGACGCCCGGGATGGTGGCGCCGCCGGTCATGGGGTCCATCGTTCTCCTGGGTTCGATCGACAACATAGTTGTCAATCTACGGGTCGACAACGTGATTGTCGACCTTCACTTCTCGTATGCTTCGTCGCATGGCACGTTCACCGGGCGCTGAACTCGCGCTGCTGCTTCTCGGCGGCTTCCAGTCGATGGTGGACGACGTGCACGGCGAACTGGCGCACCGCGGGCACCCGGGCGTGCGCGCATCGCATGAGTTCGCCCTGCGCGCCATCGACGAGGGAGCGGACACGGCCTCGGCGCTCGGCCGTCGGCTCTCGGTCTCCAAACAGGGCGCCGCCAGGACGATCGCCGCACTGGAGAGGCTCGGATACGTCGAACGGGAGCCCGACCCGAGCGACGGCCGCCTCAAACGGCTCCAGGTCACCGACCGCGGCCACGACATGATGACGCTCGGCGCCTCGCTCTTCGACGAGGTGCGCGAACGCTGGGCGGCGCATATGGGGCCCGAGCAACTCGAGGCTCTTGAAGCACACCTGGCCCGGCTTGTCGCGAGCCGGCCGTCGAGCGTCGAAGCCGCGGCACGGCTCAATGAAGATCTCGGCGAGGTCACCTGAGGACGGCCTCGCAGCCGTCATCACGTCCCCACTTCCACCGTCCAAGTGGTCCCAGCTCAAATCGCCCTACGATGCCACTTCGCGGGGGTCTGTGTAGCGAACGGTGGACGCTCGAAGCCACCGACCAGCCCCGCGCCCTGGCCACCTTCCTCGCCTCCATGGCGCACACCCCCGTCGACACCACCACGTAGCAGCCGCCACCTCGGAGCGCCGCGACGCCACCCTGCGGGCGCGGCGCTCCTCTGTTTTCGACAAGGAGCCACAGCGGGCCCTGCGAGCGGAGGGCCTTGCCGCCCAGCTAAGAAGCTGTTGCTCTATCGATCTTGGTGGGTGTGAGTTCGAGATCGTCGACTCGGTCGGGTGATCTTCTGGTTGGCCGAGCATGAAAGCGGGGCCTCCCGCACAGCTCGAGGGTGTCGAATCCAACCGAGCAACAGGAGGCCCCTGGTGCTGCAGTCTTCCGTGCCGGCGTCGATGTCGTCCAACGCGGTTGCCCTGGAGTGTGATTGCCTCGCTCACCGGTTCGGGAACGCCGGGGACCGGCCGTACAGGCGACCGAAGTATCCGTCGGACATGAGCGACGCGGAGTGGGCCGTCGTACGCGAGGCGATGCCGGTTCCCGGCTGGCTGGAGGGCCGCGGCGGGCAACCGGAGAGCTATTGCCACCGGCAGATGGTCGACGCGGTGCGCTACCTGGTCGCGGGCGGCATCACCTGGCGGGCGATGCCTGTGGACTTCCCCGCGTGGGACCGCGTCTACGCTTTCTTCCGGCGCTGGCGGGACAAGGGTCTGACCGCCGAGTTCCACGACCGTCTGCGCGACCGGGTCCGCATGGCTGCGGGCCGGGATGCGGAGCCGACGGCCGGCATCATCGACGCGCAGTCGGTGAAGGCAGCCGCGTCGGTGCCCGCCTCGAGCCGGGGCTTCGACGGAGGGAAGAAGGTCAACGGCCGCAAGCGGCACCTTGTGGTGGACTGCCTCGGCCTGGTCCTGGCCATCGCGGTGACCACGGCGAGCGTGCAGGACCGCGACGCCACCGTCCCGCTGCTCGAGCGGCTGCGCAGCATGTACTTCTCCATCCCCCTGGTGTGGGCGGACGGCGCCTATGCCGGAAGCCTGGTCGACTGGGCCCGCGAGAAGCTCCGCGCGTCACCTCTGGACCGGTTGGTCGCTTTCACCGGCCGCAACCCCGCTTGGGCGCCCCCCGTTCAGCTGCGCTGATGAGCGCCTGCGGCGGCGTCCTCGCTTGACGGACCGGCGGGGGGGGGGGGGGGGGGCCGCCCCCCCCCCCGGGCCGGCGCCCCGCGGATTGCGCCACCCCGCAAC
>NZ_JBSFDB010000121.1:0-7317 GCF_053593695.1 Streptomyces sp. NPDC002144
GGCGGATCTTCCGCAAAGCCCGGTGCAGCCCGAACCGACTGTCGTCAATCGCAGCCGCCATCCTCACCCTGGAGAGGCACCGCTGAAAAGGCTCACTGGTCACGCACCCAGAAGCGTGTTCACGATCACCGTGCTCGCCACGGTTCCACGTGACGACACCTTTGCTGCTGGGTGTAGCCGCCAGGTACGCCGACGCTGACAGAACTCCAGAACGGCTCGGCCTC
Source organism: Streptomyces sp. NPDC002144 (assembly GCF_053593695.1). Classification (NCBI taxonomy): domain Bacteria; kingdom Bacillati; phylum Actinomycetota; class Actinomycetes; order Kitasatosporales; family Streptomycetaceae; genus Streptomyces; species Streptomyces sp. NPDC002144. The sequence goes on from NZ_JBSFDB010000121.1 coordinate 225, forward strand.
GCGGAAATGGCCGCCGCCCGTGTGCCACGGGACTTTTGGGTACCCATGGCGCAGCGATCGGAGAGCGGCTGAGGCAAGGCCATAGCGTTTGTAGCCCTCGTACGAGTGAGGAGCCTCAACCCAGCCGATCTTGCACAGATCACAGACCACGTACTCGACCTCGAAAGCCAGGTCGGATAGGACGTAGGCCGCTCGGATGCGCCAGCCTGTTCGCTCGTAGTAGCCGGCGGGCCGGTCCACCCAGGGTTCCGAGGGGGTCGTGGTCCAGTCGAAGCGGTAGCACGCGGGGTTCATCCATCGGCGGATCCGGTCTCGTAAGGTCGGCTGGTCGGGCCACTCCCGTACCCAGTGGACGCGGTCAGATTGGCGCGCTACAGCGCGGATTGCCGCCTCCCTGTCAGCCATGCTCTCCCCTCTCCGGGCCCTGAAAATGCCCTCGACCATGGTCGGGTGCGGGGAGGCTGCTGTACAGCACACCGTGTGACTGGGCTGCGGCGCCCTCAGCCATGGGGCCGCGGTCTTGAGGAGGGAATCCACCCCGGCGGACTCTTGGTGAGAAGGCTGTTCGGGCCGCTGCAGGGAAATGTCGAAGGAGATAGTCGTGTGAACGCCCTCTCGGTAACGCTGATCTCGGCATTCACTTCAGGTGTGATCTCCATGGGGCTCGTGTGGCTGACGGGTCGACAGCAACGGCTGGATATCAAGCGCACTCAACGCGAGAAGCACAACATGTCCTATCTCAACCCCCTGAGGTGGCACACCGCTGAAGCTCACCATCGGCTCTCCCTCTACGCCACTGCTATCGACCGTCGCGGCTGTTATCGGCCTGCTCAGCTCGTCAACCAGCCGCAGGACATCGATAACAAGGACGCCGATTGGTTCGCCGGGACGGGCGTAGCGCTGGTTTCCAGCATCTGGATGATTGCATGCCTGTTCGCCCAGATGACTCGCGCCCGTAGCGACATACCGTTCCTGCGCTTACCCGGAAGGGACGACACAAGATTGGCTGCTCTGATATTGAAGGTCCATGTAGCGTTCGCTGCGTGTGACGTCTACTACGCAACACAGACCAGCCTCGGCACCGACGTCATTCTCGAACCCGATGGACGACTCCGAAGTTACAGAGAGTTTTGCGATCTTCTTTCGCAACCGGATCGAAGAGTGTGGGCTGACCCCCTCATCTGGTTCCACCTCACCATCGCTAACGGCGAACGTCGCGCCGACCTCCAGCGCGTCTTGGGGGCACTTCAGGAACTGTCCGGCTTCCTCGACGACAGCCTTGCCGGCGGTGCGTCACTACGAGCGCGCTGGGATGCGGAGTTGTAGAGCAGGCCCACGACGGCTGGTCCGTGACGACGGCTTCCAGGCCCTCAGCTTGGGAAGCTGCGAGCATTTGGAGGCGGTTCGGGCGCTGACCTGGGCGGACGGCCAGTGAGCGGTATCGTCGGGCCTGGCCGCTTTCACCGTGATTCCCCGCTGTTCCCCGCTCGATCTGGTGCGCTTGTGGTGCGCAGTCGTGCGATGTCCGGCGGATCGTGTTGGTGAGCCGCCTTACTACTTCCGCCACTTGTCCGTGAGCTGGTACCGGCCGAGGCCGTGGCGGGCGGTCAGGGCGACAACATCGACGCCGTGCTCGGTGAGCGACTGGTCGATGTAGTCGCACAGCTCTTCGCGTTCGTCAGCTTCGAAGGCCCTGCCGTTTTGGGCGTCGTCCACCGCGTTGAGGGCCAGGACGACGCGTTCCACCACAGCAAAGACCTGCTCGTCAGCGGCCTCGCCAAGTCCAGGAAGCTCGCCCTCGAACGCGTCGAGGACTACGTCGGTCGCCGTAAGCAGTTCCTCGGGAAACAGCGCTGCCATGCAGGCACACTCGGCGTCCAGGGTGCCGGCGGCAAGCTGCTCGGCTTCCTCAGCTATGCCGTGACGCCAGCTCGTAGTCGGTCTCTCAGCCATGGGCGGGACCGTACAGCTCGGTACTGACAGCGACGGCTGAACATCCGCGGGGCGGTCAGCGGCCTCCGCACCATGCGCACGCTTTCCAACTGCGGTGGTGGGGTGGTGGGCTGTGTGCATGGGCGTTCACCTGCGTTCATGGGCGGCTGGCCGCCGGTGCGTGGATGGCATCGGATCTAGCCTGAAGGACGGTAAACGGGGCTGAATAAGAGGAAAGTGAGACGGGCCACGGTCGAGGTGCTCACGCCGATCATGTGGCGGTCGACTGGTTCTGGTCATCGACCAGAACCATGGTCACGGCGCCCATGCTGGGTGACACGGCCCGTTCCATGCTCGACATCAACACTCCTGATGGTCCTCGTGCCTCACTTCACGATTGATAGCAGTGAGACACAGCTGATCGGAGCACCTGTGGCACCTGTGGCTCAGTCCCTGAAGGGCAATGCAGATAACACGAGCTGAGGTGCTGCTCGCAGAGGCGGTCGAGCGGTCTCAGGTCCTCCCCGGCTGCAAACTCTCGGGCGGGCGCTGGTGGTCGTACTACGACGCCCGGTGGCTCACCTCGGCGTCCACCCTGATGGACTACATGGTGTCGCTCGCCGAGGTCTGGGACTCCGGAGCATCCCAGTCTGGTTGGCCGCTTAACCGACACTCCGATGTTCCTCGTGATTCCCCGCGGAGTTGGTCAGTCGGTCGCCGGCGGTTCTTGGCGTCGACCGCGGTTGTGGTGGTTGCTCCAGTGCGTTGCTGTAGCGCAGCGCTCACTGCAGCCGTTCCGCGCCTGCCCATCGGCCCTGAACGTGTCGCTCTGCGCCGAGGGGATGACCTGCGGCGAAGCCGATGTCATCGTAGAGAGCCGCACGAGGCGGCGAGACTCTTGTGCCAGTGTTACGTTCATAGTAGCTAAATCTGCGCGTTTCACTGGCGCCGATATCAGGAGTGCCGGTACTCTCCGCACTTACACACCGTCTCGTCTGGGGGCAGATCTGTGGCCGAGATCGTAACGACAGCACTTGGTCTTATTGGCAAAATGGCCGCTACCCCGCTAAAAGATGCAGCAATGCGCCGCCCAGGCATTATTTCCGCATTGAAGAAGCTGCATCTCGACCCCAAGCAACCGCCCCAGGATTTTTACAGTCTCTACGCCTATGCTCTAGTCGAGACATTCTATGGGCGCCCCGTTTCATCTCTTCTGAATCTCTTCAAAGATGAGTATGTGCAGCAGTCCTTCTACAGATCGTTTTCCGACGACGATTGGACTCGCCTGGCACGAGAGGTAGCAGAGGCCATAGAACGCAACAGAGAGACGAAAGAATTTGGCCACCTGGGTCACGGTGTAGATGAGGAACTAAGGTCTTTTATCTCGAAGTTCCATGATCTGGTCAGCCGCAGCAGAACCGCCTACGAGGTACGCGTTGAGAACAAAATTGACGACGTATCCAGGATGCTCGATCAGGTTCTCAAAACGCGTTATGAAGAGGAAGCGCGTCGGCAATTTGAGAATCCGGAACGAGCGGAGTCAAGCCCGGCAGAGCGCCTCAAGAGTGACGTCCAGACGTGGTTTGCCGCTGTTGGTTACAAGGTGCGATCTGAGTGGCGTGCTCTCCCATCGGCTGTGGCACTTTTGGTGGAAGTTCCGCAACGGCGGCGAGGCAGGTTTGATCTAGTAGTAGTCATGTGTGTCGATGGGGAGCTGGCTCCTTATCAAATGGAAACCCTGAAGACTCTCGTAGCAGATTCGAACGCAGCAGAGGGATGGGGTATCGCGCACCTCAGGGTAAGTGAGGCAGCGCGGCGGAGGGCTCGCGAATCCGAAGATGTTCTGTTCTGCTATTCTTTTGACGAGCTTATCGACCTTGAAGCGGACTTCGAGCCTTACATTGATTGGCTTGAAAATGAAGTCCGGGGGCGACAAATCGACACAAGGTATGTCCCTTTGTCGTGCCAGAAGGAAGAGGTTGATCCACTTACCGAAACGCCAAGCGAAACGAGCGTCTATGAGTGGAGAGACGGAGGCCTGGATAGGTACGTAGACACATGGCTCAGCGACCCCGCCAAGAAACATCTCTCAATTCTCGGTGAGTTCGGGATGGGAAAATCATGGTTTGCAATGCATCTGGCCGGGCGCCTTGCGCAGGGGTGGAAGGACGCCAAGTTGCGTGGGGTTGCCCGTCCCCGCATTCCACTCGTAATCCCTCTCCGCGACTACGCTAAGCAGACGTCGGTTTCTGCTCTTCTCTCTGAGTTCTTCTTCCATAAGCATAATGTCGCCCTAAAGAACTATGATGTTTTTCGAGTACTAAATAGGATGGGTCGATTCCTGCTCATATTTGACGGATTCGACGAGATGGCGTCTCGCACCGACCGGAACACGATGGTCTCCAACTTTTGGGAGCTAGCAAGCGTAGCTGAGCCAGGCGCTAAGGTTCTCCTAAGTAGCCGGACGGAGTACTTTCCGGAAGCTAAGCAGGCAAGAGATATCTTTGCAGCCCGAGTGTCGACCGCTGCGACAACCGTCCCCGCGGACGGACCGACGTTTGAAATAGTCGAACTCATCCCATTCGATGATGACCAAATTCGACTGATGCTTGGCCATCTACTGACCCCGGCGAAACTCCAGGTCGTGATGGATCACGATGATGTGCGCGATCTCATGCGGCGGCCGGTTATGTCGGAGTTGGTAATTGACGCCTTGCCGGAGATCGAGCAGGGTGCCGTCATCAATCTAGCTCGCATTTATTTGTATGCAATTAAGCGTAAGATGGACAGGGATGTCTTGTCCGAGCGTACATTCACGTCTCGCACGGACAAGGTATTTTTCCTGTGTGAAGTTGCTTGGGAGATGATCCGCAGTAGTCAGCTAAGGTTGAACTATCGAGATTTCCCAGAGAAGCTTCGCGCCTGCTTCGGCTCAGTCGTCGAGAACGCAAAGGACCTCGACTATTGGGAACAAGATATGCGCAACCAAGGCATGCTTGTCAGGAATTCAAGAGGTGACTACGGGCCCTCCCATAAATCCCTCTTGGAATTTCTGGTGGCCTTTAAGTTTGCGGCAGAGCTGGGGCTCTTGCGAGGGGATTTTCTGCGACTCGTACCCGTGGTAGAGGGTACGCAGAGTAGAAGCTACTCATGGTCGCGATACTTCTCCTCACGAGCCGCCGATGGCACACTTCCAGAAATTGAACGGTTCCAGCGAGAGGATGGCGATAGGCTGGCCGACAACTTTGGCTCTGCCGAATATAATCCTGTCATCTTCGATTTTCTGGCTACAATGGTGAAGGAATGTGATCACTTCCAAAGTGATCTCATTGAAATTATACGCGGTACTGCGGAACTTGCGAAGCCGCAGAATTTGGGCGGAAATTGCGGCAACCTAATTGGCCAGGCGGGTGGCTCTCTTGCTGGAGCAGAACTTGACGGCGCAAATCTTAGCGGGCTATGCCAGACAGGCGAGCTGCTTCTAGATGTCTCCCTTGAAGGCGCCAGCATGGCGGGCGCGGACCTGACCGGTGCGCGACTAGCTCTTTTGAACAAGCAGCGAGTGAATTTCAAGGGTGCGCATCTTCGGGGCAGCGATTTCCTCATCAGTAAGGTAGTTCCGGAGAGAATCCTGTTTCATGCGGATGGTGCATTCACTGCTTTGCGCGCAGAGCAGAGCAGCGTCCGGCGTTGGCAACAACGTTTCAACCACAATGCTCTTCATTGGCCTTCAGGCGATGTCAACTCAGAGGCGATTAGCGTTCCGCTGCGAAGGAAAGACCCGGACCCGTGGGGAGAAGGGTGTGGAATCTTCAAATGGGAGGAGGGAACGTGGGGTTACTCGGACTATCTCGGCGCATCAATTGCGTCATCAACCTCGGGCCAAGTACTGTATCAGATTCCTGGGCGAGTATATTCCAGCATTCTTTGGGGCGGCATCCGAGCGCTTGTCATGTCGGATGAGGATGAAGGAAATCGCCTTGGTATTGGTTGGGTCATTGTTGATCCGAGGTCAGGCGAGCAACTCGCTGTTTGCGACGAAGAGGACGCTCACCGTGAGCAATTCGAACTTTTCTCTTATGACACAGGCGAATCGCTGCTGAGTCTCTGGGCGTCCGGGGATCACGAAACCGCAATTTTCGAGATGAGAGCAGGCTCAGCTAAATTTTCTGAGGTCTCCAGAATTCCTGTCGGGGTCAAGGATTCGATCAATAGACGCCAGTCTCCGCACGTGATGGCTGACGGCGAAAATTTTTATCTTCGCCACAGCGAGCTCGGATGTCTGACGTATCCAAAGGATGTTGTTGGGGAGGCAGCTGGGCATGCAGGTGAGGCGGGTGAGGTGCAATTCACGCCGGATGCAGGCCACCTGGTGTTTTCCTTCGACAATCGCCTTGAGGTATGGGAGTGCGCCCCGGAGCGGTGGAGGATGCTGTGGTCCGCACCGACCAGCACCGCCCCAGTCGGTCAATCCGTCGTTTCTAGCGATGGAACCAGGCTGGCTTCAGCTTGCTCCTCCGGAGAGGTTTCTATTCGGTCGCTGCTTAGCGGCGAGATCTTGGCATCTGTGTCATTCAATCCTCACCTGCGCCAAGCATCTTTCTCCCGGGATGGGGACCTGGATCTCGATGGATGTGATGGGGATTCGATCATCTTGGCTGGCGGTGTGATTATCTAGGATGGTGACACCGGTCGACGGCACAGGTCGGTGGAGCGGCTTTGGGGTGGCGCTGCTTTGGCGCGAGTGATCATGGCCCCGTAAGCTTGCGGCGCGTCGGGCAGGTAGTGGACCTGCCCGGTAAAGCACGACGTTGGGGCCATGATCTTCGAGGCTCGCGCCAAAGTGGCTCCGTAAAGCCGCGGAGCCGACCGCCCCAGCCCCGACGTATCCCTTCTCTCACCGCAAGCGGCTGATTGCTGTAGCGCGCGGCACGGGCGCCGGCCGGGCTGGAGCGGGGCGGAGACAGGAGCGCAGGCCCGGCCGGCGGCCGGGCCGCGCGCGGTGAGCGGAGCGAGCCGCCTTGATTACGTGGAGAAAGTCTGAGCCAACTGAGACTCGACAGAGATGTCTTGTCTCGGTTGATGCTTGACGTTGTGGCTTCACCTGATGCTTGACACCGCTTGCCTCGGCTTGGCTGTGCGCGTCTGATCGGCGCGTGCA
>NZ_JBSFDB010000122.1:0-7088 GCF_053593695.1 Streptomyces sp. NPDC002144
GGGAGTCCTCCCGGACGGGGCGGTCGTCGGTGAAGCAGGAACCCCAGCGGGCGACCGCTGGAATCCCCCGCCTTTAGGCGGGGGAGGAAGTCAACGCAAGGTCGAGACCGGGGATCGCAGCGAGCATGCCGACGAGGTCCGCGATACCTCGCCGTAGGAGGGGCTCGCCTCCGGTGAGGCGGATCTTGCGTACGCCCAGGGAGGCGAACACCCGTGCCAGGCGGGCGATTTCGTCGAAGGACAGCAGCGCATCGGAGTGCAGGTAGCGGTGGTCCGGGCCGAAGTGCTCGCGCGGCATGCAGTAACGGCAGCGGAGGTTGCAGCGATCGGTGACGGAGATCCGCAGGTCGCGCAGGGGGCGGTCGCGGCGGTCGAGGAGGGCTGAGCGGAACGTCGACGTCATGGCTTCGGTTCCCATCGGTGTGCCGCCGTCGCCACGTCGTCGATCCGGCTTCCGGTCGCCACCCAACCAGCCGCGCCGTCCCCGTCGTACTCACGCTTCCATATCGGTACGGATTCCTTGAGGACGTCGATGCAGAAGCACGCCGCGGTGAACGCCTCCGCGCGGTGCGGCGCGGACACCACGACGAGGACGCTCGCCTCGGTGAGCGGCACCGGGCCGTAGCGGTGGAACAGCGCGACCCGCCCCAGGTCGGGCCATCGGTCCCGGGCGGCGAGGGCGACAAGGCGGAGGCGGGGCTCGACGTGACCGCCGTACGCCTCGTAGTCGATTGCGACGATCCCGGTACGGCGGCCGGTGAGGTCGTCGCTGTGGTCGCGGACGGTGCCGGTGAAGGTGACGACCGCACCACAGTACGGGACGGACGCCCACTCGATCGCCTCGGCGACCGGGAGGCGGTCCTGGGTCAGGCCCACCCGGATGTCGTCGCCCGACTGCTCCTTCTCCGGGCAACTGAAGATCTGCTCGTTCACGGTGGCTGTCACCATGCGTCTCCTCGCCTCCTGGACCGGCAGTGGCCTTCATCCTCACCGGCCACGGCCCGCCGCGTACGACGTCGCGCGACAGGCATTTGACCGGCGGCGACGGGAACAGGAGGACCGTCGAATCCCGGTTTTCCGGTTGTTTACACGGCGAAAACGGGACGTCCGAGCGCGAGGCTGACACTCTGGTCAACGAGTAGCACAGCGAGGTAGGCCATGACAGCAGCGGCGGCAGCAGGAGCGAACGAGACGAACACCGGCCGGAGTGAGGTCTGGCGGGAACTGCTGCGGGACCACTTCGTCAGCCTGGACGTGGATGTCGAGCGGGACTGCGGCGTGTTCGACGGTGCCGTGCGCAGCGACTTCCTCGGGCACCTGAGGGTGTCGGGGGTGCGCTCGGTGGACCAGGACATCGTCCGTACGACGGAGCTGCTGCGCCGCGACCACGACCGCTACCTCCAGGTGTGCCTGGTCCGCCGCGGTACGGCGCGTGCCACGCAGGACGGGCACGAGGCGATGCTCCGCCCCGGCGACTTCGTCGTCTACGAGACGGAGCGGCCCTTCCAGTGGACGCTCCGCGCGGAGGCCGACTCCCCTTACTGGGACCTCGCCGTCTTCACCTGGCCCCGTGACACGATCCGCCTCAGCGACAGCGAGTCGGCTCAGCTGACCTGCCGGACGCTGGACGGCGGCAGCGGTATCACCGCGGTGCTGAGCAGAATGCTGACCGATCTGCTCGTCGAGAAGCCGACCGTCAGCGAAGGCGGTGCCATTCGGATCGCCGACGAGATCGGCGACCTGGTCGCGACCATCGCCACCGAGGCGTACGGCTTCGGCGGCGCCACCGACCGGCACGCGGATCTGCTGCGGCGGATCGACGCCTATATAGCGGAGAACCTCGGGGATCCGGACCTGTCCCCGGAAAGCGTCGCGCGGGCGCACTTCGTGTCGACGCGCCAACTCCAGCGGATGTTCGCCGGGCGGGGGCAGACGGTGTCCCAGGTGATCCGGCGGCAGCGGCTGGAGCGGTGCCGGCGTGATCTGCTGAACCGGCGGGGCGGCGAGGCCACCCTCACCGAGATCAGCGTCCGCTGGGGGTTCACCGAACTGGCCGTGTTCAGCCGGGCGTTCAGAGAGGTCTACGGCACCTCCCCGACCGCCTACCGCACGCGCGCCGGGGCGTGAGGTCCGTCAGATGCCGTCGCTGGAGTGTCCCGGCACGGTGGCCAGCGTCGGGTCGATCACCGGGGCGATGTGGTTCACCGCCAGCGCGGCCTCGCCCAGACCCACCGAGATCAGCGCGACTTTGCCGTCGTAGTCGGCGATGTCGCCCGCGGCGAACACCCGCGGGTGGTTGGTGCGCATGGTCCGGTCGACCTCGATGTGCCGGCCCCGCATCCCCAGGCCCCACTGGGTGAGCGGGCCGAGGTTCGCGACGAAGCCGAGCGCGGCCACAACCGCGTCCGCCTTCAGGTGTTCAATCTCGCCGGTGCCGAGGTCGCGCACCTCCACTTCTTCGACGTGGTCCTCGCCGCTGATCCGCCGTACCTCGTGCGGGGTGTACAGCCGCACCGACGACTCGCGCAGGAGCCGTACGCTGTGCTCGTGGGCCCGGAACTGCGGCCTGCGGTGGACCAACGCCACTGAGCGGGCGAGGGGTTCGAGGGCCAGCGCCCAGTCCACCGCGGAGTCACCGCCGCCGACGATCACCACGTCGGCGTCGGTGAGTTCGGCCGGTTGGGGTACGAAGTAGCGCAGGCCGCGGTTCTCGTACGCGGTGCCCGCGGGCAGCGGGCGGGCGGTGAAGCTGCCGATGCCGGCGGTGACCAGAACGGCCTTCGCCCTCACGACCGTGCCCCGGTGGGTGGTGACGGTGACACCGTCCGGGGTGTCCGTCAGGGTCTGGGCGGTGTGGCCCAGCAGGTAGCGGGGGGCCGCCTGCGCAGCCTGCTCCACCAGGTTGTCGACGAGGTCCTGTGCCTTCACCACCGGGAAGCCGGCGACGTCGTACACCTGCTTCTCGGGGTACAGCGCCGCCATCTGACCGCCGGGCTGTTCCAGCGCGTCGACGACGGTGACGGACATGCCGCGAAACCCGGCGTAGTAGGCCGCGTAAAGGCCGACCGGACCGGCGCCGACGATCAGCAGGTCAGTGTTCTCAGCTCCCTTGGCCGGCACGCCTCTCCCCCAACAGGGGATGGTCGACGCCCACCGGCCCGCGCGAGGTCGCGCCACCGGACACGTCCTCATGCGCCTCGAAGAACTCGACGGCGGCCGTGGCGAACGGGGCGAGTTCCACGGGGATCTTGTGTTCCCAGTGGATCGCGTCGCTCGGGCAGACGGTCATGCACTTGCCGCAGTCGACGCATTCGTCGGGGTGGATATACATCATCCGCTCCCCCTGATAGATGCAGTCCACCGGGCATTCCTCGACGCAGGACTGGTCGAGGATGTCCGCGCAGGCGTCGGTGACGACGTACGCCATGGTTCATCAGGCCCTTTCGATCTGGACGAGGGTGTCGGAGAAGGTGGGTGCGTTGCCGAGGTCGGCGAAGGCAGTGGGGTTCAGGGAGGCCATCGTGGACAGCGACGTGCTGTGCGAGCGCCAACTGCCGTAGGCCGACACGACGACGCCGCAGAGCACGGACTTGTCGAGCTTCGCCTTCACCACGAACGAACCGCGGTCGTTGAAGATCCTTACGTCGTCGCCGGTGGCGATGGAGCGTTCGGCGGCGTCGTCGGGGTGGATGAGGACGGTCGGGTCGCCCTGTACGCGACGGTGCATGGGAAGGTTGGCGCTGCTGGAGTTCAGGTAGGCGTGCGGCTTCGGGGTGATGAGGCTGAGGGGGTGGCGGGCTGCCAACTCGGGGTTCGTGTGCGGGGATTCGCGCGGCGGGATGTAGTGCGGCAGCGGGTCGACCGGGGCGCCCGGCTGGTGGTCGCCCGAGCCCTGGCGGAAGAGGGGGACAACGAAGTTGCCGACGGCCTCGGCGATGGAGGACTTGAACTCCACCTTGCGGGACGGAGTGGGAAAGTCGCCCTGTGCGTAAGGGGCGTACTGGTCGGCGGGCGGCACGTTCAGCCGCTGCCAGCCCTTCTCCTTCAGGGAGTCGACGGTGATGCCCGCCATGGCGGGCGCCGACCAGTCGAAGGCCTCGCCGATCATGTCGTCGTCCGTGCGCCGGAAGACGGGGTCGGTGAAGCCCATGCGGGCCGCGAGCCGCCGGAACAACTCGGTGTTCGGGATCGCTTCGCCGAGCGGCTCGATCGCGCGGTGGTTGTAGGTGATGTAGAGGTGGCCCCAGGAGAACATGATGTCGTCCTGCTCCAACTGCGTGGTGGCGGGCAGCACGAGGTCGGCGAACTGGGCGGTGTCGGTCATGAACTGCTCGCTGACCACCGTGAACAGGTCGTCCCGCAGCAGGCCCTCGATGAGCCGCTCCTGGTCCGGGCAGACGACCACCGGGTTGGAGTTGTAGACCATCAACGCCTTGATGGGCGGGTCCAGTTCGAGGCCGCCGGTGAGCGCCTGGCCCAACTGGTACTGGTTCACGATCCGCTTGCCGGGCTCCAGCATGTCCGGGCGCATCATCGCGCCCCAGTTGACCGGGAACGCCCACAGGGGGAGCTGGAGGATGCCGCCGCCGGGGTTGCGCCACGCGCCGACCAGCGCGGGAAGACAGGCCAGCGTCCGTACCGTCTGACCGCCGCCCGCGTGCCGCTCGATGGCCACGCCGATGCGGATGACGGACGGCTGGGCGGTGGCGTAGGCGCGGGCCAGCTTGCGGATGTCCTCGGCCGGGACGCCGGTCTCTTCGGCGGCCCACTCGGGCGTGTACTGCTTCGCACGCTCGGCCAACTCCTCGTATCCAACGGTGTAGTTGGCGATGTAGTCGGCGTCGGTGAGGCCCTCCTCGATGATCACGTTCATCATCGCCAGGGCGAGGGCGCCGTCGGTGCCGGGGCGGATCGGGATGTGCCAGTCGGCCGCCCTCGCGGTACGGGTCTTCACCGGGTCCACCACGACGACGGTCGCCCCACGCCTGCGGGCCTCGGCGATGAACGGCCACAGGTGCAGGTTGGTGCTCATCACGTTGCAGGCCCAGATGAGGATGAACTTCGAGTGGACCAGGCTCTCCGGGTCCACACCCGCGCAGTCGCCGATCGTCATCGTGTACGCGGTGCAGGCGCCGGAGTCGCAGTAGGTGCGCTCGGCGATGGTGGCGCCCAGCTTGGCGAAGAAGGGGTCGCCGACATTGAGGCCGTTGAGGATGCCCTGGGTGCCGAGGTAGCTGCACGGCATGATCGCCTCGGGCCCGAACTCGGCCGCGATCCCCCGGAACCGGGTCGCGATCTCGTCCAGGGCCTGGTCCCAGGTGATCCGCTCGAAGCTGCCGCCGCCTTTCGGGCCGCTGCGGCGCATCGGGTACAGGATGCGGTCCGGGCTGTAGACCCGGTCCAGGTAGTTGTCGACCTTCACACACAAACCCCCGCGTGTGTACGGGTGTTCGCGGTCTCCAGCCAGCTTTACGGCCTTGCCGTCCTGAACAGTGACCGTCATGGCGCAGGTGTCCGGACAGTCGTGTGGACACGCACCCCGTACCTGGGTCGTACCGGCCGCCGTGCCGGTTCCCGTGCCGCTGCCGCTTTCCGTCGCCGCTGTTGTGCTCATCTGCCTTCCCCTGCCTTCCCCTCGGATCGAGCCTGCCTCGATCGTCGGGCGGCCCGGCGGCGGACCGTTAGGCGCCAGGCGCCAGGCACTTGACCGAGGGCGACAGACCTGGCCGGCCCTGGCGTGTGTGCGGACTTTCTGGCCTCGTCCAGCATCTTCTCCTCGCCGAGTTCGAAGCCGATCTTCACGAAGGCGGGATCCGGGTGGCGAGGTGGGCGTCGGCCGCCTACCGGGCGGCCCGGTCCGCGGCCCTCGGGCGCCAGTAGGAGAAGTTGGAGCGGGCGATGCCCAGGATGGTCCGCAGCCGCTTCACGCCATAGCGGCGGTGGTGGTCGGGCAGATGCCTCTGCGCAAGCGCGCGATGGCCGCCGTGGTCATGAGCACCGCGGTCTTCACCGCCCTCGCCCCCAGGCCATGGCCGCCCCCATGCCCTGGGAAACCAGCAAGACCCCCACGACCACCACCCGCCATGCCCCCTCCACAGCGGCCGACGACAGCGGCACGGTCACCGTGCTCTGCACCGGCGGCTGCTACCAGTAAGCGGCCACTGCGGGGAACCCACTCGCGGCTGTCCAGACCGTCCCGGACGCTGGTGATACGTCCAGGCGATGCAAGCCGCCGCAGGACAGTCGGCCCCTACCGTCGCCCACGGACCGGATCGGCCGGCATCAACAGCTCGATCCCGTCCCCCATCACATCAGTGATCACAAACCGGACAGACACCTCCGATCAACCAACCAAACCATCAAAGAACCACGCTCCACCTCTCGACGCCCGTCCAAAGGCCGTCGGCAACCTGCAGGATGGCGCGAAACCGGTCGATCGAGGCGCACACGCGCGACGCCCCCTCCCACTCCGCGCCCTACTCCCCCACTGGCAGACGCCCGTGGCACACGAACTGCCCCCCCCACCACGGCCACGTCCTGCGGTGCCGCGGAGACCCGAATGCAGTAGTCCGTGGACAGCGGGCCGACGTAACGGGTGGGCGCCTGCGGGGACTTGTTGCGGCAGACCGCGACCGCGTTGGCGCGGCCCAGCGTCACCGGCGGGCGGCCGTCGTCGGTGAGGAAAGTCCTGGCCGGCGCCAGCGTCACGGCCGTCGTGGGCGTCCTCGCGGTGATGAGCACCAGCGAAGCCACCGCAGCGGACCCGAGCAAGGCGCCCGGCGGCAACTTCGACCTGTCCGTGTGGCAGCTCCAGGAGCCCGTCGGCTCGCCCGGCTCACCGACCACCATTCCGTCCTCCCGCCTTCAGGGCGCGAACGGTTACCAGGACTCGTACTTCTACACGGACCAGCGCGACGGGGCGATGACCTTCTGGGCACCGGAGAAGGGTGTCACGACCCCCAACTCCAACTACGCCCGCTCCGAGCTGCGGGAGTTGACTTCTCCCCCAGCTGAAGCAGGGAGATTCTTCCCTCGCGGGTTGAGCTTTCTGCTTCTCAGACAGCAGCTGCCCCGAACCAACGGCAAGG
>NZ_JBSFDB010000123.1:0-6967 GCF_053593695.1 Streptomyces sp. NPDC002144
CGGCTACGTCTGCGCCGTGACGTTCCCGAAGCACGCCTCCACCGCCAAGCGCTCCATGTCGGTTATTATCATCTTCATTAGTTTCCTCAATATCATCTCCACTATCTACAAAAGCTTGAAAATCTCTAGAATCTCCTGAATGTGCAGCAGTAAAGTTTAAATAAACTGTTCTTGCCTTATTAGGTTCAATTGAGGTTGTTGTAACCTCAGCAATTGATTCCTTTTCTTCTGATAATAAAACCTTGTGTTCTGGAACAACTATTTCACTCTCATTTAAATAAGTTACTTTTGCCTTGTAGGTTTTTCCTTTTACTAAATGCTTTTGTTCCTTTTCGTTAGAATCAACAAAAACTATACTTTGTGCTTTTAAATTCACATAATTGATTGTCTTGTTAATACTAACTTCATTATCTAGTTCATTTGTTTCTTGAATTAAATTAGATGAATCAATTTTGGCTTTAAATACTTTTTTTCCTGTATTATCAGCTGTGAACGCTATGTTATGTGTCCTTTTATTGCCCTTTTCTAAACTATTTGCTTCCGTCTCTTTTAATAATTTATCATCTTCGTATAAAGCAATTTTATGCTTTTCTGCCCTTAGTTCCCCTGTATTAGAGTAAGTTATTTCAGCTTGATATTGTTTACCTTTAATCAAGGTATTTACTACATTACCTCTTAGATCTTTTATCACAATATCATCTGCAGTTAAGTTAGATGAATAAGAAGTACCTTCATATTCTACATATACCTTCCACTTATCTGAATATTGATAATCCACATAATCAGGTAAATCTACAGTAGCTTGGTAATCTTGTTTGTACTTATATAAGTTGATTCTAACCTCGTAATCAATCCAAACACCCCGACGATATTTGTTAAGTCTTCCACTTTCAGACCTCCACCAATACTCTCCATCACTTTTAACAAGTTTATTGGCATATGAAGTCCCTTTTTTGGCCCAATCATCAGCATTTACTACTTTCGATTCATCCCAGCCATAATCAACTAATTTCCAATCATACATACCTAACAGAAATGGATCACCATAAAAACTGTCTGGTGCATCACCAGGTTTTTTATCCGTCCATTTACCAGCATAATAAGTCTCACTATCATTGGACATAAATCCTAGATATCTATTATTATCTTTATCATAGTTATCAGCTCTACCTTCGGATCTATATTCAAACCAATCAACCTTATGGTCTGATTCTTTTAATCCACCTGATTTCTTCAATGTATAACTTACATTTTTTCCACTTGGTTCATCGAAATAACTTCCTTTCACGGAAGTTGGAGAACTCACTTCATCTTTATTGTTAACCCAATTACTTGTCCAATCATCCTTAAAAGTTTTGGTTCTATCTTTTACCCATTGATCCTTTTTATTTTGTGGAACTAGCTTAATTCTTGTTGCTTTTAGTGTTCCGCTATAACCATTTTCGTTATATGTAATTGTTTCAGGGTAATCACCATACTCTGGATTAGGGTAATCAGTCCAGATTTCATTTTGATACTTTATTTTATTATCAATTTCACCTTGGTATTGTAAAACTGTTACTTTTTGACTTGCAGAAGCAGTTTCTTGATAAGAAGGTATAGTATTTAACAAAATTAAAAGTATAAATACTAAAGAGACAATCTTTTTGAAAAGCTTCATATAATCCTCCTTTAACCGATTACCAAGTTACCATTACTTTGCTTCCATTTTTCATTGCCTGGACACCATTCACTTTAGCAACACCAGCATTTTCTAGAGCTTGATCTATAGCTGCTCTAATATTTGCTGCATTTCCACCTAAAGCTGCAGCCCCTTTAATTCCAGCTTCCTTATGTCCAATTGAATCTATAAGTAAACTTGAATGCGAGACAGATGCTACTTTAGAACCGCCACTCATGATAGCTACTGCACCACTAACATCTTTTACGTCATATCCACCTGGCAATGCTTTTAACACTTGTTGAGCTGTAGCACTAATTGAAGGTGTTGACGGTTTACTTTCAGTTGGTTTTTCTTCTGCTGGTTTTTCCGGCTTAGTTTCAGCTGGTTTACTTGGTTTAGTTTCAGCTGGTTTTTCTTCTGCTGGTTTTGATGTTGATGGAGTTGACGGCTTAGATGTTGAAGGCTTGCTGCTAGATGCATTATTTGAATTTGATGGTTTGTTTTGAGAACTTGAACTTGGTTTACTTGTTGATGTATTTGAACTTGTTTTATTACTATTGCTTGTTGAGCTTGTTTTGTTTGTTGAACTAGATTTATTACTACTTGATGAATCAGACTTAGAGCTACTAGTCGAATTTGATTTGTTAGAACTTGATGAATTACTGCTACTTGTTTTTACAGAACTTTTAGAATCTGCACTATTACTAGTTTGTGCTGCAGCTGTTTTTACTGTTTTTGAATCACTTGTTTTAGAATCATCCTCATTTTTAGTATTCTCATCTTTAGTCTCTTTTTCTTTGTCCTCCTTAGACTTTTCTTCTTCTTTTTCTTTGTTCTCCTTTTCCTCTTTTTCTTTTTCTTCTACTTTGGCTTTCTCTTCTTCATCTGTCTTCTTGGCTGCTACTTCACTTTCCGCATTACTCTTTGAAGAAGAATCATCCTCTGCAGCACCACAACCGCTTAAAATCAAAGATAAAATCCCTACACTTACTAAAATTTTCTTCATTAATGTTTCCCCCAGTCATTTTATTATCTATACACCAAGTATACATGTATACTTGGTGATAGTCAATCTCACTTTATATATCGTCCAACTAAAAAAAGCTTTTTAGAAAAATTTTCTAAAAAGCTTTAAAATAATTTATTGGGTCTACTGGCTCATTGTTTATTCTTATTTCAAAGTGAAGGTGTGCTCCTGTGGAATCCCCTGTACTCCCTATAGCTCCTACTACATCACCAGCGCTTACAGCTTGTCCAGTTTCCACATTAACTGAATTTAAATGTCCATATCTAGACTGAACACCATTTGAATGATTAATTATTACAACATTCCCATATCCATTCATTTCACCAGCATATAATACTTCTCCATCTAATGTACTAACGGCTGGTTTATTTTCAACACCGGCTGCTGCTATATCTATACCAGCATGTAGTTTTATTTCGCCAGTTATTGGGTGAGATCTAGTACCAAAGGTTGAAGTTATATTATTTGTAAACGGAACAGGCCAATACATACCATTTTCCGCTATCTTCTGTTCTATATCATCAGTCGCTAAAAGACTTGAAATACTAGAGTTTAAAGAACGGGTGTTAGTTGTCCCTTCCTTTAATTTATAAGTATAGGAACCTAGTTTCCGTATTGTCTTTTCTCCTGCATTAAAGTATTTATTTGACTTCGTTTCTACTATAGCAAATACAGAAGGTCCCAAAAATATATCTTCAACGTCATAAGTTGGATGTTTATACTTTAAAGGAAAAGTTGAATTAGAATCATCGAAAATCTCAAATGTTAATATTTTATAATCACCAGCTACCATTCCAGTATTCTTTTGAAAAGTATTATTAAAGGCTTCCTTCGCCTTATCCTTATCAATTACAAAATCACCATTAGACATTTCTTCCGGATCAATTTGTAATGCAGCATCATGCGCCGCTACCTCAATATCTTCTTTTAGATATTTACTGGATCTCGCATAAACAGATATATTAGCACTTTGTACCATTGAAAAAATCATCACTAAAATAATTGCGAATACACGTATAAAATCATACATATACTATCACCTATACTCGCTCATAATATATTTTTCTTTTGTAAAAGGTTTATCGTTACTAAATTGGAACATCTCTAAAACATTGGTTTGAGGTTTCGGTACTGTAATAGAAATCCTCATTTCTTCTCCCCTTGCTGTGAGTGTTTCCGTCCCTTTAACTTCTATGCTATCTCTATCATAGTGATGTAGTTCAACAAGATAATCCTTTATTTGATTATATATTTCATTATCGTACCTACCTTGAAGCGCTGCTTCTTTCTGACCTTCATATAAAGCTAAAGTAATAGTTTCTTCTACCATACTAGCATTCTGTATTAAAGGGCCTTGAAAAGTGGTTAACACGACTAAAGGCAAACACAATAGAAAAACTAGAAATTTTTCCATACAACCCTCCTGCTTCTCTATTACATTATTTCCTATAAAATAAGCCATTGAGGTAATCTTATCTCAATGGCTTATTTATGGGTTATTCTACATTTGTTCCGTCAATAACTT
Source organism: Streptomyces sp. NPDC002144 (assembly GCF_053593695.1). Taxonomy (NCBI): domain Bacteria; kingdom Bacillati; phylum Actinomycetota; class Actinomycetes; order Kitasatosporales; family Streptomycetaceae; genus Streptomyces; species Streptomyces sp. NPDC002144. Next base: position 4,216 of record NZ_JBSFDB010000123.1, read on the forward strand.
CCGTAGTTTGTTGTGTTTTACCACCGATTGAGTCAGTCATGTCGCCTTGGAACATGTTAACAAAGATAAAACAAGCAAGTACGATAAACAATAGTGCAGCTACGAACTTTTCCATGAGTACCACTCACCCCCTTAAAATGGATTTGTTGTTACTGAATCTTTAGTCATTTCTAACATTAAATAAAGTAGCCATATAAAAACCATGACCGATGCTAAAGCGTAATAAGTAAAATATGCTGTTTTTCTTTTCCCTGAATTTTGGAGTTGTTGCTCATAATATTGATAAGAGAATACTTCGGATTCTGCTTCAATGATTTTCAAAGCTTCCTCCTTACTTGTTTTATCTAGCCGGTATAAAATATCTCCTATCGCTTCTGCACTTTCTCCACCAATCATGGATGTAAAAACTTCCTTTGCTTGAAAAGGATCAGCTTTCCATAAACTAAGGAATTTATTAACAGGAACATTTATGTAATCAAACATTGAAGCTGAATCTTTCAATATTCCATAAACATTCACTTGTTGATTTGGACTAAGGGATACTAACTCGGCTTTTAACATGTCAAACAAGTTAAAAAGCTCAATGATTTTCTTTCGATTAGCCATATCAACTAGTTTATTTAGCATTATTGCTGCTGGCGCATATTTTATTGTTGTCATTGTTGCAAAGAAAGCTACTGCAGGAATGATTACCAGTGTATTTGAAAGCGTCCCGTTAATTAATGGGAACAAACAATAGTTAATCACTAATATAGTTATTATTACTGCTCTAATAGCTTCATATTTGGCTGCTGTTAATCCAATTGGATTTCCGGCTGCCTTAAGCTTCTTATCCAATTCCGAAGTATTGGCATGTTTAACAAACTTCTTTTTTTGTTCTGCGATTTGTTTTTGTATTTTCGTCCTATGTTTATCTCTTTCTTCTTGGGAACTTAGCCCCCGATAAACAATAAAAGATGCTGATAAAACTAGTAAGAGATAAACAGTATATTTAATGACTGAAAAGATTAAATCAAAAGTTATGTAAATCCCTCCTTTCTATTTCGAGTATACATGTATACCTTATATTTTTCAATACATTTAAGAACTTTTTTCCATTATAAATCTGATCTTGGTTTACTTAATAAAAAGGCTGTGAGTGCTGATGAAATGGCCATAACAAGACAAATGGCAAATAAAGTAATAGGTGTCTTTTGGAAAAAGTAATACCATACATCCCTTCCAGAAGAAAACTGCATCATCATGTAGAAACATATCGGTAACATTACAATAGGTAGATAACCCATAAATACCGTTTCCATTTTATCTGTCTTTTCTTTTTCCATATCTTGCTTTCTCTTTTTTATATCATCTTGAAGACTTCTCAATGAAATTGATATATCAGCATTTTCTAAATGTGCTTTTTCCAACAACTTAGAGAATCGCTTTGCTGGAGTTGAATTAATGGTATAGGCAAAAATTTTAACGGCTTTTTTAAATTCTTCTTCTGTGCGTTCTTTTTGTAAGGCGCTCAATAGCTTCATAAGGATCTTTTTCATGGTATTATTTTTAGTCTCTTTTGAAGTATTGAATACCGTATAATAAATGTCTCGATTAGATACCTGGTAGTTTTGTAATAAGACGTTAGACATTTCATAGAATGCAATAGATGTTCTTATCCTTAAGTTAATGAGTAAAAATCGCATTAACAAGTAAGGGATTATTGCAAAAATCACACTAAGCAATAGGGCTACAATTAGCTCTTGCAAGAAAACAAATAAGAATATAAACGAAACAACGAAAATGATACACGTTAGAAAGAAAAAGTTAAAAACTTGGTTTCTTCCATGTTTTTTTTGCAAACTAGATAAGGTTAACTCAATATGTTCATATAGTTTGGAATGTGACTCATCCTCGTATTCCGTATTATTTAAATCTTTTAACCTTTTTATTGCTCGTTTTCGTTTTAATTTCTTAATTTCTGTTTCAATATAATCTGATAAAAAGGGAACTCCTACAAGCAACCAGAGCCCATAAACAAATAAGGAATACCCTATTATTTTAAAGACTAATTCTATAATCACTTTATCCCTCCTTAAAAATACAAGGGAAGATAGTTTCGCCTGCTATGGGTGCTGCTTCACTTTGCTTCTTAAGATGCTCAATTACACATTCACCTAATTGTTTATCCACTGAAAATATACGTTCCTTCAATCCCTGCGATATTTCGGCATTGTACGTCCAGCTATCAGTATCAGGTTCATATTTCACCAGATAATTTATCCAAGCAGAATCAGTATTTACGTCATAACACAATTCATATATTGAGGTAAGCCGTTTTTTGTTATTTTCTTTCGATTCCATCGTAAAACCTAAATCTAATTGCTGTGCTATTCTTCTAACCTCATTCGCTTCCTTTCTGGCAGGAAACTCATCTGTAATATGTCTTGCTAATTGGATTGCAGTATTTTGAGGATCAGTAATGTGATAAGTCATTAGTAATCCCCTAGTACCCCTTTCCGTACCTGAAATTGCTCCTTCGGCTTCGATTCCACGAACCTCTTGAACTATGACGAAATCATGATCGACACGCAAAGCAGTTCGGATTACGTCCTGAATCCGGCCATTTGTAGTATAAAAATCATGAACTAGCCTATCCGGAAACTCCAACTTTAAAAAACTCTCTCTACTCGTCTCAATAAGCACAGCAACCTTTTTAGGATCTCTTTCTGCATATATAGTTTTTAGAAATGTAGATTTCCCTGATTCAACT
>NZ_JBSFDB010000124.1:0-6964 GCF_053593695.1 Streptomyces sp. NPDC002144
TTCATCGATGTCGACTCCACCCACAAACGGGTCTACGGCCGGACCAAGCAGGGCGCCGAGTACGGCCGGTTCAAGGGCATCCGCACCCTGCACCCCCTGCTCGCCACCATCTGCACCCCCACCTCCCGGCCGGTGATCGCCACCGTGCGGCTGCGGCGCGGCAAAGCAGCCGACGCCCGCGGCGCCCCCAAACTTGTCAGCGAGGCGCTGGCCACCGCGGCCGAGGCCGGCTGCACCGGCCTGCGCATCCTGCGCGCGGACTCCCAGTTCTACAACGCCGGGGTGATCGCCGCCTGCCGCCGGGCCGGCGCCCGCTTCTCCCTCTCCTGCGGCATGAACCCCTCCATCAAACGGGCCGTCCTCGGCATCCCGGAGGAGGCATGGCAGCAGATCACCTACCCCACGGCCGTGCCCGATCCCGACACAGGGGAGCTCATCTCAGGCGCCGAGGTCGCCGAGATACCCGCCTACACCGCCTTCGCCGGCCGCAAGAAAGCCGAGCGCGTCACGGCCCGGCTGATCGTGCGCCGCGTCCGCGACCTGGCCAAACCCGCTGTCGTGGGCGAACAGGGCGAGCTGTTCCCGGTCTGGCGTTACCACCCGTTCTTCACCGACAACCCCGCCCCCACCCTCCAGGCCGAACGCGAGCACCGCCACCACGCTGTCGTCGAACAGGTCATCGCCGACAGCAATGCCGGAGCCTTCACCCACCTGCCCTCGGGGCATTTCCACGCCAACGCCGCCTGGCTGATCCTGTGGGCGATGGCCTACAACCTGCTGCGGGCCACCGGCGCACTGGCCTCCGCCTTCCACGCCAAAGCCACCACCGCCACCCTCCGCGCCCACCTGATCCAGGTCCCGGCCAGGCTCGCCCGCTCCGCACGGCGCATCACCCTGCACCTTCCGCGCAACTGGCACTGCCAGCACGCCTGGACACAGCTGTTCGACACCGTCCACGCACCACCAGAGGCGACTGGACGTCACTGAACTACCCCACCCCGCCAGGGCCCGACCGGAGCAGAACCGTGGAAAAGCTGGGCAGACCAGCAAATTCCCCCTGCCCGCACCCAGTCACAGCCCCGAGGCCAGGCCCGCGAAGCCTCAAAAGATCACTTCAGATACTGACCGGTGGATCGAGGCTTAACGCCGCCCACGCACGGATCGACCAGCGCCGGTTCGCCACCTTCGCCGAGTACGACCTGTTCCGAGGACTCACCGGGCTTGGCGCCCTCCTGCTGCGCCGCGAACCACACAGCGGCGAGTTGAAGGGCGTGCTGGAGTATCTGGTCAGACTCACCCAGCCGATCGCCGGGCCCAAAAGGCAGCAGCTGCCGGGATGGTGGGTCGACCACGCCCCGACCACCGACAAGGCCGCCACACCTGGCGGCCACGCCAACGCGGGCCTCGCGCACGGCATCACCGGACCCCTCGCCCTGCTCGCTCTGGCCAAGCGGCGCGGCGTCACCGTCAACGACCATGACGCCGCCATGACCCGGATCTGCCGCTGGCTCGACCGGATACGGCACACCGACCACCGGGGAACCCGCTGGCCCCGCTGGATCAGCGAGACGGGCCCCGCGCCCGCTCTCCCCTCCTCGCCCTCCTGGTGCTACGGCACGCCCGGCCAGGCCCGCGCGCAACAGCTCGCCGCCATCGCCATGGGCGACGAGGACCGCCAACGCATGGCCGAGCACGCCCTGCTGTACTGCCTGGACGACCCGACCCAGCTCGAGCAGCTCACCAACCGGGGCCTTTGCCACGGCGTGGGCGGCCTCCTGCGCACCGTCCAACGGGTCGCCGAGGACGCCGAAACCCCCCACCTGTTCACCCAACGGCTTCCCACGCTCAGCCAGCGCTTCCTCACCGCCGAACCGCCGGACGCCCCCGGCTTCCTCGAAGGGTGCGGCTCGTTTCGAGGGAACTCGTGACCAGCGGGTCGTAGTCGCCTGGGCTCCTGGCACACCCGAAAATCCGGTGTGAGCGGTGTGACCTGGGGTTACTGTGCTGCCGTGATTCTGACTGACACCGAAATTGGTGACTTGCTCGGACCCGCTGGGCTTCGACTCGTCGAACGGGTCCCGGGGAAGGTTCAGCTGCCTCCACTGCCGAAGTACGTGTCGCCGGCGAGCGCGCGGCCCGAACACGGGCGCTTCGACTCCGAACCGGACGAGGCCGCCGACCTGGATGCTCCGGACTTCGCAGACAAGGTCAACGCGGCGTGGCACCGCATGGCCATGGAGTACGGGCTCCTCGACGACCAGCGTGAGTTTCTCCTGGCGGTGGGCCGCGCACGCCTCGGGGAAGATCCAGATGATGAGCCCTACGAGGTGTGGTTCAGGGTCCAACTACTCGATGAGTGGGACCTGGTGGGGAGCGAGGTGGACTTGCTGCGGAGCGGCTTCGCGACCCTCTTCACTGATCGTTTCGTTCCGGAGTTCACGGTGGCTTCCCTGGACGGCCGGATGATGATGCAGACCACGGTGTGGGGGAACGGCGCTCTCAGCAGCATCGTCATCCGTCCGTAGCTGTCCCCGATTGAGACAGCTACTCCCGCTCTGGTCTGCTCGTCTCTACCGTGGTAGCGGGAGAGGAGCGGTGGATGGGCTCGCTGTTCGAGGAGTTGGAAGCCCGCGAGGCGACAGCCCGGACGCGGGTGGAGGAGTTGGAAGCCGAGCTCGCCGAGGTGTCCGGGCGGCTGAAAGCGGCCCGGGAAGGGCTGGAGCGGCTGCGGATCGCCCGGGAGACGGTAGCCGAGGTTCTGGCGGAGATGACCCCGGAGAAGCCGGGGGCCGCGGTCGACACGGGTCGGTCGAGCCCAGTTGATTCGGCGGCGTCGGCGTATGCGGGGGCCGAGCGGCGGGTCATCGGGGTGCTGACGGTCCCGAACTGGCAGCCCGGGATGGGGGCGGAGGTCCTGCCGCGGGTGTATCGGGACATCGTGGAGGTGGTGGCGGACGCGCCGGGGCCGATCCGCGCCAAGCAGATCGTGCCACGGATCGGACTGCCCGCCGAGACGGGGAAGATCGAGGGCACCCGGGCGAAGCTAAAGCGGCTGGTGGATCGCGGCTGGCTGGACGAGGACACGCCGGGCATGTTCGCCCCGGCTCGCCGCCGCGGTGGCGTTTCGCCCAACTCCCGTTAACAGCAGGGCTCTTCCGCGCCTACATTCGAAGGTGCGACCCAATCGATGCTGGACGGGAAGAGCCCTGGAGATGACACCGTACGACACGCATGCCACCGCTGACCCCTTTGCCCGCTCCCTCAGCGCCATCGAGACGCTGACCACCACGCTGTCAGGCAGCGATGCCAGCACGTGGACCCACACTGAACTGGAGGAATACCTGGATGCGGCCGGGCGGGAACTGCTCCGACTGCTGCTGCAGGACCACCTCGACCTGCGCGCGGCACGTGAGGAGGAACAGGTTCGCGCCGGAGCAGGGCCGGTCGTGGTCGGCCCGGAAGGCCGGGTGCGGCCTTGGCGCGAGACGGGACACTCACGTTGGCTGGCCACCGTGTTTGGGCTGGTCCGCGTCACGCGGGTCGCCCACCGCGGCCCCGGTGCCTGCAATGTCCATCCCGCCGACACTGCGTTGTCGCTGCCTGCGGGCCGGCACTCGACGGGTTTACGGCGGCTCGCTGTCACCGAGGCCATCCGCGGCTCGTTCGACCAGGCCCACCAAGCCGTCGAGCGCCGCTGCGGGAACGTACTCGGCAAGCGCCGACTGGAAGAGCTCGTGGTCGCCGCCGCGATCGACAGCGACGGCTTCTACCAGGCCAAAATCCCGGTCCCGTGCAGCCGCGAAATGCCGCTGGTGGTCCAGGTGGACGGAAAGGGCGTGGTCATGCGCCCCGAGGCCCTGCGCGAAGCCACCAGACGAGCCGCCGAAAAGGCTGCCAGCGGCCACCGCGGCCGACTTGCCCCCGGCGAGAAGCCGAACCGGAAGCGGATGGCGACCGTGGCCTGCATCTTTGACACCCGACCGGCGCCCAGACGTCCGCACGATGTGATCCACCCGCCCGGTGGGCGCAGCGGCGAGCGTCCCGCCCGCCCAGGACCGAAGGCCGAGAACAAGTGGTGCACCGCCTCGCTCGTCCGCTCGCCCGGACAGGTCATCGCCGACGCCTTCGACCAGGCTCAAGCACGCGACCCGAAGCACCTGCGACCGTGGGTCATCCTCGTCGACGGCGCCCGCCACCAGCTCGACCTGATCGCAGCGGAAACCGCCCGACGCGGCGTCACGGTTCATATCCTGCTCGACTTCGTGCACGTCGCCGAGTACACCTGGGCTGCTGCCCATGCCTTCCACCAACCCGGAACCACCGAGGCACAAGCCTGGGCGGCCGACCGTCTGACGGCGATCCTGGCAGGCCACGCCGCCCGCGAGGCCGAGGAGATGACCGCTCAGGCCGTTCAAGAACAACTGCCCACCACCCGGCGCGAGGCCGTCGAAGCCTGCGGCCGCTACTTGACCGGGCACCTCGACCAACTCCGCTACGACACCGCGCTCAACAACGGGTGGCCGATCGCCACCGGCGCGGTCGAGGGCGCCTGCCGCCACCTGATCGCCGACCGCCTCGACATCACCGGCGCCCGCTGGGGCCTACCCGGAGCCGAAGCCGTCCTGCGACTACGTGCCGTCGTCGCCAAGGCGACCTCGAACCCTACTGGCGCTTCCACACCCACAAGGAGCACGCGCGCATCTACCCCGACTCCGACCCGCAGCAGTTCGCCCTCACTGCCTGATCAACGTCGTCCCTCGAAACGAACTGCACCCTTCCTCGAAGGCGCGGCCGGAGCGACGCTGGCTTTCCAAAGCGCCGAAACAGGATCCGAGCCAGTCACCGACTGGGACGCTTGCCTGCTCCTGAGCTAAGGACACGCCATGGTGAATCCATACGAGGCCAGCCCCATGGAGGACGCCATCCTGTCCGTTCTCAGCGGAGTGCCCATCGAAGACGCCGCCTGCCGCTCCCGCACTACCCCCGCACAGCTGGCCGATGCGGTCGAGCGGTACCGCGCCGCCGGACGGGCCGCACTCGACACGCGCACGGCAGCCTGGCACCAGACGTACATCGAGTTCGCCGACTACCCCACCGCGGTACAGGCCTTCCGCGCCTGCCTCCTGCCGTCCCTGCGCGTTGCGCCCGTCGGCCAGTGGTGGTTCCTGCGCAAGTCCCCCTGCTGGCGCCTGCGGATCTACCCCAGCCCGGACGCCTCAGTGGAGGACACCACCGCGCACATCACCGAAGCCCTCGACAGCGCCGTGTCCTGGGGTGCGGTGAAGGACTGGTGGCCGTCCTTCTACGAGCCGGAGACGCTGGCGTTCGGAGGCCCCGCCGGTATGACGATCGCGCACTCCGTGTTCCACGCGGACAGCGTTGGCGTGCTCGACTATCAGCAGCATGTCACCGGAGGAAACGTAGCGCTGCTTGACGCCAAGGCGACCTCACTGCTCGTCACCACCCTGTTTCTGCGAGCCGCCGGACTCGAATGGGGTGAACAAGGGGACGTGTGGGGACAGGTCGAGTCCACACGGCCGCTGCCCAAGGACGTACCCGCCGACAAGGTCAGCGCCCTCGCTGACTCGATGCGGCAGCTGCTCCTGCGCGACGCTGACCCAGCACTCACTGACGGGCCGCTCGCGCCGCTGCGGAGCTGGGTGGCCGAGATGGAGCGCGCCGGTCGTAGCCTCGCAGCCGCTGCGAGAGACGGGCACCTTGGGCTCGGTTTGCGGAGCGTCCTGGCCCGGCACCTCCTTTTCCACTGGAACCGCATGGGCTTCAACGCCCGGCAGCAGGCCATCTGGTCACGCGCCGCGCGGGAGGCGGCACTTGGCCGGTAAGCGCCGAAGGCATCGGACGCATGGCAGCGGGCCCGGCCTCCGCAGGGGGGTGGGAGGCCGCACAGCTTGACGTCCTCGAAGCGGTCGGGGCCCCGGTGGTTCGCTGTGCCGGATACGCGTACGGGGTTCTGTTCACCAAGCCCGCGTACGGCATCGGGTCGGCGACCGACACCGCCCGCTACCGCGCGGCTCTCGCTGCACACCATCGTGTGCCGGTCGACGCCGTGGACGGGTACGTGATCGGCGAACACGGGGACGGCGCGGTCATCTGCGCCTCAGCCACTACCATCCACGGCGCACCGTGCCCCGTGCCCCTCGACCTCGTACACGCCCATCTCACCGAGCAGCCCCACCGGATCAACGCCCGGATAGGCCGCACCCGCCATGGCCCGGCCGCCGCCGTCCTCTCCGCGCTGCCGTCGTCGACAGCCGCGTCAGGATCGTCGCCCTGCTCGCCCAGCAGCGGCCCGAAGCGGTCGTGGCTATGCCGGAGTCCGAGTGGGTGGACTTCAGGGGGTGGGCCTCGCGGGCCCGTACGAGCTCAGCCTCGACTCGAAGAAGTATGAACTCGCCAAAGACGTCGCAGCGTTCGCCAACGCGGCCGGCGGTCCTCTGGTGTGCGGGTTCAAAGCGACTCGGCGGCCGACCGACCAAGACTGGTCAACGCCGAGCGGTACAAGGCGGTCATTGCCGAGCTCGTGGGCCCGACCATCAACGTCGCGTTCTCCTGGTACAACGATCCCGGTGACCTCGGCCTCGGCTACCACGACGACGGGACCGGCGGCATCCTCCTGCCGACGCTGCTCCAGATGGCCATGCGACGCCCTGGGACTGCCGGTCGGCGGCGAACGGGCCGACGCGAGGCTGCAAAGCCCCTCGGCCGAGGACTTCGGACACCTGACCAGCGATCTGGTGCGGTGCACGGTGACCGCGGATCAAAAGGTCGGCGCCCCCATGGGAGCAGATCGGACGCCCGCACGGTCTGAGCACTGGGCGGCGCGGGGCTGGTACGACCGGGCCCGGCTCCTAGGGCGTGTTTCAGAAGTGGATCTTGATGTGTCAAGATCCACTTCATGGGGAGGCACGATCTGACGAATGCGCAGTGGGCGAAGCTGGAGCCC
>NZ_JBSFDB010000125.1:0-6801 GCF_053593695.1 Streptomyces sp. NPDC002144
GCCGCCCTCGTGCAGTCCCACGCTCCACAGCTGGTGGAGCGCATCGGTATCGGTCCAGACAGTGCCATCACTCTTCTGATCACCGCCGGTGACAATCCCGAACGTCTGGCCGACGAAGCATCCTTCGCGGCGCTGTGCGGGGCCAGCCCGGTCGAGCGCTCGTCGGGCAAACAGCAGCGCAGACGTCTGAACCGCGGCGGTGACCGGCAGGCGAACGCGGCGCTCTACCGCATCGTGCAAAGCCGTCTGCGCTGGGATCCGCGCACCCAGGCCTACCTCGAACGGCGGATCAGGGAGGGCAAGACCCGGCGCGAAGTGATCAGGTGCCTCAAACGCTATGTTGCCCGCGAGATCTTCTCGCTCCTGCCACGAACCGAACTCGGGACATGACGGCTTGACACTCATAGGGGCGTCCAAGTGGTCGTGATCGAGGACCTCACCGTCCGCAATCTGCTGAAGAACGGGCGCCTGGCGCGCGCCATCTCGGATGCGGCCTGGGCGGATCTGCGCATGATGCTGGAGTACAAGTGCGCCTGGTACGGGCGCGAACTCGTCGTGATCGACCGCTTCTTCCCCTCCAGCAAGTTGTGCGGGGGCTGCGGCACGGTCGCGGCGAAGCTGCCGCTGAACGTCCGCGCGTGGACGTGCGAGCACTGCGGCGCGGTGCATGACCGCGACGTGAACGCGGCACGCAACATCCTGGCCGCCGGGCTGGCGGCGTCTGCCTGTGGAGACGGTGTAAGACCTCAACGGGAGTCCTCCCGGACGGGGCGGTCGTCGGTGAAGCAGGAACGCCAGCGGGCGACCGCTGGAATCCCCCGCCTTTAGGCGGGGGAGGAAGTCAAGGCGTGCGTGGTCTCCTTCGAGGGCCGCCTGTCCATCGAGTTCCCGCACTACACGCGTGCTTCAGCCCATCCTTCATGCGGGCCCTGCGCGACGAGGTGCTTGACGGCCTCCTCGCCTTCGCCTCCGCCGCCCGCCGCGAGCCCGCCACCGTTGACGCGGGCTGACCGCCTCCCTCCCGCACCCGCCCGGTTGCCGTAAGGAGCCCTCCTCCGACATGTCCGCCGTCTGCGAACTGCCCTCCTTGAACCTGCTGCCGCGCGCCCAGGCGGGCGACGAGCACGCCATGAACCACCTGCTGACCCAGATCACGCCCTACGTCGCCCGGATCTGCCGGTCCATCACTCGCGACTACGCGGCCGACGCCACCCAGGAGGCGCTGCTGGCCATTTACCGCGGGCTGGGCACCCTGCGCGAACCGGTGGCCTTCTACGGCTGGGTGCGCGCGGTGACGGTCCGCGAGGCAGTGCGCACCGCCAAGCGCTTCGGCGAAGAACAGGCATGCTCGCAGGTGGATCGCACCAGCAGACGAACCCGCTGGACGCGGTGCACATCAGCGACGTGCTCGAACGGATGTCCCGGGCGCACCGGCAGGTGCTGACCCTGCGCGTCTACGGACTGAACGAGGAGGAGATGGCGGAGGTGCTCGCCCTGCCCGTGGGTACCGTGCGCTCCCGCCTCTTCCGCGCCCGCCGCCGCTTCCAGGAGGCGTGGCAGCCCTCGGCGGCGTGAGCCGAGCGGGGCGGATCTGCCAGGCGGTCCCTTGAGCTGTACGCCGGAGACCTGATGTCCCCTCAAGGTGGCCGTGGGAACGCGGGCCGTGGCGTCGGCAACGGCCCGCGTTCCGGGCGCTTTCGTCCTATGGCTTGACGCGGTCCGGCACGACACGCGGTGGCCACTGTCCGGGGGCGAACATCCCCAGCGCGTGCGCGCGCGAGACCAGCGCGGGCCGGTTGGGAGCGTCGAACCTGCGCAGCATCTGACCGATGCGGTACTCGATGCCCTGGCGGCTCAGATACAGGCGGGAGGCCAGCTGCACCGTCGATTCGCCGCAGGCCACGCCCTCCAGCACCTGGGCGTCGAGAGCGCTGAGCACGGGTCCGTCCCCGGCCGCCGGCACGGTGTCCTGCCGGGGTGAGGGGACCGGGCCGCGCAGCAGGACGACGACGCTGCAGTTCTCACCGGACAGGTCGTGCACGGCGACGCACGTGATGTGCGCGCGGAAGAATCCGCCGGCACCGTCTTTGCCCGTGACTATTTCGGTGAATCGGGATCGGCGGCCAGAGGAGAGAGCGATGAATTGTTCCCTGAGTCGGGCGGGCTCGGGTGAATGCAGAAGGTCGAGAAGGCGATACCCGCATATGTCCTTCGCGCTGAGGCCGAATGGCCGGGCGAATTCCGGTTCCGCGGCCGTGATAACCAGATTGTCCGAACAGGCGCGAGCCGTACAGACGGCCCGCGCCGGGGAAACGGCGGGGGCATCACGGGTTAAGGGTTCACGACGAGCAGGAGGGGCCGGGTGCGCGGTGGTGTGGTGCTTGCGGGGCAACGCGTGGGGGTAGCTGGTGGTCGCCACGGACGTACCGTCCTTTTGCTGCGCGTGGGGGCTGGCAGGAGGGAAGCCGGGCGGACCGACGCACGCGCCGGGATGCCCGGATACCGGGGTGCGTTCAAGGAGCGCGTACATGGCCGACACGAACCGGCCGTCGGCCGGATAACGTTGTCACGGCCCGCACGGTCTCACCGCTCGACACGATGCCCGGCCTCGAGCGTGCAACGGGGCAACAGCCCGCGATGCGCGTCGGGATCCCACTCCTGGCACTCCCCGTCCTCGCCGCCCGAGGTGCGCGCAGGCCGGATGCGAGGAGCCGCTGGATGGTCCTTCGCGTTGAGCCCGCTCGGGCGTGGCGCGGCACGGAGACCTCCATGAGACGGTTGGGGGCAATCGCGTCAGGACGGCACCCTTGAGGCTAGGGTGCCGCAACCCCCTTGGCAAGGGTTTGCCAAGTGAACTGCCTAACGTGTCAACTCCCGTGCAGGCCACGGCGCGTGCCGCCTGCCGGGGCTCCGTCCGCTTTGGTCACCGGACAGCAACGCGCTTGCTGAGCAGCAGAGTTGGTGAAGCTTTGACGTCTTGCCGCCCGTTGGCCGTCTTCGTATGGTGTTGACAACTCCAGAGCTCTGGGCGAACGAGCCGAGGCCGGAGGTCTGGTGCGCGTCAGGGAGCAGAGGTGGGAGATGCTCAAACAGCCGCACTTCGGCCGTCGGCTCAAGAGGCTCCGGCTGGAGCGGGGACTCAGTCAGGCGGGGCTCGTCGGTGACGGCATGTCGACGGCGTATCTGTCGCGCCTTGAGTCGGGTGACCGTCGGCCCACCGAGCGCGCCATCGCCTATCTCGCCGAGCGGCTCGGCGTCGACGCCTCCGCTCTGACCGGCCCTTCGCAAGAGCGGTCCCTGGCCCGCGAACTGGCCGCCGTACTGTCGGCGCCGTCCGGCACACCCGACGTCGCCGCTCTCAGCCGGGCGGTCGACGAGGACACGGGGGACGATCTCGCGGCCCGCTGGCAGGCGCTGTGGTTGCTCAGCCGCGCTGCCGGCGGTGGCGGCGACTATCCGCAGCAGCGCGCACGCCTGGCCCAACTCATCGAAGTGAGTGACCTCTTGGAGGTGCCAGAACTGCGCGTGCGGTCGCACATCCAGTATGCCCGCTGCGCGCGGGCCCTGGGCGACATGCGCGCGGCGGAACCGGCGGCCGTCCAGGCGTTCTCCCTCGCCCGCGCCGAGGAGTTGTCCGTGCCGGACACCGCGGCCGCCCTCATGGTGCTCATCAGCATCGAGGCGGAGCTGGGCCGGCTGGACGCGGCCGCGCGGCACGTGGCCGAACTGGAGCGGGACCTGCTGCCCGCGGCCGCACCGGCGCAGGCGGCGGAGGGATGGTGGACCGCCGCGATGGTCTGCAACCGTCAGGGCGACCACGCTTCTGCCCGGGCCAGACTGGACAGGGCCCTGCAACTGCTCGACGGCGGGGACGACCTGACCTTGTGGACTCGGCTGCGGACCGCCGCCACCGCTGCCGCGCTGGAGATGTCACCTCCCCAACTGACCGCTGCGGAGCGCTGGTTGTCGGAAGCCGCGTCCGTCGTGGAGCTGGTGGGCACCCCTGTGCAGGTCCAGGAGCTGCGCGCCCTGCAAGCCCACCTGGCCTTCCACCGGGGCCGGTTGGAGGATGCCCGCGTGCTCAGCGCCACGCTGCTGGAGGAGGAGGACCTGCTTCTGTCGTACCGGGACCGGATGCGGTTGTCCGTCCTGGACGGCCGGCTGATGATCCTGGACGGGCGCGTCGAGGAAGGCATCCGCGTCCTGCAGCGGCTCGGCCGGCAGGCGACGGAGTCGCAGAACCTGGATCTGGCCGCACACGTGTGGCAGTCCCTGGCTCAGGCCCTCGCGGACCTGCGTCTCGCGCAACCGGTGGACGGCGTCGCCACCGCCCCGCACTCGTCCGTTTGAGACGACCGCCTTCCGGGGGCGCCGAGCCGGCGGCGCCCCGGAAAGTGACGGTCGCACCCGACGCCGATCGGACTGCGCACGGCGAGGATCCGGTTCTGCTCAGGGCGCGCGGCAGCGACCTCAGCCCACGGCTGGACGAACTGTCGCAAGCCCGACGGATCACCAGCAGGGATGGGACAACCGGTGCGCTGTCACTTGCACAGTTGTGCGCGGCGGCCACGCCGGGCAGGGTCTCCACCTCGAACTCGCTGCTGTGGTGACAGATGGAAGGACTCGGGGCTCCATCCGTCGAACATCTCGGAGTACTCGCCACGGCCGTGTCGCCGCGTTCGCGGATGTCCGCGATGACGTCGGTGACCGTGGCGCGCACGGCGTTCAGACGGCTTCGGCCTGCGTAGTGCAACGCTGGTCAGCGACGCGGTAGCACGCCCAGGAGGGTTGCGGTCAGGGCCTGCTTCAAAGAGTCCTTCAGATCCAAGTGGAAGCGGGCCAGCTCGGGCTCGGCCTCGTAGGCCTGCTGCAGGCTGTGAGGGGGCGTGCTGTACGCCGACAGCGCGCCGGCCATGACCATGGTCTGCAGGCTGAACAGTGTCGCGTTCTCGCCCAGCTCCGGCAGGTACGTCCGGAGCAGGGCGGTCATGGTTGTCAGGCGGTCCAGGGAGGCGCGCTTGTAGCGTGCCACGACCTCGACGGAGACGTTGTGCTCCAGGACGCTGCCCTGTGCGCCGAAGAGCTCGCACAGCACCATTCGGCCGGACAGCGAGCGGCTGAGGATCTCGGCCACCGCTGCCGCCCGCTCGGGCATGGGGAGGTCTTCGTCGATGCCGGCGGCCAGCTCGCCTGCCAGCTGCGTCAGCCACTCCTGCAAATAGCGGTCGAGCAGCTCCAGCAGCACCGCCTCGCGAGACTCGAAGTAGCGCAGCACGTTCGGCTTCGCCAGGCCTACCCGGCGGCTGAGCTCGTTGAGGGTGACCGCGGCCACCGGCATCTCATCGAGCATCGCCGACGCCATGTCGAGGATCGCCCGTCGCCGGATCTCCCGTTGCTCTTCGGTTCGCGCCCGCTGGAAAGTCACGCTCCCCAGTCTAGATTAGGTACCTTCGGTACGTTGACAAAGTACCAGGGGTACCTTACCGTCGACGACGGAAGATACCTTCGGTACTTTAGATAGCTGGGAGCCTGACATGGGCAAGAAGTGGACAACGACGAACATTCCGGACCAGCGCGGGCGGGTGGCCGTGGTGACCGGGGCCAACACCGGACTCGGCTACGAAACCGCCAAGGCGTTCGCCGAGCACGGGGCGTCCGTGGTGCTCGCCGTGCGCAACGTCGAAAAGGGCATGCAGGCCGCGGCCCGCATGACCGGCGACGTGAGCGTGCAGGCGCTGGACCTGACCTCGCTCGACTCCGTACGGACCGCGGCGGCGGCACTGCACGCCCGGCTCGACCGGATCGACCTGCTGATCAACAACGCCGGCGTGATGTACACCCCGAAGCAGACCACCGCCGACGGCTTCGAGATGCAGTTCGGCACCAACCACCTCGGCCACTTCGCACTCACCGGGCTGCTGCTGGACCTGATGCTGCCGGTGCCCGGCTCACGCGTGGTGACGGTCAGCAGCACCGGCCACCGCATCCGGGCCGCGATCCACTTCGACGACCTGCACTGGGAACGGTCCTACAGCCGGATCGCCGCCTACGGCCAGTCCAAGCTGGCCAACCTGATGTTCACCTACGAACTGCAGCGCCGGCTCGCCACCCACGGCACCACCGTCGCGATCGCCGCGCACCCCGGCATGTCCAACACCGAACTCGCCCGCAACACCCCCACCGCGCTCCGCCTGCCCGTCACCTGGCTCGCGCCGCTGATCACCCAGACGCCGGCCATGGGCGCCCTGCCCACCCTGCGCGCCGCCACGGACCCCGCCGCGCTCGGCGGCCAGTACTACGGTCCCGACGGGCGCATCGAGGTCAAGGGCCACCCCCGGGTGGTCACCTCCAGCCCGGAATCGTACGAGGTGGCCGTCCAGCAGCGGCTGTGGGCCGTCTCCGAAGACCTCACCGGCGTGAAGTTCCCCGTCCTTCAGCCCCAGCAGAACTCGATTGCTTCCGGATCGGCCATCACGATGTAGCCCGCGCGCCGGTAGGAGGCGCCGGCTCGTCCGGCGCTCCGCCGCCCGACGGTCGGCGCCATCAAGAAGAGCCGCTACCGGAACGTACGCGAGCCGCGTCCGCGTAGCGGTGAGACGGTGAGCATCCGAATGCTCTTCGTCTTCGAAAGCGGGCGGCGGACCAGGCCGCGCACCTGTACGCGATCGGCGGCGAGCCAACCGTAGCTGCCACCTGGGAAACCTCTCGTTGACTTCCTCCCCCGCCTAAAGGCGGGGGATTCCAGCGGTCGCCCGCTGGGGTTCCTGCTTCACCGACGACCGCCCCGTCCGGGAGGACTCC
>NZ_JBSFDB010000126.1:0-6294 GCF_053593695.1 Streptomyces sp. NPDC002144
AAGCAACGGCTCGATCCGCGCCCACAACTCATCGGACACGACCCACGGAAGCTGCTCACCCTTTCTCACATGAAGGCTAACGCTTCATCAGACATGCACATTCCAAGGGAAGAAGCGCCACTTTGTTAGGAGTTCTTAAGCGGAGCCACCTCAACTGAGGTACATAATCTGACCGTTACTTGACAGCCCACCTGGTCAAGCAGCAACATCAGCCCGCGTGAAAACTCCTGGCATATTTCGAAACGGTCTGAGACTTGTGGTGGCCACCGCGTTCTCCGCGGTGGCCATCCTCATGGTGCCGACGGGCCCCGCCCAGGCGGTGACTCCCGGCGCCAACCCGGGGAAGCTGACCGAGCTCACCTCCTCGTCGGACCACGCGAGGCTGGAACTCCAGGAGCACCGGGTCCCGACCTCCTCGCTGGACA
Organism: Streptomyces sp. NPDC002144; assembly: GCF_053593695.1. Classification (NCBI taxonomy): domain Bacteria; kingdom Bacillati; phylum Actinomycetota; class Actinomycetes; order Kitasatosporales; family Streptomycetaceae; genus Streptomyces; species Streptomyces sp. NPDC002144. The sequence continues at coordinate 426 of NZ_JBSFDB010000126.1, forward strand.
ACCTGGCCAGCGAGATGGGCACCGCCCGCGGGGTCGACCAGGTCCTCGCCAGCGCCAACCACCCGATGCGCAACGGGGCGGACTGCTCCAGCATGGAGAAGACAGCGCTGCCGCTGAAGCCCACGGCCGAGTCCTCCTACTGCTGGGACTACGGTGACGACAAGACCCAGGACTGGTTGCCGCAGTCGGTGACGTCCAGCGGCGACGCGGACAACGACGGTCTGTGGGGCACCAACAAGGTCATCCTGGCCGGCTGGGGCGAGAACGGGGCCACCACCACCACCCACAGGGCCCGCATCGCCTTCATCGACGCCAATGACCCGAGCAACTTCAAGTACCGCTGGGTCCTGCCCGTCATCCCCATCAACGGGGGCACCGACTACCGCGCCCTGAAGTCCCACATCGGCGGCATGGTCTGGTACCAGGACAAGCTGATCGTCACCTCCTGGGAACAGGATGCCGATCACAACCAGTTGTACATCTTCGACATGCACCGGATCCTGCAGGCGACCGTCAACAGTTCCGTGGTTGGCAAGGTCAGCAACGGCTGGTCCGCTGACGGCTACCAGTACATAATGCCGGCGATCGGCTCATACAGCCTCGCCGGCGGGGGCTGCGTCTCGGACAACGACAACTCCTTCCCGTGCTTCGCCTCCATCTCCCTCGACCGCAGCAGCGTGCCGGACAGTCTGGTCGCCACGGAGTGGTTCTCCTCCGGCGGCACCCAGCCCGCCCGCATCTGGCGCTACAACTTCGACGGCAACGACCCGGGCTACCTCGCCAAGGACAGCAACGGCTACGTCGAGGCCGACAAGATCTACGAGACGAACGCCGTCGGTCTCCAGGGTGTGCTGTCACACAGTTCGAGCCAAGGGGGCACACCGAACTTCTACGTCGACGACGCGCGCGGCGGCGTCGACCAGCACGGCATCCTGTGGCGGCAAAACACCAGCGGCGCCAGCGCGGCAGCCAACTGCGGGGGCGACATCACGTACGCCTGCTGGGGCATGCACACCGAGGGCATGTCCTACTGGTGGAACACCGGCCGACTGTGGACGCTGACTGAATGGGCGGCCGACATCAACGCCCACTGGTCGGGCACTGACACCGCACGCCCACAACGGGTGCTCTACTCCCTACCGTTGTCCTCGGTCGACAGCACGCTGAACTGACCATGACGGGCGTAGCGCACGGTGTGTGCGCTACGCCCGTCGCGCGTCGCCTGCCCGGACTGCCCAGAAGGGCCGCGGCCGCCTTCTTCTGAAGAAGGAAGTGACCGCCCCGGCCCTCGCCAACCGCCTGACTTTCAACGGCACCATCATCGAGACCGCACCGACTCCTACCGCCTGGCCAGCATCCGGGCGCGGGCCGAAGCGCCTGCCAAGGCCGGCTGATGACGTCCTCTACTGTCTCGCCTCATGACGGTCCTGATCATCGGCGGCAGCGGTTTCCTGGGCACTGAGCTCGTGCGGCAGGCGGCAGCGGCCGGGCACGCGACCGCCGCGACCTTCGCGACCAGGCCCGGCAGCACTCCGGGGGTCGCATGGTACGCCCTCGACCTGCGGGACTCTGAGCGCATCGAATCAGTCGTGGCTGCGGCCAGCCCGTGCCTCATCGTCAACGCGACGAGCGGCGGATCCGACTGGACGGTTACGGCCGAGGGCCCCGTTCGCCTGGCGGTGGCTGCAGCGAAGTATGGATGCCGTCTGGTCCAGGTATCCAGCGATGCAGTGTTCTCTGGGACCCGCGTTCACTACGACGAATCCTGCCTCCCCGACCCTGTCACCCCCTACGGCGTGGCGAAGGCCGCAGCGGAGACAGGGGTTCACCTCGTGAACCCGGATGCCGTAATCGCTCGCACGTCGCTGATCATCGGCGACCGGCAGTCTGTGCACGTACGCTTGGTGCACGACCTCGCGGCCGGTGCCCAAAACGGCGTCCTGTTCACGGACGACATCCGCTGCCCCGTCCATGTCGCTGATCTGGCCGCCGCATTGCTGGAACTCGCAGCCGGCGACGCAAACGGCGTCCACCACCTGGCAGGAGCCGACGCCGTGAGCCGTCACGAACTCGGAAGCCTTATCGCTAGGCGTGACGGGCTCGACGCCTCCCCACTGCCTGCGGGCCTACGGGCCGCCAGCGATCTTCCCGGGGCGCTCGACGTCCGCCTCGATAGCCGCGCCACCCAGCGCAAGCTGCACACCACGTTGCGCGGCGCCCGTCAGTTCCTCGCCATGAGAACTTGAGCGCCTCCGACGGGACAGGACAACCGGAGGCTAAAGAACAAGGTCAGCGCCTGTTCCTGATGCGACCATGACATCGTGGCTGCTGTGATGCGAACGGCTCGTTATTGACGTGTGCGGTCAGCGCCGGGCGATCATGATGCATGACTCGCGCTCTGTCGACGCCGCCCGTCATTGCTTCCGGCTTGCTGGGTGGTTCCCCGCAACCCGCGCTCCCTGCCTCCGCGGGATTGCTGCTGCGGCCCTGGGAAGAAGCCGATGCACCAGCGTTCCTGTCCGGCTATCAGGATGATGAGATCCGCCGTTGGCACACTCGTCGGCCGGACACCGAGCTCCAGGTCCGGGAATGGTTCGACGCATACCGCCAGGACTGGAGACGCGAGAAGGGCGGCCATTGGGCGATCACCCGCGACGGTACTGAGGTACTCGGCCGGATCGCTTTGCGCGGTTGGGACTTCGACGACGGAAAAGCGGGCGCGGCCTACTGGGTGCTCCCGGCCGCCCGCGGTGCTGGTGTGGCTACACGTGCTCTGTTGTCGCTTACCGCCTGGGCCCTGGAGGAGATCGGGTTCCACCGGTTGGAGCTGGATCATTCGACCCGTAACTACGCCTCGTGCAGGGTCGCCACCAAGTCCGGTTATGTCCTGGAAGGCACCAAGCGCAGCGCCGCCGTGCATGACGACGGCCGGCACGACATGCATCTGCATGCTCGCATCCGAGGCGACTGAGTCTGAGACAAGCACACACCGCCCGGTCGATCGCGGCGTTTCGATCTGGGCAGGCCTGACTCCGTCACCGGCGGGGACGCTGCCGGCCGTCTGCTGTGACCGGGTGGGCCTCGGGCAGGCGGTCACGCGCCGGGCCCGTCCGCCAGTACCACGATGCCGTTCCCGTCCGGCGCCTCCACCACCGTGTGCCCGCACTGGACCAGCAGACCCGCCACTGCGGCCTGCACCACGACCCGCATCCCGCCGCCGGAGGCCCCACGCTGATCTGCTGCCAGCGCGGTGAACCCGTGCGACGCCGTCCAGTTCACCAGCACACCCGCGGGCCCGGCGCTCACTCTCAGCCCCGGCGCGCCGTCGTCCGCCTCATCAACGATATGGAAGCCCGCCACCTTCAGGACATGGCGAACCCGTCCGACGAGCTGGGGACGAACGGACGGCATCCGCCTCGCCTGCCCTGAAAATATCGGATCATGCCATCGGGCGGCGACGTCACCGAAGGCGTCGTCGGCCAGGATTCGCACGGCCTTGGCTCAGGTTTCGGCCGCGGGATCGGTGGCGGTGTAAAAACACCGCGAGGCCGCCCATAAGAGGCGGCCTGTTCCTTTAACCAGTCAGCCCGGTGCGGCCGCCGGGGACTCCGCCTGCCGAAAGCCTGGCAGGGTCAGGCACAGCACGGCCGCGACGGCAGTCGTGGCGGCGAAGGCGCCTACCGCCCAGGCGCCGGACGCGTGCTGGATGATCAGGCCGGCGATCAGTGGCGCCAGCGCCGCCAGCGCGCTGGCCGCCATCATCACGGTGCTGATGACTCGGCCGCGCATTTCCTCCGGCGCGCTGCGCAGCACCACGGCAACCAGCGCGGCGTTTGCGGCCGGTGCGAGCAGCAGCGCCAGGGCGACCGGCGCCGCCACCAGAGGTGACGGGATGAGCAAGGCCGCAGCGCCGAACAGCAGGGCCCCGGCCAGGGTGATGGTGCTGGCCAGGGTTGCCAGGCGCACGCGCCCTTGCAGCCGGGGTGCGACCACCGCGCCGAGCAGCCCGCCGGCCGCGATGGCTGCCTGTACCAGGCCGATCACCGCGGTGGAGGTACCGTGCTGTCGCAGCGCGAGGGTGATGCTGAAGATCACGCCGCTGAAGGCGAAGTTCAGCAGGGGCGTCTGGATCACCGCCGCGCGCAGAACGGGCACCTGCCAGACGACCTGCAGGCCCTCGGTCACCTCGCGCCACAACGCCTTGCGCCCGGCCGCGTTCTTCGGGCGGAACCGCCCGCGGATCCGGCTCACTGTGCCGAACGAGACCACGAAGGAGACGGCGTCGGCCAGGAACGGAACTGCCCGGCCCACCCCGAACAGCACCCCGCCGAGCGCCGGGCCGGCCAGGCTGGCACCGTAGGTCCGGGCTTCGGTGGCCGCCCATGCCTGCTCGAGCTGGGCGTCCGGCACGATTCCCGGCAGCGCGGCGGCGGCGGATGGGTCGAAGATGGCACCGGCAGCCCCCTCGATCAGGCTCACGGCCAGGACCACCGGCCAGGACGCGAGATCCAGCACGATCAGGATGCCGAGCAGAGCCAGCAGCACGGCGCGCACGACGTCACAGATGATCATCGTCAGCCGCCGGTCGAACCGGTCCGACAGCGCCCCGGCGGGCAGCTGCAGGCAGAGCAGGGAAATGGCCCGCACCGTACCCACCACCCCGGCGAGCACCACGGAGTGGGTCAGGGTCAAGATGAGCAGCGGGTAGGCGATCTGGCTGATCTGCGTGCCGGTATCGGACAGCAGCTGGCCGATCCACAGCATCCGGAAGCCCGTGTTGCGCCGGAGCGGAACCCGTTGTGGCACATCGGTGGCTATTTCGATTCCGCTGGCGTCGCTCACCCGCAACACGATAGGCGCCGAGGGCGTCGCCCAGGTGTCGGATCTTGGGCAGGGAGCCGGGTGAACGCCGAAGGGCGACCGTCCATGATCACATTGATTCCACTCAGCATGATCGTGAAGGCCGCGCCCGCATGCCATCCTGCCCGCGTCACTCCAACTCGCCGAGCAACACGGCCTCGCTGCGGAGGAGTTGTGCACGCCCGAGACGCATCCCTCGCTGCTGGACACGGTCCGTGCCGTCCCCGATCCGCCGCACGGCGCACCTGGTCGCCCATCCCGCGCTGCCGCTGCCAGACGTCGCTTCCTCGCGGATCTCGACAGGGCGGCCATCTGCTCGTTGAGCGGAATCGGGGTAGGCGTGCGTCGGCGGCAAGCGATACGCGAGTGACGGGAAGGTGTGCTGGCTTCACCGGCGTCCTGGGCAAGGAGAATGTCTCCTTCGATCCCTCCCGGGTCGCGGCCCAGATCGTGTCCGGGATCGGGTTCATCGGCGGCGGTCTGATCTTCGTGCGCCGGGATGCGGCGCGGGGGCTGACCACTGCGGCGACCGTCTGGCTGACCTGCGCGGTCGGAATGGCCTGCGGCGGTGAGCTGCCGATCCTCGCACTGGCCACGACCGCGTTGTACTTCCTGGTGGTGCGCGGCTAGCCGCTGCTGTCGGCCCGCCGGATACCCGGTACCGTGGCCTCCGCGGTCGAGGCCTGGCTGACGTACAGCACCGGTACGGCGCTGCTGCACCGTCTGATGGAGCCCTGTACCCGGCGGGGCTTCCGCATCGTGCAGGTCAAGGTCGAGGGGCTGCCAGGCCATACGGACGACGCGGCCCGCGTGGTGCTGGGCCTGGAGGGCACCGACGATCCGGCCCAGCTCGCCTCGAAGCTTTTCCAGGACGACGCAGTGATCGATGTGGAGATGGCCACGACCGGGGCTGACGATGAGTGAACGGGCTTGGCGTTCCTGCCCTCTGGCAGTGCGCCGGGCGAGGCCGAGAGGGGCCGCGGCGAGCCGCCCGGCGCCCCGGGCGGGA
>NZ_JBSFDB010000127.1:0-6002 GCF_053593695.1 Streptomyces sp. NPDC002144
CCTGGCGGCGCATCGGCTTTCCCTGCCCTGCTCCGCAGGAGTCCGCTTCCTCCCCCGCCTGAAGGCGGGGGTATCCACGGAGGAATCCCGATGAAGCGCAGCGGCAGCGCCGCCGACTGGTCGCTGGCCGGACGTCACAAGCTGAACGCCACGTTGCGGGTCGTGTCGGTGACGAAGAACGTGTGCGTCGGGCAGATCCACCTCGGCAGCGGCGGATCATCCACCAAGCCCCTGCTGGAGCTCTACTACCACTCGAACGGCGACATCGTGCTCGGCACCGAGAACTCCCCCTCCGGCGGCCAGACTCCGCACGCCGTCGGGCATGTCTCGATCGGCAAGACCTGGACGTACACGATCGCCGTCTCCGGTGGAAACACCATCGACCTGACGGTCAACGGCAGCACCACCCACTACCCGATCCCGTCGCCCTTCTTCTCCTACAAGCAGTACTTCAAGGCCGGTTCGTACAACCAGTCGTCCTCGGACAGCACCACCAACGGCGCGCGGGTCGCGTTCTACGGGCTCACGGTCTCCCACAGCGGCTGACACGGGCGGCGGCGGCCGGGACCGGCCCGCACTGGGAAGCGCCCGGCGGGGCCCGCTCAACTCCCTTCCCTCAACTCTTACTTCACACCTTGACGAAAGTGGTCCGGACCTTTAGTTTCACCGGGCGACACCACCCCCGTGCGTGCACTCGTCCGTTCACAGGATGAACGCGGCCCGAGCGCTCCACCCCCCACGAAAGGCCGTTCGCCGTGGCCAGACCGAGATCTCTCCCCGCATCCGCCGCACTGGCGGTCACCGCTCTCACCCTCTCCACCGGCCTGCTCTCCGCCTCCCCCGCGCAGGCCGCCACCGGCACGATCACCGGCCTGGCCGGCAAGTGCCTCGACGTCGCGGGCGCCAACTCCGCGGACGGCACCGCCGTCCAGCTCTACGACTGCAACGGCACCGCCGCCCAGCAGTGGACCGTCGGCAGCGACGGCACCATCAGGGCCCTGGGCAAGTGCCTTGACGTGACCGGCAATTCGACCGCCGACGGCGCTCAGCTCCAGCTGTGGAGCTGCTCGGGCGGCGCGAACCAGAAGTGGACGGTCACCGCCGCGCACGACATCGTCAACCCGCAGGCCGACAAGTGCATGGACGCCACCGGCAACTCCTCGGCCAACGGCACCCGGGCCCAGATCTGGAGCTGCACCGGCGCGGCCAACCAGAAGTGGACCGCGCCCTCCTCCGGCGGCTCCACCCCGTCCGCCCCGATGGCCGTGGCGCCGTATCTCTACAACGGCTGGGGCGACCCGCCGAGCCCGACCACGATCACCAACGCCACGGGCGTGAAGTGGTTCACCCTGGCGTTCGTCCTCAGCAACGGCTACTGCAACCCGCAGTGGGACGGCAGCCGCCCGCTCACCGGCGGCGTCGACCAGCAGACCGTCAACACCGTGCGCGGCAACGGCGGCGACATCATCCCGTCCTTCGGCGGCTACAGCGGCAACAAGCTGGAGAGCTCCTGCTCCAGCGCGGGCGAACTCGCCGCCGCCTACCAGAAGGTCATCAACGCCTACGGCCTCAAGGCCATCGACATCGACATCGAGGCCGACGCCTACAGCAACCCCACCGTCCAGCAGCGCACCGTCGACGCGCTCAAGACCGTCAAGGCCAACAACGCCGGTCTGAAGGTGTACATCACCATCGGCACCGGCCAGAGCGGCCCCGACACCAGCCTCATCAACCGGGCCGCCTCGTCCGGCCTTTCGGTCGACGCCTGGGCCATCATGCCGTTCGACTTCGGCGGCGCCGGCCAGAACATGGGCAACCTCACCAAGCAGGCCGCCGAAGGCCTGAAGAACGCCCTCAAGAACGCCTACGGCTACAGCGACGACCAGGCGTACCGGGACATGGGCATCTCATCGATGAACGGCATCACCGACAACAACGAGACGGTGACAGTCAACGACTTCCAGACCATCCTGGCCTACGCCCAGCAGCACCACCTGGCCCGCCTGACGTTCTGGTCCGCCAACCGCGACCGCCCGTGCACCGGCGGAAGTGCCGACAGCTGCTCCGGGGTCGGCCAGTCCAACTGGGACTACACGCGCGTCTTCTCGCAGTACACCGGCTGACCTCCTGCTCCGAGCAGCCCAGTTGACACCCCCCACCTCCGGCAAGGAGAAACCCATGCCTTCCCTTCCACACCGCGGCAGATCCCTCGCGGCCGCCGTGGTGGCCGTGACCGCCGCGTCACTGCTCGGCGGCAGTCCCGCGCAGGCCGCGGCCACCGCGCTGCCCACCGGCTTCACCACCGTCATGAACGCCGCGAGCGGCCGCTGCCTCGACGCCAAGGCGGCCGCCACCGCCAACGGCACCGTCGTGCAGCAGTACTCCTGCAACGGCACCACCGCGCAGCGCTGGAGCTTCACCGCCACCAGCGACGGATACGTCCGCATCAACAACGCGGGCGACACCAACCAGGTCGTGGACGTGGCCGACGTCTCCACCGCCGACAGCGCTCAGGTCCACCTGTGGACGTACGGCGGCGGCGCCAACCAGCAGTGGCTGCCCGTCGACGACGGCGGCGGCGCCTACCACTTCGTCAACCGCAACAGCGGCAAGTGCCTGGACGACCCGGGCGCCTCGACCGCCGACAGCGTGCAGTTCGCGCAGTTCACCTGCAACGGCACCGCCGCCCAGCGTTTCCAGGTGGTCCCCGTGACCCAGTCGGGCACCAACCCCGATCTCGGCCCGAACGTCACGGTCTTCGACCCCTCGATGTCGTCCTCGACGATCCAGAACAAGCTGACCTCGATCTTCCAGCAGCAGGAGACGAACCAGTTCGGCTCCCAGCGCTACGCCGTGCTGTTCAAGCCCGGCGCCTACAGCGCGGACGTCAACGTCGGCTTCTACACCCAGGTGCTGGGCCTCGGACTGTCGCCGGACGCGGTGACGGTGAACGGCGCGGTGCACGCCGAGGCCGACTGGTTCCAGGGCAACGCCACCCAGAACTTCTGGCGCGGCGCGGAGAACCTGTCGGTCAACCCGACCGGCGGCGGCGACCGTTGGGCAGTCTCGCAGGCGGCGCCGTACCGGCGTATGCATCTGCGGGGCAACCTCGCGCTGGACGACGGCGGTTGGTCCAGTGGCGGCTACCTCGCCGACAGCAAGATCGACGGCCAGGTCAACTCGGGCAGCCAGCAGCAGTGGCTGACCCGTAACTCCCAGCTGGGCAGCTGGACCGGCTCCAACTGGAACATGGTGTTCGCCGGCAGCACCGGCGTCCCCGCCACCAGCTTCCCCAAGCCGCCCTACACCACGGTCGCCCAGAGCCCGGTCACCCGCGAGAAGCCGTTCCTGTACGTCGACGGGTCCGGCGCCTACCAGGTGTTCGTGCCGTCCGTGCGGACCAACTCCTCCGGCACCAGCTGGTCCGGCAACGCCTCGGGCACCTCGCTCTCTCTGGACAGCTTCTACACAGTGAAGCCGGGCGCGACCGCGTCGCAGATCAACTCCGCCCTCGCCGCGGGCAAGAACCTCCTGGTCACCCCGGGCGTCTACCACCTCGACCAGACCCTTCAGGTCACGCGCCCCGACACGGTCGTCCTCGGTCTGGGCCTCGCCACGTTCGTACCCGACAACGGCGTCACCGCGATGAAGGTCGCCGACGTCGACGGCGTGAAGATCGCGGGTCTGCTGTTCGACGCGGGCACCACCAACTCGCCCTCCCTGCTGGAGGTCGGGCCGGCCGGCTCCGCCGCCTCCCACGCGACCGACCCGACCTCGCTGCACGACGTCTACTTCCGCGTCGGCGGTGCGGGCGTCGGCAAGGCCACCACCAGCCTGATCGTCAACAGCGACAACGTCATCGGCGACCACATGTGGATCTGGCGCGCCGACCACGGCAGCGGCGTCGGCTGGACCAGCAACACCGCGGACACCGGACTGATCGTCAACGGTGACGACGTCACCATGTACGGCCTGTTCGTCGAGCACTTCCAGAAGTACCAGACGGTCTGGAACGGCAACGGCGGCCGCACGTACTTCTTCCAGAACGAGATGCCGTACGACCCGCCCAACCAGTCCGCTTGGATGAACGGCTCGACGCAGGGTTACGCCGCCTACAAGGTCGCCTCCACCGTCACCAGCCACCAGGCCTACGGTCTCGGCAGCTACTGCTACTTCAACGTCAACCCCTCCGTCGTCGCCGCCCACGCCATCGAGGCGCCGAACACCTCCGGGGTCCGCTTCACCAGCATGGTGACGGTCTCCCTCGGCGGCACCGGCACCATCAGCCACGTCGTCAACAACACCGCAGGCCCGTCCAACTCCGCCACCAACGTGGCCAATCTGACCAACTACCCTTAAGAGCCGACGTGCGCAACCCGCTGCACGCCGCAGGGCGGCGCTCGCCGCCGCCCTGGGCGCGCCGGCCCTCGTCGTGGCCCACCCCAGCCAGGCGAGCGCCAACGTCCTGACGCCGCTGCCGCAGAACACCGACCGGCCGGAGCAGAGCTTCTCCCCCGCCTACAACGGCGACCGCTGCTACGCCACCGCGGCCATCGGCGCCGACGGCACCATCAACCCCGGCGTCAACTTGACCCGGCCCTAAAGGACCGGGTCAAGTTGACATAGCGGATCTCCTTCTTCGACATGCCTTGGGCGGTGCGGCGGGCAACGTACTCCTGCGTCCGGCGATCGTGCCGCATGCGGACGACGACGATGGTGTGCAGAGCCAGGTTTGGCGGCACGCCTGGCGGTCGCCTGCGCGGGTTGAGCCGGAGCCGGTTCGTACGGCCTGAGGATGCCGGGATGGGTGCAGCCGCGCACAGGTGCGCGAAGGATGCCGCCGACCGCAGTCGCTCGGGATTGTCACCAGTGGTGATCACACCGGTGACCGTGACCAGCGGGCCGAAGATTTCCTCAGTCGCGATACGCATGTTGCGGGTTTTCGGCCACCTGAGCGGGAGAAGCTTATGGCCGAGTTCAACGCTCTGGGAGTGCCGGAGGCGAGGAAGTGGCCGGGGAGCCCGCTGGCGCAGCGATCACTCCGCCAGGGCAGAGGCGACGGCACACACGGAGCGCGCGGCGTCCAGCGGCTCCTGCATGCCGTCCACCATGCAGGCGAAGCCAGTGCCCCGCCAACCGGCACGCAGCGTCATTCTGGGGGAATGCGAAACTCGAATTCGGGACGGTCCCACGGCACGGCGGGCGGGTTCGCGAACGCGGTCCCGCTCCGCACCGCACCAACCCGGTGGTAGAAGTCCTCGGCGGGAAGATGCGACACGACCTTGACACGGTCGAGCCCGGCGGCACGGGCTTCGGACTGCATGTGGGCCACGAGCAGCCGTCCAATACCCCGTCCTTGCACTTCGTCGGCGACGAACAGCAGGTCGAGCTCCGGCGGAGCGAGGACGAGCGAGTAGAACCCGAGGACCCGGGCTCCATGCTCGTGGGCGCTGACGGCAACAAAGGCGCGGTGGGCCTCGATGTAATCAGGACCGACCCGGTAGCCCGCGACTGCAGCTGCGTACTTACCCTCGTAGGCGCCTGAGCCACGCACGAGCCGCGTGAGCCGTTTGGCATCCCGCGCGACGGCCCTCCGTATCGTGATCGGCTGGCTGATCGGAAAAGGGCGTGCACTCATCGGGAGATTATGTCCTACCGGGGAGTGCCTTCGTATGGCGGGTCGGCTGCTCGGGCAGGCGCCCCTGCTCCGCTCGCGGGAACCGCTCGCCCAGGCCCCGGTCAGCCACGTCACTGGCGCCGAATCGGCCGCCCGCAAGCAGCCGCTGGACGCCCGAACCGATCCGGAGGAGCCGGAGAACGGTGTGGTCGACGGCTGCTCTCCCTGAGCCTGTCGTGGCGAAGCCGAGCCGGTACAGGAAAATTCCCAGCTGGCCTCATCGGGATTCGTCCGTGGATACCCCCGCCTTCAGGCGGGGGAGGAAACGGACTCCTGCGGAGCAGGGCAGGGAAAGCCGATGCGCCGCCAGGGCGGATCGGCGTTC
>NZ_JBSFDB010000128.1:0-5536 GCF_053593695.1 Streptomyces sp. NPDC002144
CCCTCCGCGCGAAGTCCACGCCGAGTACGAGAAGTTGCGAATCGCCGCGTGAAATAAACGGTCAGAAGCCTGTCCGGAAAACGCGAGGCCCCTCAACCGTCACGAGCGGACTCTCCCTGGCAGGGTAGTCCTTGCCAAGGAAATGCCTTGAGAGTCGGTCGATGTCGGCGAGTCCCTCATCAGGCTTGATTGACACGACGTGTCCCTGAACAGATACATGCGTGCCGAAGTCGTCCGCTCCCAGCACAGTCAGCGACACGTGGCCGTTGTTCTGCAGGTGTTTCAGGCGGGCGCGGTCGGCGTTCATGCACGGCATGAGAAGTCCGTCATCTTCGATGAGGTACCAGGTCGCTACCGATACAGGGCGGCCTTTCGCCGTGACCGTCGCCATGACGGCCGGGTTCGGCTTCCGGAGAAAGGCCAGGGCGGCCTCTGGCAACGGAGCATCAGACATAGCTCTATCCCTTCCATGACGCGGGTCCCGGGACGCGGCACCCTCCGTCGGTCACATCGCAGACCAACCGCACTGTGCGGTCAGGCTGTTGTCACGCCGCTGCGCGTTCGACCGGCGGCCGACGCCTCAGTTCCCGCTGGAGGACGGACGGCGGCTGGTAGGCCACATCGAGTGTGCCCGTGTCCGTGCCGGGCGGCACGATGGCGTCGATGCGGTCCAGGACGTCGTCCGAGAGCGTGACTTCGGCGCCCGCGAGCAGATCGTCCAGATGTGCCATGGACCGCGGTCCGAGGAGCGCGGATGTGACGCCGGGGTGGGCGAGCACGAAGCCCACGGCGAGATGGGTTACTGACGTTGTTGCCGTGATGTCGTCAAGGTGAGTCCGGTTTCGGCGAGGCATCCGTTGATGAGGTTGCTGCGGTACTGGATCTGGCGGAGACCGTGTCGGAGTGTGCTGATGAGGTGGTCGGGGTCGGTGAAGGCGGTGTTGGCCTGGCTGCTGCGCCGCAGGAGGGACCAGATGCCCTCGACGGGGTTGAGGTCCGGTGCGTAGGGCGGCAGGAAGTAGCAGGTGATCCAGTCGTGGGTGTCGATGAACTCCCGCAGTCGGCGGTCCTTGTGGACGTTGAGGTTGTCCCACACGAGCACGATGGGTGCGCCGAGCTGCCGGTGTGCGGCGATGAGCAGATCGCGGTAGTCGGTCCAGGTGAAACTGCGTCTGCCGCCACGCTTGTGATCGGGATGCCGCTTGGGCCGGTAGACCAGCCGTGAGCGTTCACCGTGCTTGTAGCAGGCCAGAGCTGCGATGGAGAAGCGGCGCTGGGAGCGTCCCCTCACCCGGATGACGGGGGTGCGTCCGCGCCTGGCCCACGTCCGTGCGGTGGGCGGCGTCATCGAGAAGCCGGCTTCGTCCTCGAAGCACAGACAGGCGTCGAGCGCCGCCACGGACCTTCCACCTGCGGCCAGGTTTCCTTCACCCAGCCCGCCACGGCCGCCTCGTCGCGCTCGATCGCCCGGCGGGCCGGGACCTGGTGGCTGAAGCCGTGCCCGTGCAGCATCCGCGCGATCGCCGACAGCGTCATGCTCTTGTGGAACCGGCGCCCGATCAGCGTCTTGACCCTTGCCAGCGTCCAGGTCTGGTCCGGCCAGCCGTGCGCGACCGGCCCCTTGGCGAGCTCCTGCTCGAGCACGGCGAACAGGGCCTCACTCAGCTTGGGTCGTGACACGGGCCCGGCAGACCGCAGTCCCTCGGTGCCGGCGTCGTGCCAGGCCCGGCGCCAGCGCTGCACCGAGCGCACACTCACCCGTAAGTCCTTGGCGACCTCGGCGTTGGAGGCACCTGCAACGAATCGCTCCGCGGCCTCCAGCCGGATCCGCTCGCGAAACGCCTGCCGTTCAGGCGTCAGCCCACCACCCTGCGGATATCTCACACAACAGGCATACCGCGACGATCACACATCGTCAGCCCTCAACGACATCACGCCGCAAAGGTCAGTAGATCTACACTCCCGGGCACGTTGGAGGGCTCTACCAGGTGCGAAACAGCATGGAGGCCGGTCATCGGAGATCAGTGCTTCTCGGTCTCCAGCCTGCCCCCTCCGAAGTGCTTGTCGATCAGTGCGGTTGCCTTCTCCCGTTGGCGGACGCTGATCTCGGCGGCGTACTCCTCCCAGCCGAAGACGCACGACGAGACGACTCCGTCGAATCCGACCGAGGCAAGCGCGGCGAACACCTCGTCGAAGTCGACCTCACCGCGGCCCATTTCGGCATGCTGGTGCACGCGCACGGTCGATCCGGGCGGATTGACGATGTAGCGCAGCCCGTTGGACGCGGTGTGGTCGAGGGTGTCGGCGAGGTGGACGTAGGTGACCTTCTCTGCTGCTGCGGCGATGATTCCGGTCGCGTCGTTGCCCTGGTGGAAGGTGTGCGGCGTGCAGTACAGGAACGAGATCCAGTCCCGGTTCAGGCCGCGCACCATGTTCACCGCGGCGTGACCTTCCTCGATGAAATCGTCCGGGTGCGGTTCCAGGACGAGCTTGACGCCCTCGCGTTCGAACACGGGTATCAGCTCGTCCATCGAGCGCAGGAACTGGCTCTCCGCGAACTCGGCACCCTCGGGGCGGCCGTTGAACTCGGAGTTCATGGTGTCGACACCGAGGTCGACGGTCATCCGGATGGCGCGCTTCCAGGCCCGCACCGCAGCCTGCCGCTCTTCCTCACCCGGCCCTGACCAGCGCAGCACCGGCAGCACCGAGGCGATGCCGACCCCGGCATCGGCAGCGCGCTTGCGCAGCTTGGCCACCGTGGCGTCGTCGGCGCGCGGGTGACTGAAGAAGGGGATGAAGTCGTCCTTGGGCGACAGTTCCATCCAGGAGTAGCCGGCGCGGGCCACCAGGTCGGGTAGCTCCAGCACCGAGTGCGTGGAATAGAACATCTGCGGATCAAGAGCGAGTTTCACTGGTGTCCTCCGAGATCGGAAGCGAAGGGCGGTCAGAGGGCCGATGCGGCGCTGTGCAGGTTCTTCGCCGCCAGGGCGAGTCCGTCGGTACGGGAGAAGGCGGCGTCCTCGTGCTCGATGTTGACGGCCATGTCCGGGTCTATCTCGGCGAGGGCGCGCAGGAACTCGGTCCAGTAGGCGACGTCGTGGCCGATGCCGACGGCGACGAACTTCCAGGCCGGGTTCTCCGGCCAGGCGTTGCACCAGAAGCCGTATCCGGTGGGGACCTTGTCCGGGGCGTCGGCCGGCACCCGGGTGAACGAGGTGTCGAGGACACCGCGGATGTCGGCGCCCGGGCAGAGGGTCGCGTCCTTGGCGGCGGCGTGGAACACGAGCGGGCCGAGCCACTTGACGGAGGCGATGACGTCCATGCCCTGCCACATCAGATGCGAGGGGTCCATCTCGGCTCCTACGTTCGTCAGACCGCCCTCGTCGACCAGCCGCTTGAGGGTGACCGGGGAGAAGACGAGGTTGTGCGGGTGCATCTCGACGGCGATCCGGACGTCGTTCTCCCGGGCTAGGGCATCGATCTCCTTCCAGAACTCGACGGCCACACCCCACTGGTAGTCGAGGACGTCCATGTAGACGCCGTCCCACGGGTTGACGACCCAGGAGGGGTACTTGGCGTCGGGGTCGGAGCCCGGCGTGCCGGACATGGTGACCACGTGCCTGATCCCGAGCAGTCCGGCCAGCCGGATGGTCCGCCGCAGGTCGTCGGCGTGCTTCGGGCCGACGCCGGGGAGCGGGTTGAGCGGGTTGCCGTTGCAGTTCAGGCCGGTCAGTTCCATGCCCCGGTCGGCGAAGGTGGCGAGGTACTCCTCGCGCGCGGCGGCTGAGGACAGCAGCAGATCGACGGGGCAGTGCGGAGACGGGATGAACCCGCCGGTGTTGACCTCGACGGAGGTCAGTCCGTTCTCCTTGAGGATGTCGAGGGCTTCGGTCAGCGGACGGTCGTGCAGACAGGCGGTGTAGGCGCCGAGCTTGAGAGCCATGGTCAGGTCCTTCGGTCGAGAAGCGGGGTCACGCCGCGGGCGGAACGGCGACGGACGTGCCGCCGCTGCGGGAGGAGTCGACGACGGCCTGGATGATCTCCATGGTCCGCAGCGCGTCGGCGAAGGTGGCGCACGCCGGCAGCGGCTCTGCGACCCCGGCGACCTGGTCGAGGAACGCCCGCGCCTGGTAGGTGAAGTTGTCGCCGTTGCTGGCACCGACACCCGGTGCCTCCATCGGGACACCGCCCCCGAAGTACGGCAGCTGCGGGCCGGCGATGATCTGCCGGGCGCCCCGGGTACGGGCGTCGGGCTGGGCGTCGTCGAAGAGGTACTCGGCGGGACGGTGCTGGTCGAACGCGGCCCGTCCGCCGACTCCGAGCACGTCGAAAGCGAGCCCGTTCGGCAGCCCGAACCCGGTGCGCGTCACGGAGAAGGTGCCGACCAGCCCGGACTCGAACCGGGCGGTGAAGGACGCGGTGTCCTCGTTCTCGACCTCACCGAACTCGTCCGAGACAGGCGCCGAGTTGTGCCCGACGACCGCGCCCAGCGGCAGCGCACGCTTGGTGATCTGCGTGGACAGCAGGGCACCGGACACCGAGGCGATCGGTCCGGCGATGTACTCGGCGGCGTCGATGATGTGCGAGCCGATGTCCCCCAGCGCACCGGAACCGGCTCCGCCCTTGAACCGCCAGCTCAGCGGCCCGTTCGGGTCGGTCGCGTAGTCGCACCAGTAGCGCCCGCTGAACAGGCTGAGGTCACCCAGTTCACCGCGCAGCACATGGTCGCGGATGGCGGCGATGCCGGGCGCACGGCGGAAGGTGTATCCGACCGCGGTCACGACCTCGGCCGACCGCTCCAACGCGGCCATGGCGCGGGCGTCTTCGAGGGACCCGGCCAGCGGCTTCTCGCACAGCACGTGCTTCCCGGCGGCGACCAGCGCCTCGGCGATCGGCCGGTGCAGGGCATTGCCGACGACGATGCTGACCGCGTCGATGGTCGGGTCCTCCGCCACGGCCTCCCAGCTCGGAAGTGCCTTCTCGAAGCCGTAACGCCGGGCGGCGTCCTCGCCGAGCGCCACATTGGCATCGGCTATCGCGGCCAGCCGCACCGGCGGCAGACCTGCGCCGAAGACGGTGTTGACGTTGCGGTATCCGGCGGCGTGACTGCGGCCGGCCATACCGGCTCCGATCACAGCGACGGAGAGCGGCTTGGGTGTGGTCATGGAGCTGTCCTTCGGGAAGTCGCGGTGGAGGAAGGTCAGTTGGAGGTGGGGAAGGTGAAACCGGCGGCGACCTGCTGGGCCTGTTCGGGCCAGCGGGTGGTGACGACCTTGGGGCGGGTGTAGAAGCGGATGCCCTCGGGGCCGTGGACGGGGGAGTCGCCGATGAGGGAGTCCTTCCAGCCGCCGAAGGAGTAGTAGGCCATCGGGACCGGGACGGGGACGTTGATGCCGATCATGCCGACCTTGACCCGGCGCTGGAAGCGACGGGCGGCCTCACCGGAGGCGGTGAACAGGGCGGTTCCGTTGCCGTAGGGGTTGGCGTTGATGACGTCGATGGCCTCGTCCAGGCTCGCCACGCGCACGATCGCCAG
>NZ_JBSFDB010000129.1:0-5151 GCF_053593695.1 Streptomyces sp. NPDC002144
AAATTTTTCGCTCCCTTGCCTGGAATGACGACTGAGCTATAGTGAGGATGAACAGGGGGCCCAATAGTTGCTTTTTGGGGTGGGGGGCGGGAAAGTTAAATAAAAAAAACGAAAAATGGCTGCCTTTTAGCCTTTTTTCGTTTTTTCCTTTTTAAAAGAGTTAGGATCTGTTTGCAGATCCACACAATATTAAAAAAAACATTTTAAAAAGAGACCTTTTCCGGTCTCTTTGATTTAAAGATATTCAACTTCATCTTTCAGACAATCTATACAGACGTACATAGGCTTTTTATGGTGAGAAACAAGGACGGTATTATGATGAATCATTGACCTAGGTTTTTCTAATAGAACACCGTATTTAGGTTCTCTAGAGCAACCATCGCAATCTGTTTTATTTAAAAAATCAGGATAGTCAGGATAGTCTTGTTTGCTATTTAGAAATTCAGGATTAACTTCTTTGGTTGTACTATTTTTAATTATCTCTCCTACTGATTTGTATTCACTTACCATCTGTTCAAGGTTTTCTATACCGTAACTTAATGGGTCTACTTGCATCCGTAACGTCGTGTCCATAAACGGGTCGAATACGGAAACACATTCTTCTTCATCAAACAGCGTAATTAAATTAGCATTACTTTGGTCTCCATCCACTTTATTTAGCTGCAGGTAGTTGTAATCAACTACCTCCTGCAATTCCTTTAAAAATTTTTCAGTCAACATGTCCATTTACCTCCATTTGAACTACCCAGTATTCAGATATGGCTAGAGCTTCCATAGCATCTAGAAGGTTAAAAACATCTCCATTATGGATATTACTTGCCTTTTCAATAACTTCTGACTCTGTGTGATTATAGGTTGTTACGTCGGTATGTAGGTCTGTAATGGAATATAAGTCTTTCATTTATGGCACTCCTTTAGGGCTTTTTCTAGGGAACTGCGAACTAAATCTGGTAGGTCTGATAGTGCTATTTGAGTCGGCTGTGTAGTTTCATTATCTAACCATAGCTCATCATAATCGAGCAGATACATGTATTCTTCATATCTTAAGGAATCACAATGTAACTCCCATTCTGGTGTGTCTAGGCTTCCTTCAAAACAAAATATAGCTATCGAATAGTCATGATTGAAGCGAAGCGAGTGTGTTTTATCCTGTAAGCATAAATGCTGCTTAGCTGATGGATATTTTTCATATGGTACGTATGCGATTAGTTTATTGGGTTCAGATGCTGGAACTAGTTCAAACCCTTTGGACTGAAAATATTGGACTGTCATGTTAATTTACCTTCTTTGTTTTGATTTTCATGTTCTTCAATGAAATCATGTATGTTGTATTCATCTAGGGAACGCCCAAAAAAGTTTAGGTTTTGCTTTGCATTCAGCTCCCACATAAGATTATTAAATTCCTCATCCTGTTCACTCAGTAATGACAACTCATCTATAATACTTTGTAACTTCCTAAGCATTTCTTTATGTTGTTTGTTCATTAGTCTTCTCCCCATTCTGGCGCTGCTGCTACGCAAGTAATATTTTCTTCCGGCGGTAATATTAGTCCCCTTTTAGTCAATCCATCAATTGCCACTTCTGCGATTTCCATTGCATCTACTTTGGTTGTTTCAACCATTATCATCGTTTCTACATCTCCATAATCAAAAATTACTCGATACCACATAAACTATTTCCTCCTAATTAAGCTGATTGTATTTATATGTATTTTTAACTAATCGGGGATAAGATTTATCCCCATGAGCAATGTTCTAGTAAAGCCTGGTTAATTTGAAATTCTGATTCTACCTGTTCTATATATTTTTCTATTTCTTTTAGTGTTTTATCTCTATCTATTTGAAATGAGTAATCACAACATTGATATTTAATATAATTTAGAGTGTTTAACATCTGTTCTGGACTTATTAATGGCTGAAAAGAAAGTTCCAGTGAATTGTATTCTGCCAGAGGTAATTCTACTTTTTCAGAGTATCTACGTTCATAGTTTTCACGATTATAAGATTCCCATTTAGATAGCCTTTCAGCTATCCTTTCATCTGATTCTCCTTTCCAAGCCTTAAAAAATTTACCTGCTCTTTCAAAAGTGTTTGGATGTATTAGAATAACGCTCATTTTATTTCCTCCGTTTTTTTCCTTTTTTCTTTTTTCTTTTACCTTCCGGATGGAAGGTACATTTTTCTTTTGTCTTCCGGATGGAAGGCAGTTCCCAAAAGGGAATTATTTTTCCCGTTTTGACATGGAGTATGAATTGATCGCATAGGGAATGGGTCAAGGGTTAAAGACGAAAAGTTTTTCGCTTCCGGTTTTGCTCTTAAAGCGAAAAAGTTTTTGGCCCCTTGACCTGTTCCCTCGGCCACTTTGGCTGCAGCAGGAAAGGTTCGGGTGTCCTGCCTGCTGCAGCCTTAGTGGCCGTGCGAATCAATACCATACGGAAGGCAAAAGGGGAAAAATGCCATAATAAAAAGCAGGCGGTAGCCTGCTATCCTTCGGGTTTAAGGTTTTGGGTTTTTAACGGTCTTCGGCTCGTGCGGTGCGGCCTGAAAGGCAAAAAGATCTGGAACCTACGGAATGTAGGCGGCAGCCGTACAGTCCGTGGTTAGCGAGCTTTTTAGTACCGTAGCGACACCTACTCCTGGTTGGCTGCTGTGGACCGCTAGGGGAGCAGCTGCTTACCAGGAGTCAGTGCTGCCGCCCACTCTATTTATGTAATCGCCAACTTTCCCATATCCATTTAGTGTTAGGCATTTCTTCTTTTATAGTTTTTATAAATAATTCGGCACTTTCTCTACTACTAAAGACTTTATATAAATCTAAAAACGAATCAGGTTGTTCAGGTTGAAGTTGAAATACACAATATAAACATCCCGAATGATTATCTTTCTTCTGACCAAGTAATTTAATTGCTTCATTCTTTCTACTTAGCTCTAGTTTTAACAACTTTATTTCTCTTTCGTGCTTGAATTTTTCTTCTCTTAATACCATTACATCTTCACTTAAACGAGCCAGTTTATTAAGTTTGTTTCTTATTTGCTTAAACATTTATACTCTCCTTTGTACCATATCTGCAACCTCCTTATACTTTATAATTGATGACTTACATGTTTCCCACCACCAAGATCTCTATTGATTCTTGGAATACTTTTCATTTTGTATTTTTTTATTATATTTTTAAGTTTCGCTTCTGGAAGTTCTTGAATACATTGATCTTCCCCAAGTATTCCATTTGTTCTTAATTCTTTTAGAGATAATTTAATTTCATCCTCATATGAAATTATAGCTAATTTTACCCCTTTATCTTTTATACTTACTTTCAAATTCTTCATAAATCCTCCATTAAATGGTATACATGTATACTTAAGGTTTGTTAAAAAAACCTGAAAATTTATCAGGTTATTTGTTTTTTACACTTAGAACATTATATGAGAAAGAAATTTCAATTAAGTTAAATTCAAAGTCTGTACGATTATTAATAAAGTTAGCAATTGCTAATTCAATTACTTCACCTAATGTATCATCTGCATATGTTTGAATAAAATCTCTATAGTTCGGTAAAATTCGGAAATGAATATATTCTCTTACTCCATCCCATTCAAGTCCATTATCTATCATAGTTTGTTTTACTAATTTCATTCTAGGTGAAGAAAGCGATTCGATTAATTCGCTCTTAGGTTTATTAATATTTTGTAGTTCATCTAACATTTTTTCAACTAATATAGCCTTAGTGTAAGTTGGTAATTCTTCAATTTCATTTGATTCAAATAACCTATTAATAAGAGCATCTGATAAACCTGTTCTTTTACCAAAAACATCTACGCAAGACTCAAATAGAATTTTGTATAGACGATATATTCGATACGATTTAGGATCATGTAGATTCCTAGTCGACTTTTCAGTCATTATGTATTCTCCCCCTCAACCTCCAATCCCTTGATTCTCTTTGATTTTTAAGATACACCTTAAGTATACATGTATTCTTGCATGTCATTCAATAAAAATCGAGGAATTGTATAAAAAAAATAACACTTAATAGTAGATTAAATTATTTTCCATAATCATCATACAATATAATTATAACTTATCAATCATTATCATGTAAAAAGCCTAAATTTTACAATCAAAAGTTGACAAGTTAAAAAAGAAAAAGAAGGATAAAATTCCCTTCTTTTTCTTTATTCGATATTTATTGGGGAGAAACCTTCCAGTTTTTATCTTCTTTAGTTAAAGAAACTATATTATCTTTTTCAGAACCATCAGTATAAATTTCTTTATATTTTATTGTGGCCCCTTCGCCTTTAATTTCTTCACTTAAGACTTCTATAGATTCTATAGAACCATTATCAGTTATATCTGCTGCATAAGCATTCATTCCATAACCATTTGATTCCATAGCATTCAGTATATTTGTTGAGATATACTGTTCCATATTTGAATATTCATTATTAGAAGCATGTTCAAAAAGAGATGTTAATGAATCAGAAGGACTTTCGGACTCATTTTCTTTTTTGGAACTTTCCTTCCCACATGCAGTAAGAATAGTCATCACTAAAAAAAATAGTATTAGTTTTTTCAATTCTTTTTCCCTCCTTTTTCCTCATAACATAATATCATTTAGGTAAATATCATCTCTTATGAAGATCTAAAGAAGTCAAAAGCTCCATATATGTCGTCTATTATCTCAATAGGAACCTGATCTACTTTTGTGACACCATTTTTCCATTTTGCCACAAATATAAATTGAGCACTTCCATTTTGAAGCTTCCTTTTTGTATCGGACATACTAATATCATAAAATTCCCCTGTATAAATCGGGTGAGGATTCTGTAATAAATTAATCGTTTTATCTAAAATACTTCCGTTAATTTGAGAACCTATAAATTGAACTGTAACATAATCAATTGGATGATCCGTCACTGCTGCAGATAGTATAAACTTCTCGCCAGAGAAAAATTGATTTTCTGAGCTACCTAGTTGTTCATGAATTAATCTCCACTTATCTGTATGTTCAACCTTACCAGCGATTTTTAAAGGAGTTACTGAAAACTCTAAAGTAGATTGAGCACTTTCTCCATGTTCATCTGTTACTATTGCACGGAAGTTATATTCCCTTGGTTCTAAATTATCTAGTCCCTTATTTAAAGTAGTTCTAGC
>NZ_JBSFDB010000130.1:0-5025 GCF_053593695.1 Streptomyces sp. NPDC002144
GCCGGTGAAGCTGCTCCGCCTGTTCGCTGATGGTCATCGGCCATCGACCAGCACGAGTACCCGAGTCGTAACACACACCACGCCCGTGACCTGCGAATTCACGATGCACATCACTCATTGTGTGTCTGAGCCAGAAGGTTTTCCATCCTCGGGCTGAGCTGGGGAGATACAGGCAGAGGACGGCCTGGACGAGGCCGGAGATCCGCGTGATCGAGCAGCGGAGCTTGCGCAGGAGCCGCCAGCCTTTGAGAGTGGCGACGGCCTGCTCAACCACCCGGATCTTGGCGTGGGACCGGCTGACCGCCTGCTGGAGGGTGTCTTGGACGGTAGTCATCAGATGTGAGCCCGTCGCGCTGGTAGCGGCGTCAGCCGAGCGGCAACACGCCGCAACCGTCCGCAGAAGCGGTGTGCTCGCGGTGCCGTACGTTGCGGGCGCCGACCGCGATCAGGGCCTCCCGGAGCCAGATCGCTGGGGCGCAGCCGGCCCGCGGCACCGGCGCTCCGAGTGCGATGAGCTGGGCTTCGGCGTACGCGTGGACCTGCTCCTGGCGGCGGATCTTCTGCGCCGCACGGTCGGTAGCGCGAGTTCCGGGAATCTGGACGGCCCTTGGCCCGAACCTATGCGCAAGTCGAGGTTTCGCCGTCTTGCCGGAGCGGGTTCCGGATCCTACGGCTGTTCCTCGCGGCCGGCCTGGGCGCGATTCGGCTGGCCGTTCCCGCGACCAGCGGCTGGAGGGGTGCGCGGCCGTAGGCGCTCGCCCTGAGGTCCGAACATGATCAAATACTCGACCGGTCCACCGGGGCTGGCGTTCGCCACCCCGTGCGGGGTGCGGGTGTTGAACTCGGCGACGTCCCCGGGGGTCAGGATGAGGTCTTGGTCGCCGAGGGCGAGCCACAGCCTCCCGTACAGGACGCAAAGCCACTCGTGGCCGTCGTGGGAGACCTGACGGGGCCGCGCGGGTGGGTCCTGAGCGGGCAGGATGTGCTTGTGGGCGTGCAGGCCGCCGACGTACCGGGTCAAAGGCAGCACGGCCTTGTCGTCGCCGAAGCTCAGCGGCGCCGTAGCGCGCGGCTCGGCTGCGGGGGCGGGCATGGGAGCGGTGCCGGCCAGTTCGTCCAGGGAGACGTCGTACTCCTTCGACAGCTGCAGCAGCACCTCCAGGGTGGGCTTGCGCCGGCCGGTCTCGATCCTGGACAGCGTGCTGGTCGAGATGCCGGTCGCGCAGCTGACACCGGCGAGCGTCGCGCTGTGGTGCTCGCGCGCGGCCCGCAACCGGGGCCCCATGGCGGCCAGCGTGCCGTCCACGTCGTCGACTGCCACCTTTCCCGCTCCTTCTTGCCGTTGCCACTCCACCGTTCTGTCCTGGGAGTTTGCCAGAAGGGCAAGGCTGATCGCGTCGGCGGGTGCCGCGCGGCATGATCGGTGGGTAGCCGCGTCCACCCGCGAATCGAGGAGAAGCCCATGCAGCCCGAGCCGACCGCCGAGCTCCGCCACCGCACCGTCGAGGCCCCAGCCGGGCGCCTGCATCTGGTCGAGCAGGGCACCGGCCCGCTGGTCCTGCTCGTCCACGGCTTCCCCGAGTCCTGGTACTCCTGGCGCCGTCAGCTCCCGGCCCTCGCTGCGGCCGGCTACCGGGCGGTGGCAATCGACGTGCGCGGCTACGGCCGTTCCTCCAAGCCGGAGGCGACCGACGCCTACCGGATGCTCGACCTGGTGGAGGACAACGTTGCCGTCGTGCGTGCCCTCGGCGAGGAGAACGCGGTGGTGGTCGGCCATGACTGGGGCGCCAACATTGCCTCCACCTCGGCCCTGATCCGCCCCGAGGTCTTTCGTGCCGTCGGCCTGCTGAGCGTCCCCTACGCTCCGCCCGGCGGCCCGCGCCCGACCGACATCTTCGGCCAGATCGGCGGGCCCGAGCAGGAGTTCTACGTCTCCTACTTCCAGAAGCCCGGCCGCGCCGAGGCGGAGATCGAGCCCGACGTCCGGGGCTGGCTCGCGGGCTTCTACGCGGCCCTGTCCGCCGACACCATGCCCGCCCAGGGCGAGCCCGACCCCCACTTCGTTGCCCGCGCCGGCGGCCGGCTGCGAGACCGCTTCCCCACGGGGGTCCTCCCGGCCTGGCTGAGCAAGGACGACCTCGACGTCTACGCCGGGGAGTTCGAGCGCACCGGCCTGACCGGCGCCCTCAACCGCTACCGCAACATGGACCGCGACTGGGAAGAACTCGCCCCGCACCACGGAGCCCCGATCAAGCAGCCGTCCCTGTTCATCGGCGGCACCCTGGACGCCTCCACCACCTGGATGTCCGACGCCATCGACGCCTACCCCACCACCCTCCCCGGCTTGTCGGCCTCCCACCTCTTGGACGCCTGCGGCCACTGGATTCAGCAGGAGCGCCCGGACGAGGTCAACCGTCTGCTGACCGACTGGCTCGCCGCCCTCTAGGGCTGAACCAGGCAGGCTACCTGGGCAGTTGGGCGGTTCGTTCGGGGTGGGCAGCGGTGACGCAGCGCATGGCGGTCTGCTCGGTGATGCCAAACAGCCGCATCAGCCTGAGCGGGTCGCCGCTGTCGGCTGCTTCGTTGAGGATTCCCGACCGGGAGGTCCCGGGCGGGGTTGCCGATCGGCGGTGAGAATGGCCGGCCGGGGCCCCTGCGCTCGGAGCGCTCCGAGCGCAGGGGCCAACGTCGTTCACCAAGACTCGTCAACCAACCGGCGTGCAGCCACTTCCGCCCCGTCGGTGCGGAGCCGGCTGCCCAGGGACGTCGCACGCGCCCGGGTCTCGGGTGACAGGGCGGTCTTGAGCGCGATGCCCAGAGTTGCGACGGTCGCGGTCGGAGCGTCAAGGGCCGCACCGAGATCCAATGCCGCCACCCGGCCTGCCCAGTAGGGGGCGTCCGACAGCTGGAGAGGTATCACCACTTGGGGCGTGCCCGCACGGGCCGCCGTCAGCGTCGTACCCGCGCCGCCGTGGTGGACCACAGCGGCCACCTTGCCGAACAGATTCTGATGGTTGGCCTCGCCGATGGCGAAGCAGTCGTCTCCGTCGTCGACGAGATCCAGGTCTGCCCACCCGCGGGACACGAGCACGCGATGCCCCTGGGCGCGGATCGCCTCGACGGCCATACGTACGACGCCTTCGGCCGGGGACACACTGCCGAAGCCGACGTAGACCGGTGGGGCGCCCGCGTTCAGGAAGCTCACCAGGTCAGCCGGGAGGGGCCGTTCGTCCGCGAGGGTCCACGCACCTGTCTGGGCGACGTCGAGCCCGGCGGTCTCCGGCCACGGTCCCAGGATCGGGTCCGCCGCCAACCACGGACGGTCGGTGAGGATGTGATCGCGCACGTTATCCACCAGCGGCAGACCGATTGCTGCCCGGTGGCTGTTGAGCGCCACGCGGAACTGCGCGTTGACTTTCTGGGCGTCCAACTCCCACAGCGTCCGGTTATCGGCGACTGCGGACTCCGGCCAGCCCGGCCGCGGTGGTGGCGCGTGGTGGGGCGACGGCAGGTGGACCGCCGCATAGCTCACGTACAGGTAGGGGAGACCCGCGGCCTCGGCCACGGATCGCGCGGCGACCTGCCCCAGACCTGCCGCCAGCACCACGTCACATCCGTCGAACGCCGCAGGGAAGGTATCGAACTGTGTCTCGACCAACTCATTCCGGTAGCGGGCCAGGTCCGTTGCCGAGGGCAGGGTCTTCCCCCGCATCAGCTCCCTTACAGGCGGCCCGACCGGCACCAGCCGCACTCCGATACCTGCGAGCCGCTCGGCGAACTCCTCGTCCGGCGGGGCGCACATCCGCACCTCCGCGCCGAGCGCCCGCAGCCGCACCGAGAGTGCGACCAGCGGTTCGACGTCGCCACGTGTCCCGTATGTAGACAACAGCACCCGCATTCAGCGTCCTTTCGTCGGGTCGTCCATGCGCTTCTGTCGCCGCCCAGGATCGGGGGGTGGCCGACGGCGGCGGTACGTCGTTCGTCGGGAATGACCGGCAGTGGCCAATTCGGCTATCTCACTGGCCGGCTCTGGACAGTCTGTGCTTGGCGAGCTGTGCAAGATCCCCCATCGTTCAACAACCGGAGTGCTACGCGATTCAGAGTCCGTCCACACCCGTACCTGATGTCTGGGTCATCCTGCCCAGCACCCAATACGGAACACGTTTCGGTGAGGGCTTAAAAGGCCCTAGTAGGGCTCCGTTAGGTCTGTCTCGGGGTCCTGTTTGAGGGCATGTTGGGGGTGTGGACGCACATGAAGTGAATGTCAGCGACGGCGTAATTCCCCACGATCTGCATGATCCTGTCGGCGTAATTCCCCACCTGGGCTGAGCCCGGCACGGGCCGCCCGACTGCTGAGTGTGCGGCTGATCCGGTCCGTCAAGGGCGCCTGCGGCGGCGCTCCGCGCTGGCCTTGCGGCCCCCCTGGACTGCCCTGACCAGCCTGAACGACGGTCTGGCTATCGGGAGGCCCGGGAAACTCTGGCGCCGTGGGGATCTCGGCGCACGGCCACCGTCCCCATGGTCGCGACGGTTTCTGCGCCGCCGTCCCCATGGTCCATTTCATGGCGTTTCGGGTGGGGAATTACGCCGTCGTCGACAGCCCCAAAAGCCGATACCGCGGACTCACCCTCTACCAGACCCTCAACGCCATCCAGGACCGGCTGAACAGCTGGACCGGTACCTGCACCACCTGCCACCGCCCCATGCCCAGAACATCCACCCCAGCCCAAACCCAAGAGCCAGAACAACCTAACGGAGTCCTACTAGGGCTTCTTATGCGTTTGTAATTGGCTGGCTGATGTCATGGTGGTCATGAGAGTTCTGGTAGCCGAAGACCACCATGTGCTGGCGCGTACCATCGCCGCTGGTCTGCGCCGCGCATCAATCGCGGTCGACCTTGCCGCGTCCGGTGACGAGGCCGAACGGATGTGTGAGGGGCCACGAGGTTTCCGGACAGGCACCCAATAGGGTTGTCCTGAACAAGGAAACGAGGACGAAGTGGCGCCACCCAGTAAGTACTCGCCG
>NZ_JBSFDB010000131.1:0-4946 GCF_053593695.1 Streptomyces sp. NPDC002144
CCTTGCCGTTGGTTCGGGGCAGCTGCTGTCTGAGAAGCAGAAAGCTCAACCCGCGAGGGAAGAATCTCCCTGCTTCAGCTGGGGGAGAAGTCAAGCGGCCCTCCTCTCGGGACGGGTGAGAACCACGGCGGTCTGGAATCCGCCGAAGCCGCTGCCGACCGTCAGCACCGCGTCGGTGCGGTGCTCGCGGGCGGTCAGGGGCACGTAGTCCAGGTCGCACTCGGGGTCGGGGGTGTGCAGATTGGCGGTGGGGGGCACCACGTTGTGCTCCATGGTCAGCGCCGACGCCGCGATCTCGATCGAGCCGATCGCGCCCAGCGAGTGTCCGACCATCGACTTGATGGAGCTGACGGGTGCGGCGTAGGCGTGTTCGCCCAGGCTCCGTTTGAACGCGGCCGTCTCGTGCCGGTCGTTCTGCTTGGTGCCCGAGCCGTGTGCGTTGATGTAGTCGATCTCCTCGGGGTTGACGTGCGCCTCGTCCAGGGCGACCCGGATCGCCTCCGCCATCTCCGCGCCGTCGGGGCGCAGACCGGTCATGTGGAAGGCGTTGCACCGCGAGGCGTAGCCCGCGACCTCGGCGTAGATGTGGGCGCCGCGCCGCTTCGCGCTCTCGAGTTCCTCCAGGACGAAAACGGCGGAACCCTCTCCCAGCACGAAGCCGTTGCGGGTCCCGTCGAAGGGGCGCGAGGCGTGCTCGGGGTCGTCGTTGCGCGGAGTCGTGGCCTTGATGGCGTCGAAGCACGCCATCGTGATGGGCGAGATCGGGGCGTCCGTGGCGCCGGCGACCATGATGTCGGCGGAGCCCTCCCGCAGCAGTTCCACCGCGTGACAGACCGCATCCAGGCCGGAGGTGCAGCCGGTGGAGACCACCGCGTTCGGCCCTTCGGCGCCCACGCTCCAGGCCACTTCGGCCGCGAACGAGCTGGGGACGAAATAGTTGTACAGGTGGGGCACCGCATAGGTGTGGTCGACGAGTTCGAGTCGTCCGGCGTCGCTGACCACCCGGTACTCCCAGTCCAGCCCCATGGTGGCACCCACCGCGCTGCCGATGGTGACGCCCACCCGGTACGGGTCCAGCTCGTCGAATTCGAGGCCGCTGTCACCGACCGCTTCCCGCGCGGCGACGACGGCGAGCTGGGCCGCGCGGTCCATGCGCCGCGTCTCCTGCGGGCTCAGGCCGTGTTCGTCCGGGTCGAAATCGATCTCGGCAGCCACCCGTGAGCGGAACTGGGAGGGGTCGAAGAAGGTGATGCGGCGGGTCGCGGTGCGTCCCGAGCTGAGCAGGCTCCAGAAGTTCTTGACGCCGATGCCGCCGGGCGCGACGACACCGATGCCCGTGATGACCACCCGACGTGCCGTCACGCCGACGCCTCCCAGCTGTAGAAGCGAGTGGCCATCGCATCGGAGGGGGAGCGCCAGGTCGCCGGGTCGTAGGCCTCGATGAACGGCTTGAGGTCGTCGCTGATCCGGATGAAACGCGGGTCCTGCTTGGCCTCCTCGATACGGTGGCCGCCGTTGTCCGAGTCGAAGTCCTGCAAGTGGAAGTACAGCCCTCGGTACGAGAACAGCTGACGGCGGCGGGTGCCCATCAGGTGGGGCATCTCCGTCTCGTCGAACGCGCGGAAGATGCGTGCGACGTCGTCGCTGGACCCGGGGTCCATCCGGGCCACGATGAGCGTGCTGTGCATGTCGGTTTGTCTCCTCACGACCAGTGGGGTCTTCGTACGTCACGGCCGTCGGGGGACCGGACGTGAACGGGGAGGCGGGGCCGTCGTCGGCCACGACACCGCCGACCGCACGACACGGCCGACCGGGCGGCGGCGCCTGGGTCCGGGACGAGCCGTGCGGTGGTTTCGAGTGCCGCACATGCGCCGCGAGCGCCATGGGCGACGTCCGGCGTGGTGCGGCGGTGCCGCGAAGGGGCGCGGGGAACTGCGCGACCGGTCACGACGGTTCCGCGGCCGATCGGCGGCGCAGGGCGGCACTTCTGACGGAGCGCCTAGCGGACCGGACCGAACCAGCGCTCCAGGGCCATGGGCAGGTCTCCGTGGCTGCCGGGTGCGGCCCAGGCCACGTATCCGTCGGGACGGACCAGCACGGCGGAGCTGCCGGCGAGCCGTTCGGCCGCGAGGGCGCCCTGGGGTACCGCCGTGACGATGTCGACGCGGTCCCGCCAGCCTGCCGTCCGGCGGCGCAGGGCGGCGTTGTCCTCCAGGTCCAGCAGCACGCCGCGCCCGGTGTGCAGCGCCTCGGTGCTGGTGGTCCGGGTGCCGTCGGGGCGGGCCAGCTCCACCTGCGGCATCCGCCGGCCGAGCAGGGCGTTCGTCCCGCCGCCGACGTCGTAGCGGATCTCCAGACCGCTGACCATGCCGGCCAGATGACGGCTGACCTCGCGGTACTGGATGAGCTCCGTCATCACGTCGCGCAGCGGCTGCATCTCGGGGCCGCTGAGGAAGAGCAGTCCCTGCGCCTGCGTGTTCATCAGCAGCCGCTTGCCGACCTGGTGACGCTCGTCGTGGTAGGTGTCCAGCAGGCCTTCCGGTGCCCGGCCCTGCACCACGGCGGCCAGTTTCCAGCCGAGGTTGACCGCATCCTGGATGCCGGTGTTCATGCCCTGCCCGCCGGCCGGCAGATGGATGTGGGCGGCGTCGCCGGCGAGCAGCACCCTGCCGCGCCGGTACTCGGTGACCTGGCGGGTGGCGTCGCCGAAGGAACTGACCCACACCGGCTCACCATGCGAGATGTCACCACCGGTCAGACGCTTCCAGGCGGCGGCCACTTCGTCGAACTCCGGCGGAGCGGTGCGGCGCCGCGGCGGGGTGCCGCGTTCGCAGACGATCAGCCGGGTGATCCCGCCCGGCAGGTGCCCGACCATGATCATGCCGCCGGGCAGGGTCTCGCCGATCATACGGGGCTCCAGGTCGAGGCCCCTGACGTCGGCCAGGAACATTTCCATCGTCGCGGCCGTGCCCGGGAAGTCGAAGCCCACCGCCTTGCGCACCGTGCTGCGGCCACCGTCGCACCCCACCAGGTAGGGGGCCGTGAACCGCTCGACACCGTGCGGGCCGCGCGCCTCCACCGTCACCGAGTCGCCCTCGTCCTTGAGCGCGATGACCTCGTGGCCGCGCCGGATGTCACCGCCGAGCTCGGTCACCCACTCCTCGAGGACCGTCTCGGTCTGCGACTGCGGGATGGTCTTCGCGGCCTGGTGGGCGCCGTCCAGCACTCCGAAGTCGACGGGCAGGCCGCCGAAGTGGCCCTGGTTGCTGATCTCGATCTCCCCGAACCGGGGCAGCAGCCCGCGTTGGTCGAAAACCTCCATGGTGCGTGCGGTGAAGCCAAGGCCGCGGGATTCCCCCGTGCGCCGGTCGAGACGCTCCAGTACGGTCACGCCGACACCGGCCAGGCGCAGCTCGCCCGCCAGCATCATGCCGGCCGGTCCCGCACCCACGACTATGACTTCGGCATCCATGTGCCTCTCCTTGGCCATGCGTCCTGTTCCTCGGAATGTCCTCGGTTCTCCGGTTCCGACCGCGACCGAATTTCCGCTTATTTCTCTTCCCGCGGTGCCGCGATCGTTCTCTGTCGCTCCCGCTCCGTCGGGCCGGGTGTTCCTGGTCACACCGACGGAATCCGCGGTCAATTATTGGGCGTATGTCCGGAGGGTCGACCGGCTGTTTTTCCGGGTGGTCGACCAGTAAATGCATATCCCTTTTTCATCATCCGCAAGCCCCTGCATTGCGTCAATGGCATCTTCGACAGACCTCTGCAAGGAAATGCAAAGCAATCGATCCCGTGGTTCGGACCGGTCAGTCCTTGATCTGGCAGATGACGGCGCCGGAGGTGACGGAGGCGCCGATCTCGGCGGTCAGGCCCTTGATGGTGCCGGAGCGGTGGGCGTTGAGGGGCTGTTCCATCTTCATGGCCTCCAGGACGACGACGAGGTCGCCTTCCTTGACCTCCTGGCCCTCCTCGACGGCGATCTTGACGATGGTGCCCTGCATCGGGGAGGCCAGGGTGTCGCCGGAGGCCACGGGCCCGGACTTCTTCGCCGCGCGCCGCTTGGGGCGGGCGCCGGCCGCCAGCCCGGCACGGGCCAGCGACATCCCCAGCGAGGCGGGCAGCGACACCTCCAGACGCTTGCCCCCGACTTCGACCATGACCGTCTCCCGGCCGGCGTCCTCCTCCGCCTCGGTGTCGGCGGCAGCGGTGAACGGCTTGATGTCGTTGACGAACTCGGTCTCGATCCAGCGGGTGTGGACCGTGAACGGGTCCTCGGAGCCGGCGAGCTCGGGCGCGAAAGCGGGATCCCTGACCACCGCACGGTGGAAGGGAAGCGCGGTGGCCATGCCCTCCACCCGGAACTCCTCCAGCGCCCGCGCCGCCCGCTGAAGCGCCTCCTTACGAGTACGGCCGGTGACGACCAGCTTGGCCAGCAGGGAGTCCCAGGCGGGGCCGATCACACTGCCGGACTCCACACCCGCGTCCAGGCGCACACCCGGACCGGAGGGCGCCTCGAAGGTGGTGACGGTGCCCGGGGCGGGCAGGAAGTTGCGGCCCGGGTCCTCGCCGTTGATGCGGAACTCGAAGGAGTGCCCGCGCAGCTCCGGATCGCCGTAACCGAGTTCTTCGCCGTCGGCGATGCGGAACATCTCCCGCACCAGGTCGATGCCGGCGACCTCCTCGGTCACCGGGTGCTCCACCTGCAGACGGGTGTTGACCTCCAGGAAAGAGATCGTGCCGTCCTGGCCGACCAGGAACTCACACGTGCCGGCGCCCTCGTAGGACGCCTCCTTCAAAATCGCCTTGGAGGCCCGGTACAGCTCCGCGACCTGCTCGTCCGTCAGGAACGGTGCGGGCGCCTCCTCGACCAGTTTCTGGTGGCGGCGCTGCAGCGAGCAGTCCCGGGTGGAGACCACGACCACGTTGCCGTGCTTGTCGGCCAG
>NZ_JBSFDB010000132.1:0-4590 GCF_053593695.1 Streptomyces sp. NPDC002144
GGGCTCCAGCTTCGCCCACTGCGCATTCGTCAGATCGTGCCTCCCCATGAAGTGGATCTTGACACATCAAGATCCACTTCTGAAACACGCCCTAGCGCGAGTAAGGCTGGGATCGGCGCCGACGTGGGCCGCTGAACTCCCGCCTCATGATGGCGTAGCCGATGACCGCGGCCAGGGCCGCCTCGGCCCAGGTGCTGTCCGCCGCAGTCGGCTCCGCGCCCCCGGCATCGCCCTCGCGATTCCTCGCGTACAGGCCCGCCAGGTGGTCGCGCAGCGCGGTGTGCCGGGACACGCAGACGGCCGCCAGTTCCTCAGAGGTCGACGCCTCGGCCCAGATCTGGACGACCAGGCGTGCGTGCTCTGCGGACGCGCCGAGCGGCGTCACATGGGGCATCGAACGGCGCAACAGGTTCCCCGGCGTCTCGTCGGCGAGGAAACCGCCGCCTTCCGTGCCGTCCCGCCCGCTGACGCCTCGGCCACCGGCGCGGCCCTGCCAGCGCCCGGGTATCGCGGCCACATCGCCGGGTCCCAGACGCCGACGCGCATCGCCGGCCACGTCCAGCGCGTCGGCTTCGTCCCGCTGGCCAGTGTGCTGCCGTGGGCCGATGTCCTGTTATTGGCCAGCGGCGCCGGCTGCCGCGGATCCGGACGGTCGTCGATGACCGTCCGGTCACAGGAGACTGGGCACCGCGTGTTTCACCTGGATCATCTCTGTTTAGGCCTCCGCGACTTGGACGACGGGGTCCGCCGAGTGCATGAGGAGACGGTTTTGCCCGCTACGACGGTGGCGTCTTCGCCATCGGGCTCGCGAACACGATCTTCCCGTCGGTGACGACGTCTACCTGGAGGTCGAGGCCGCGACGAACCCCGCCTCCGAGGCGGCCGAGTGGTTCGACGGGCTCCTCGCGGACGGCGCCGACCCATGGATGTCCTGGAGCTTGCGCGCCGACACCCTCGAGGAGATGAACGCGCTCACGCAGCGGCTCAGCGGCGAGGTGGCACGGCTTCCGGGGCGCGTCCAGCCCGACGCACCCAGCTCATCATCACCAAGGGCCCCGGCCGCGCGCTCGACACGAGCTGGCGCCGGGGGCTGCCGAACTGGTTCTACCGGGAGGACCCGGCCACCAACCCGGACCGTGGGACGGCGGAACACGGTGAGCGCGGGGCGGCCGCGACCCGGCTGCTGATCGGTGCCGACGCCGCGGAACTGCGTGAGCACATAGGTGCCGAGACCTTCGACCGGCTGCCGCTGGCGGTCGTGTCCGGCCAGCCGGGCGTGCACGCGGTGACGGTGCGCACCGCGGCCGGACGCGAGGTCACGCTGCGCAAGGACCCGGCCGATCTGTCGAGGGCGGAGGATCACTCGGGCTTGGCGGCGATCAGCGGCTCCCAGAGGCGGAGTTGGACTTCGTAGGGGACGTGGGCAGCGGTGAGGTCCCACATAACGTGGTCGACGCCGAGTTCGGCAGCGCGGTGCAGGTCTGCTGCGACCTGGTCCACGGAACCGCACAACGGCCCGCGCCCGCCGTCGTCCAGGGGGTTTGGTAATGGGGGTCATTCAGCCGAACGACGACGGGGCCGGGCCGGCCACCGACGAGGGCCGCTTCCCGGAAGCGTACGAGCTGGTGTTCCAGGGTCTTCCAGCCATGGATCACAGGATGCAGTCCGAGCCCCATGCGGCTGGCCCGCTCGACGAAGGCGTCCGATCGGGGCATGACTCCGATGAGGATCGGGATCCCCTCCAGCTGCAAGCGCCTCCGGGCCGACCTCCACCGCAGGTGTGAGGTGGCATTCTCCCTGCGAAGACGTCCCAGTCCTGCTCCTTGGCGAACCGGCTCAGGATCGGAGCGATCATGGACATCGTCCCGGGCACCCGTCGGGTCGAGTTGGAAGTGGAAGCCCGTGTCCTTGACCCGGTAGGAGATCCATTCCTCGGTGTCGGGCACCAGGTAGGCGGAGTTCCGGCTCAGGGTCATTCCGGTGCCGACCCTGCCGCGCACGACGGCAGCGGCGATCGCGTCACCGAACAGGCCGTTGGACAGGAGCGTCCCCACGTCGGAGTCCGTCGGCTGGTAGCACAGCGAACAGAACTCACTCGTCACGACGAGCACGTTGGCGTCGGGGGAAGCAATGTCTCGTAACTCACTGTCGGCGTTGCCTGTAGACGTTTCGGGGGTTCAGTGGGGCGGAGCGATGTTGTGTAGATGGACGATCGTAGTCGCGTAGGATTTTGTAGGTTTTGAGCCAGGACAGGCAGTGTTCGACGTGGTCGCGGATTTCGCGGTGCCCGGCGTTGTAGTCCTGTTCGGCCCGGCGCTCCTCACCCGTCTCGACGGGATCGGCATCGTGGGGGTTGGATACGGTACAGGGATGTATCGCTGGAACGAGCGTGGTCTGATCCCGACGCCCAGAGCCTGGCGGGAAGCGTTCATCGACTTGCACGGCGAGAGCCGGGTCACCCTCACGGATGCCGGCCCGTGGGCGGGTCGGCTGGAGTGGCAGCGGTCACGGTCGTACGGCATCGCGCTCTGCGGTAACGTCCGCGAGGAATTCGTGCGGGAGCGGCGGCACATCCGGACAGACCCGCGCGGAGCGTTCGAGCTACTGGTGCCGACCGCCGGGAGCGCCCAGGTGGAGCAGGCCTCGGCCGCGGGCGAGATCCGGCCGGGCACTCTCGCGCTGTGCGACGTGGACCGCCCGTTGACCTTCACCCACGGCGAGGAATTCCAGTCGGTCGCGCTGATCGTCCCTGGGGAGGCGATCTACCGCCGTAATCCCGCCGCGGCCCGCGATCCGCAAGTCTTCGACGGCACGGTGGGGCTTGGCCGGCTGATCCGGCAGACGGTGCTCACCCTCCAACAGGAGCGGGAACACTTTTCCGAGGCAACCTTCGACATCGCATGCGACCAGTTACTCGACCTGCTATGCCTGGCCGCTGAAGGCGCCAGCGACTCGGCGCCGGCCGCCCAGCGAAGAGAGGTCGAGGCGCAGGTGAGACAGTACGTCCGCCGTCACGCTGCCGACCCCGACCTCTCCATCACCGGCATCGCCCGGGCCTTGGGTTGGTCGGCGCGATATCTGCAAGACGTGCTACAGGCCGCCGGCACCACCTCCCGCGACCTGATCCGCTCGGAACGGCTGCGGCTGGCCCGGACCCGGTTGGCCAGTTCAACCTGGGACACCCGGTCGATCGCGCAGGTCGCTCACGCGTCCGGGTTCGCCAGCCACGCGTCGTTCGCCACCGCCTACCGCCGCGAGTTCGGCGTCACGCCCCGCGAGACCCGCGGCGATGGCCGCGGTGAGTCCTGAGCCAGGCCTCAGGCGAGGGCGCCGCCGTCGACACGAAGGGTGCTGCCGGTGATGTACGCGGCGTCCGGCCCGGCCAGGAACGCCACCACACCGGCAACCTCGTCGGCCTCGGCGTACCGGTGCATCGGGATGACCGCCTGAAGCATGAACTGGCCGCCCTCGGAATCCTTCGACATGGCCATGTCGGTGTCGATGATGCCGCACTCGATCACGTTCACATTGATCCCGCGCGCGGCGAAATCCTGGGCCCACCCGCGGGTGTATGCCGTGACTGCAGCCTTGGTCGCCGCGTAGTCGGACATGCCGGCTGCGAAGGTCTTGCTGGCAAGGCCGGACGACAGATTCACGATCCGGCCGCCCTCGCGCATGTGCCGCACGGCCCGGTAGGTCGTGTCGGCGACACCGGTCAGGTTGATCGCGAGCTGCTCATCGCGTACGGCGTCGGTGATCTCCCCAGGCCGAAAGACACCGGCGCTGTTGACCAGGATGTCGATCCGGCCGAACTTCTCAGCGACCGCGTCCACCATGGCCGTCACCTGGGCGCGGTCGGCCTGGTCGGCCTGAATGCCCTCGGCGCGCACGCCCTGCGACCGCAGTTCCTCGACTACCGTCTTCGCCTTCTCCGCCTGCGCGACATAGGTGATGACCACGTCCGCGCCCAGCGTAGCCAGCCGCCGGGCCGTCGCCGCGCCGATCCCCCGGCTGCCCCCGGTCACCAGCGCCACCTTGCCCGACAGAATCTTCTCGATCACGAGCCAATCACTCCTTGCGAAATCCGCGCCTACCCGTGCCCGGTCAACGATGGCCGTCGGGACGCGCGCGGTCTTTCGCTGCGGCGCACAGCGCTTGCGCCAGGGCGCATAGAAATCAGCGGCTGGTTATGTAGTGACCACCCCTGTTCGGTGCGCGGCCGGCCGCTGTGCTGCGGGACTACATCGTGCACTGCGTGAGCCTGCGCGCCGAGATCCCGACGGAGACCTGCAGCATCCGGTGGGCGGCCGCCCGAGCCGGCTGGCGATCGGCGGGCGTGCCCGGACTGGCCCGGAACGCCAGGGCGGCGCCGGACGGATCCAGGTCCATAGCGCGCCCGGCAGGATGGTCAGCGGGCCCACACTGATGCTGGGCACCGGCACGCCGTTCTCGTCCTCGTACGCCTCGGCGTCGGACCAGTCGAGGTCGACTTCGCCGCCGGCCGGTTCGAGCGCATCCCGGACACGCTGTCTCATCGGCTCGCTCAGGTAGTTGTGGTGCAGGTCGAGCTTCCTGAGATGGGTCAGCGGC
>NZ_JBSFDB010000133.1:0-4236 GCF_053593695.1 Streptomyces sp. NPDC002144
CCGGCCGCCCCCGCCGCGCCGCCGTCTCCTCCTTCGGCATCAGCGGCACCAACGCCCACGTCATCCTCGAACAAGCACCCCCCACCGACGAACCCGAATCCCAGCCGGACACCGCACCCGTCCTCGTACCGCTCTCCGCCCACACCCCGCAAGCCCTGCGCGACCAGGCACGCCGGCTCACCAGCCACCTGGAGCACCTCGATCACGCGGACCTTCCCGCACTCGCGTTCTCGCTCGCCGTGCATCGGGCAGCGCTCAGCCATCGTGCGGTGATATGGGCCGAGGACCGGGAGGAT
Organism: Streptomyces sp. NPDC002144; assembly: GCF_053593695.1. Classification (NCBI taxonomy): domain Bacteria; kingdom Bacillati; phylum Actinomycetota; class Actinomycetes; order Kitasatosporales; family Streptomycetaceae; genus Streptomyces; species Streptomyces sp. NPDC002144. Next base: position 297 of record NZ_JBSFDB010000133.1, read on the forward strand.
TTGCTCGCAGACCTCGCGGCAGTGGCCGAGGGCGGCACGTCGAACCGTCTCGTACAGGGCAAGGCCGTCACGGGTGACACGGCATTCCTGTTCACCGGTCAGGGCAGTCAGCGCCTCGGCATGGGGCGCGAACTGTACGAATCCCAGCCCGTGTTCGTCACCGCGCTGGACGAGGTGTGCAAACACCTCGACGAACACCTCGGCCTGTCGCTGCGCGATCTCATGTTCGGCGCGGGCGAGGACACCGACTGGCAGGGTCAGCTGCTGGACCAGACGGTCCACACGCAGACGGCACTGTTCGCGCTGGAGGTGGCGCTGTTCCGGCTCGTCGAACATCTGGGGATCACACCCGACTTCGTGGCGGGGCACTCCATCGGCGAACTGACGGCCGCGCACGTGGCCGGCGTGCTCTCCCTCGAGGACGCCTGCACCCTGGTGGCTGCCCGCGGCCGGCTCATGCAGGCACTGCCGCAGAACGGGGCGATGGTCTCCGTCCTCGCCGCCGAGGAGCAGGTCGCCGCGCAGCTCGCGGGGCGGGAGCACGAGGTCGCGATCGCCGCCGTCAACGGGCCCGCCTCGACCGTGATCTCCGGGGATCTGCTCGCCACCATGGAGGTGGCCAGGCAGCTGGACGGGCAGGGGGTGAAGACCCGGCGGCTGCGGGTCAGCCACGCCTTCCACTCGCCGCACATGGACCCGATGTTGGAGGAGTTCGCGGCGGTGGCACGCGGGCTGTCGTTCCGTCCCCCGCGCATCCCGGTCGTCTCGAACGTCACGGGCTCCCTCGCCACGGCCGAGCAGCTCACCTCGCCCGACTACTGGGTGCGGCACGTCCGCGAAGCCGTGCGCTTCCACGACGGCATCACCACGCTGCACAAGCACGGTGTCACGACGTATCTCGAACTCGGCCCGGACGGTGTGCTGTCCGCCATGGGCCGCGCCTGCGTCCCCGAAGACACGGACGTGGAGCCGGAGTTCGTCACGGCACTGCGCAAGGACCGTCCGGAGCCCCGCGCCCTTGGCGGCGCCCTGGCGCAGCTGTGGACGCGCGGGACCGCTCCGGACTGGCGGGCCGTGTTCGGCGGCCGGGCGGCGCGGCGGGTCGATCTGCCCACCTACCCGTTCCAGCACCAGCGCTACTGGCAGCCGAACACGGCCCGAGCCCAGGACGCCACGTCCATCGGGCTCGGCACGGTGGACCATCCCCTGATCGGCGGCGTCGTCACTCGTGCCGACAGCGAGGAGCAGCTGCTGACCGGGCGGCTCTCGCTCGGCTCCCAGCCATGGCTGGCGGACCACGTAGTCCTGGGCCGAGTGCTGCTGCCCGGCACCGCGTTCGTGGAGCTGGCGCTGCGGTCGGGCAGCGAGGCCCTGGCCGGTGTGCTGGAGGAGCTGACGCTGGAGGCTCCGCTGGTACTTCCGGAGCAGGGCGGCGTGCAGTTCCAGGTGATCGTGGGCGCCCCCGACGAAGAAGGGCGGCGCGAGCTGACGCTGCACTCCCGACCGGAGAGCGACGACCCCGGGCAGCCGTGGGTGCGGCACGGCGCCGGCCTGCTCGCCGCCGAGGACGCGCGGCCGGGCCCGGATCTCACCCTCTGGCCTCCGCACGCCGCCGAGCCGGTCGACCTGACCGGCCGTTACCAGGAGCTGAGCACCCAGGGATTTGATTACGGTCCCGTCTTCCAGGGACTGCGCGCCGCGTGGCGCCGCGGCGACGAGGTGTTCGCCGAACTGTGCCTGCCCGACGGTCACTCCGAGGAGGCGGCCGCCTTCGGGCTTCATCCGGCGCTGCTCGACTCCGCGTTGCACGCCATCGAGCTGGGCGTGCTGACGGGTACGGGGGAGCCACGGCTGCCGTTCGCGTGGAGCGGGGTGCGGCTGTTCGCGGCGGGGGCCACGGCGGCACGGGTGCGGCTGGCGCCGGCCGGGGCCGACGCGGTGACGATCGAGGTCGCCGACGCCGCGGGGGCACCGGTCGCCTCGGTGGACGCGCTCGCCGTACGGGCGGTCTCCGCCGAGCAGCTCGCCACCACCGGCGGCACGGGCCACGAGGCGCTGCTGGGCGTGGAGTGGGTACCGGCCGGGCGCGGCTCGGCTCCCGCCGCCACCACCGTCGTACGCCTGCGGGGCCAGGAGTCCCTGCACGGCGCCGTTCACGAAGCGCTCGCGCGGGCGCAGCAGTGGCTGGCCGAGGACCGGCCGGACGGGGAGCGGCTCGTCTTCGTGACCCGAGGCGCCGTCGCGGTGACGGACGACGAGGACGTACGCGATCCGGCGGCCGCCGCGGCCTGGGGCCTGCTGGGCTCGGCGCAGACGGAGAACCCGGACCGGATCGTGCTGGTGGACGTGGAGGACTTCGATGACGAGGCCGCGCTGGCGGGGGCTCTGGGCGCCGAGGACGCCCGGATCGCCGTCCGCGGGGGCCGGGCGCTCACCCCGCGGCTGGTGCGGGCCGCCGGGACCGGATCCGAGGCACCGGCGTTCGCGCCGGAGGGCACCGTGCTGATCACCGGGGCGACCGGGGCGCTGGGCGGGTTCTTCGCCCGGCACCTCGTCACCGAGCACGGGGTGCGTCATCTGCTGCTCGTCAGCCGACGCGGCCCCGGCGCCGAGGGCGCCGAGGAACTGGCGCGCGAACTGACGGAACTCGGCGCGCAGGTCACCCTGGCGGCCTGCGATGTCGCCGACCGCGACGCCCTGGACCACCTGCTCGCCGACATCCCCGCCGAGCACCCGCTCACCGGCGTCATCCACGCGGCGGGCATCCTCGACGACGGCGTGTTCGCGACGCTCACGCCGGAGCGCGTCTCCGCCGTACTGCGGCCCAAGGCCGATGCGGCACGCAACCTGCATGAGGCCACCCGGCACCTGGACCTGGCTGTCTTCGCGCTCTTCTCATCGATCCAGGGCCTGGTCGGCGGTGCGGGCCAGGCCAACTACGCGGCGGCCAACGCCTACCTGGACGCGCTCGCCCAGCACCGGCGGGCCCACGGGTTGCCGGCGGTGTCCCTGGCCTGGGGCCCGTGGGCGGAGGGCGGTATGGCGGCCGCGCTCGGCGAGGCCGACCGCAACCGGTTCGCCCGGCTCGGGATGGTTCCGATCGCACCGGCCCAGGGCTTGGAACTCTTCGACGCGGCGGTGAAGCTCGGGCTGGCGAGCGCCGTCCCGTTGCCCCTCGACACCGCCGCGTTGCGCGCCCGGGGAGCGGAGCTGCCCGCCCTGTTCCGGGGGCTGGTCCGGACACGGCCGCGCCGGGTCACGACGGCCGGGCCGGCGGCCGCCGATGCGGGGCCGTCCTTGGCGCAGCGGCTCGCCGGGCTCACGCCCGAGGAGCAGGGGGAGCAGCTCGTCGCGCTGGTCCGCGACGAGGTCGCCCGCACACTCGACTACGGGGGCTCGGACGCCGTGGACGTCCGGCGTGGCTTCAAGGAGCTCGGCATCGACTCACTCACCGCCGTCGAGCTGCGCAACCGCCTCAACAAAGCCACCGGACTGCGCCTGCCCGCCACCCTCGTCTTCGATCACCCCAACCCCGGCGCCGTCGCCCAATTGCTGCTCAGCGAACTGGCGCCCGCCGTCGAGGAGTCGGCGCTGCCGTCGACCAACGCCCTGGGCGAACAGGACATCCGCCGCATGCTCGCCACGCTGTCGATCGACCGGCTGCGCGCCTCCGGCCTGCTCGACCGGCTGCTCGACCTCACCGAGCCGGTGCCGGCGGCCGACGCCCCCGCGCCGGACGCCCCCGACCTCGACATCGACGCCCTCGACGTCGACGCCCTCGTCCGCATGGCTCGCAAGAGCCACGGCTCCTGAGTCCCTGGAGAAGAGAGTTGACTTCTCCCCCAGCTGAAGCCGGGAGATTCTTCCCTCGCGGGTTGAGCTTTCTGCTTCTCAGACAGCAGCTGCCCCGAACTAACGGCAAGGGACGTGGGTACGCCCA
>NZ_JBSFDB010000134.1:0-4222 GCF_053593695.1 Streptomyces sp. NPDC002144
CGGGCGTAGGACGTGCCCGGGGTCTCCGGGTCCGGGTCGAACAGGGACTCCAAATCCCAGCCGCGGTCGACGGGGAAGCCGGAGATCGCCTCGCCGCCCTCGGCGACGAGCTCCCACAGATCCTCCGGTGAGTCGACCCCGCCGGGGAAACGGCCGCTCATGCCCACGATGACGACCGGGTCGTCGTCGGCGGCGCCCGGGTCCCGGGCCACCGAGGCCGCCGGAACCGTCTCGGGGACGCCGCCGCCCAGTTCGGTGAGGAGCAGGCGGGCGACGGCGCCGGGGTTGGGGTGGTCGAAGACGAGGGTGGCGGGCAGGCGCAGTCCGGTGGCTTTGTTGAGGCGGTTGCGCAGCTCGACGGCGGTGAGCGAGTCGATGCCCAGCTCTTTGAAGCCGCGCCGGGCGTCCACGGCTTCCGAGCCCTCGTAGTTCAGCGCGGCCGCGACCTCGCCCAGCACCAGGTCGAGCAGGAACGGCTCCCGCCGCTCCTCCGCGAGCGTGGCCAGTCGCCGGCCGAGAGAGTCGGCGGACGCGCCGGCCCCGGCCTGCGCGGTGCGGCGGGCCGTCGTACGGACCAGTCCCCGCAGCACGGAAGGCACCTCGCCGCCGCGGGCCCGCAGACCGGCCGTGTCCAGCGCCACCGGCAGGACGTCGGGCACACCCAGCGCCAAGGCGGTGTCGAACAGCTCCAGGCCCCGGGCCGGCTCCAGCGAACCGATGCCGGTGCGGGCCAGACGCGCCAGGTCGGTCTCGCTGAGCGTCGCGGCCATCCCGTCGTCGGCCCACGCGCCCCAGCCCAGCGACGTCGCGGGCAGACCGGCGGCGTGGCGCCGCTGCGCCAGCGCGTCCAGGCAGGCGTTGGCCGCCGCGTAACTGGCCTGACCGGCCGTGCCGTACGTGCCGGCGACGGAGGAGAAGAGCGCGAAGACCGACAGAGCCATGTCCCGGGTCGCTTCGTCGAGATTGCCGGCCGCGTCCACTTTGGGACGCAGTACGGCGGAGACGCGCTCCGGGGTGAGCGACGTGAACACGCCGTCGTCGAGGACGCCGGCGGCGTGGATGACGCCGGTGAGCGGGTGCTCGGAGGGGACGCCGGCCAGCAGCTCGTCCAGGGCGTCGCGGTCGGCGACGTCGCAGGCGGCGAACGTGACCTCGGCACCCAGCTCGGTCAGCTCGCGCGCCAGTTCCTCGGCGCCCTCGGCGCCGGGGCCGCGTCGGCTGACCAGCAGCAGGTGGCGCACCCCGTGCTCGGTGACGAGGTGCCGGGCGAAGAACCCGCCGAGCGCGCCGGTGGCGCCCGTGATGAGCACCGTGCCCCCGGCGGCGAACGACGACCGCTGCGACTCCGGTACGGCGGCCCGGGCCAGGCGAGGCGCGAAGTACCGCCCGTCCCGCACGGCGAGCTGAGGCTCAGCCGCCACCGACAGGCCCGCGTCGGCGGTGTCGTCGAGCCGGTCCACGAGCACGATCCGGTCCGGGTTCTCGGTCTGCGCCGAGCGCAGCAGGCCCCACACGGCAGCCCCGGCCGGATCGGGCGCCTCGCCCGCGACCGAGACCGCACCCCGGGTGCGGACCAGGAGCCGTTCCTCCTCGGGCCGGTCCTCGGCGAGCCACTCCTGCACCCGCCCGAGCACCTGATGCACGGTGTCGTGCACCCCGCCGCCCGCCGGCACCTCCACCACGGCACCGGTGTGCCCGTACGGGCCGGCCGTCACCGGCACCCACTCCACGCGGAACAGGGCGTCGTTCCCGCCGGACGACCGCAGCGCGTCGCGCACCTGCGTCCCGGAGACCGTACGCAGACCCAGCGTGGCCACCTCGGCCACCGGCTGTCCGGCGCCGTCCCAGACCAGCAGCGACACCGTGTCGGGGCCGACCCGGGTGAGCCGTACCCGGGCCGTCGCCGCACCCGTCGCGTGCAGCCGCACCCCGCTCCACGAGAACGGCAGCCGCGGATCCGGCGACTCCTGCAGGGCACCCAGTTCGAGGGCGTGCAGTGCCGCGTCGAGCAGTGCCGGGTGCAGGCCGAACTTCCCGGCGTCCGCGGCCTGTTCCGCCACCAGCGCGACCTCGGCGAACACGGAGTCGCCGCTCCGCCACGCCTGCCGCAGCCCCTGGAAGGCAGGGCCGTAGACGAGCCCCTTCGCACCCAGCGTCCCGTACCACCCGTCCAGGTCAACCGGCCGCGCGTCCTGCGGCGGCCAGACGCCCGAGGCGTCCCTGAAGGCTGCGCTGCCGGCGCCGTCGCGGGCCAGGACTCCCGTGCCGTGCCGGTTCCACGACCCCTCGGACGGGTCGCCCGCGGTACGCGAGTGGACGCTGAACGAGCAGCGCCCGCTCTCGTCCGCGCCTCCGACCGACACCTGGACCTGCACGCTGCCCGAGGACGGCAGGCCCAGTGGAGCCTCAAGGGTCAGCTCCTCCAGCACCTGGCAGCCCGCCAGGTCGCCCGCGCGCAGGGCGAGTTCGACGAAGGCCGTGCCCGGCAGCAGGGCCGTGTCCAGCAGCGCGTGGTCGGCCAGCCAGGGATGGTCGTCGAGGGAGAGCCGGGTCGTGAGCACCAGAGCGTCGGAATCGGCGAGCGAGACGGCCGCCCCCAGCAGCGGGTGCCCGGCCGGACCGAGCCCGAGACCGGCGGCGTCCGCGTCGGCGTTGCGCGCGTCACGGTGGCTGAGCCAGTAGCGCCGGCGCTGGAAGGCATAGGTCGGCAGATCGAGGTGCGAAGCGGTACGGCCCTGAAAGACCGCCGTCCAGTCGACGGCCGCCCCGCGCGTCCACAGCTGCGCCACGGCAGTCGCCAGGGACTCGGACGCCGTACGGTCCTTGCGCAGGACCGTGACGAACTGCGGCTCCACGTCCGTGTCTTCGGGGATGCAGGCGCGACCCATGGCGGACAGCACACCGTCCGGGCCGAGTTCGAGAAAGGTGGTCACGCCTCGCTCGTGCAGGGTGGTGATGCCGTCGTGGAAGCGGACGGCTTCGCGGACGTGCCGCACCCAGTAGTCCGGCGAGGTGAGCTGCTCGGCCGTCGCGAGGTTCCCGGTGAGGTTGGAGACGACTTGGATCCGCGGCCGACTGTAGGTCAGCCCTGAGGCGATCCGGCGGAACTCCTCCAGCATCGGTTCCATGAGCGGCGAGTGGAAGGCGTGGCTGACCCGCAGCCGGCGTGTCCTGACCCCGAGCGCCGTCAGCGTGGCGTCCAGGTCCGCGACCGCCTCTTCGGCGCCCGAAACGACCGTGGAGGCGGGCCCGTTGACAGCGGCGACCGCGACCTCGTGCTCCCGCCCGGCGAGGTGCCCGGCGACCTGCTCCTCGGGGGCGAGCACGGACAGCATCGCCCCGCCGGCGGGCAGTGCCTGCATCAGCCGGCCGCGGGCAGCCACCAGGGTGCAGGCATCCTCCAGGGAGAGCACGCCGGCCACGTGCGCGGCGGTCAGTTCGCCGATGGAGTGCCCCGCCACGAATTTCGGGCGCAGGCCCAGGTGTTCGACGAGCCGGAACAGCGCCACCTCCAGCGCGAACAGCGCCGTCTGCGTGTAGAGCGTCCGGTCCAGCAGCTCCTCGTCCTCGGCGAACATCACCTCACGCAGCGAGCGGCCCAGATGCCCGTCCAGGTGACCGCACACCTCGTCCAGCGCGGCGGCGAACACCGGCTGCGACTCGTACAGTTCGCGGCCCATCCCGGCCCGCTGGCTGCCCTGGCCGGTGAACAGGAACGCCGTCTCACCCGCGACCACGGCACCCCGCACCAGACGCGCCGCCTCCTCGCCCTCGGCCAGCAGTTCCAGCCCGGCCCGCAGCGCGTCGGGCTCGTCGGCGAGCAGCACGACCCGCTCGTCGAGTGCGGCTCTATGCAGGGCGAGGGAGTGGCCGAGGGTGGCGGGGTCGAGGTGGGGGTGGTGGTCGAGGTGCGTGGTGAGACGGCGGGCTTGGTCGCGGAGGGCTTCGGGAGTGCGGGCGGAGAGGGGGACGAGGGCCGGTGCGGTACCTGAGGCCGGCACCGGCTGGGATTCGGGTTCGTCGGTGGGGGGTGCTTGTTCGAGGATGACGTGGGCATTGGTGCCGCTGATGCCGAAGGAGGAGACGGCGGCGCGGCGGGGGCGGCCGGTGTCGGGCCAGGGCTGGGCCTGGTTGAGGAGGCGGACGGCGCCGGTCTCCCAGTCGATGAAGGGGGAGGGCTCGTCGGCGTGCAGGGTGCGGGGGAGCATCGCGTGCTCGAGCG
>NZ_JBSFDB010000135.1:0-3753 GCF_053593695.1 Streptomyces sp. NPDC002144
GCGTGTGCCGACCTGCTGCCCAAGTCGGTGTACGACCGGGTCAAGAGCCCCTATCCCTCCACCCAGGACCCCAAGTACGCCGCCGCGCTCCAGGACCAGGCCAAGGACCTGCTCACCCGGCCCGCCCACCCGGTCTTCGACCTCGTCGACCGCGACCGCCTCCACCGCGTCGCCCACCGTGAGGCACCGGTCAGCACCCAGGCCGAGCGCCGCGGCCTGGAACGCGCGCTCGATCTCGCCCACTGGATGGACATCTACCGCCCGGAGATCAGTCTCGGCTGAGCCACGAGAGCATCGGCACGAGAGCATCGGCATGAGCGCATCGGCATGAGCGCATCGGCACGGCGGCACCGGGCGCGGCGATCACGGCGCGTCCATGCTCCGAGTCCGGGAAGCGGCGCACCATGGCGCCCGGCTCGAGGGCGATGGCGTAGACGCTGGTCCGGTTCGTTGACGTGTCTACACTTTCCGCATGGATGAGACGGTGCGCTGGCTGTCGCCGGAGGAGCAGCACGCGTGGCGGAGCTTCATCCGCCTGCACGACAGGCTGTGGGGCCGGCTGTCACGCCGGTTGCAGGCGGAGTCCCATGTGTCGTCCGCCGACTTCGCGGTGCTGGTCGAGCTGTCCGAGGCACCGGACGGGCGGCGGCGGTTCCTGGAGCTCGCCCGTGTGCTGGAGTGGGAGAAGAGCCGGATGTCCCACCACATCGCCCGCATGGTCAAACGCGGGCTGGTCGTGCGGGACGAGTGCCCCGACGACGGACGCGGGGCGTTCGTGGTGATCACAGACTCCGGGCGCGAGATGATCGAGGCCGCCGCCCCACGCCATGTGGAGGCGGTGCGCGAGCTGTTCCTCGACCATGTCACCCCGGCGGAACTCCGCACGCTCGCCCGGATCTCCGAACGCGTGGTGGAGAAGCTCGACGCCGAGGAAGCGCCCTGACCGCGGGCCGGTGACGCCTACTCCTCGTGGACCGGCGGGACCGGATGCTTGCTGAGGATCGACACGCGGTTGAACGCGTTGATCGTGACCGCCACCCAGATCACGGCAGAGATCTGGTCCTCGCTCAGGATCTGCCGGGCCCCCTCGTACGCGGACTCCTGCGCGTCGGCGTCCGTCGGATCGGTCGTGACCTCGGCCAGCGCGAGTGCGGCGCGCTCCCGCTCGGTGAAGACCTCGGTGTCCCGCCAGGCCGCCAGGACACCCAGCCGCCTCGGTGACTCGCCGGCGCGCAGGGCCGCCTTCGTGTGCACGTCGAGGCAGTAGGCGCAGCCGTTCAGCTGGGACACGCGGAGGTTGATCAGTTCCACGGTGGTGCGGTCGAGCCCGGCGTCGGCGGCTGTCGCGCGCACCGCCTCGGAGGTCTGCACGAGCGCGTGGAACGCCTTGGGGCTCTGTTTGTCGATGAATATCCTGCGCGGTGCCGATCCGGTGGTGCGGTCGCTCACTTCGGGTCTCCTCCAGGGCCGTTCGTGATGGCCCGCACGTCGGGGTGTCGTCAGGTGATGGTAGGGCCGGCGGTCGGAATAGCCGTGACCGACCTCGCGTTGCACAGGCTTAGTTGATGTATCAACCTCATGGAGGGGTGAAGGCGATGCAGTTCGGCATCTTCACCGTGGGCGACGTGACCACCGACCCGAACACGGGTCGTACGCCGACCGAGCACGAGCGGATCAAGGCGATGGTGGCCATCGCGCAGAAGGCCGAAGAGGTCGGGCTGGACGTCTTCGCGACCGGCGAGCACCACAACCGGCCGTTCGTCCCGTCGTCCCCGACCACGCTGCTGGGCTGGATCGCCGCACGCACCGAGCGGATCATCCTGTCCACCTCGACCACGCTGATCACCACCAACGACCCGGTGAAGATCGCCGAGGACTACGCGATGCTCCAGCACCTGGCCGACGGCCGTGTCGACCTGATGACGGGCCGCGGCAACACCGGGCCGGTCTATCCCTGGTTCGGCAAGGACATCCGCGACGGCATCAGCCTCGCCGTCGAGAACTACGCCCTGGTGCACCGGCTGTGGCGCGAGGACGTCGTCGACTGGGAGGGCCGGTTCCGTACGCCGCTGCAGAGCTTCACCTCGACCCCGCGGCCGCTGGACGGCATCCCGCCGTTCGTCTGGCACGGGTCCATCCGCTCCCCGGAGATCGCCGAACAGGCCGCCTACTACGGCGACGGGTTCTTCCACAACAACATCTTCTGGCCCAAGGAGCACACCGCGAAGCTGATCGATCTGTACCGCAGCCGGTACGCGCACTACGGCCACGGCACCCCGGAGCAGGCGATCGTCGGCCTGGGCGGCCAGGTCTTCATGCGCCGCACCTCCCAGGACGCCGTGCGTGAGTTCCGCCCGGTCTTCGACCACTCGCCGGTGATGGGCGGAGGGATGTCCATGGAGGAGTACATGGAGCAGACCCCGCTGACGGTCGGCACCCCCGAGCAGGTCATCGAGAAGACGCTCACCTTCCGCGAGTACGCCGGCGACTACCAGCGCCAGCTGTTCGTCGTGGACGGCGGGGGCATACCGCTGAAGACAGCGCTGGAACAGATCGACATGCTCGGCGAGGAGGTCGTACCGGTGCTGCGCGCGGAGTTCGCCAGGAACCGGCCGGCCGACGTGCCCGAGGCACCCACCCACGCGTCCCTGCTCGCCGCCCGTGACGCCGAGCGCGCGCAGGCCACCGGACCGCTGGCGTGAGCCGGCCCCGCCGCTGACCGAAAGAACGGGAAGGAACGATGACGGACAACAACTTCAACGGATACCTCGCAGGCGACGGCGTGGCACCCGACCGGTGGGCCAGCGCCCTGCACCTGTTCGACAACGGCGCCGGCGTGCCGCACGAGGAGACCACCACGGAGCGCTGGGAGCGGGCACAGCTGCTGTTCGAGGCCCGGGACTACATCGGCGCGGCGCGGTTGCTCGCGGCCGTGGTCGAGGAGGCCCCGGAACAGACCGGGCCGCGGCTGCTGCTGGCCCGTGCCTACTACCACTCGGCACAACTGCGGCGCGCCGAGGAACAGTTGCGCCTGATCGTCGAGCGCGACCCGGTGGAGCACTACGCCCACCTGATGCTGGGCCGCACCCTGCAACGCCAGGGACGCCGGGACGAGGCGACGCCGTGGCTGCGGATGGCCGCGGCGTTCGCGGGCGAGTTCCCCGACGACGAGTGAGCGAGCAGGGCCGAAGCGAGGAGCGGGGGTCACCGGGCCGACCCGGTGGCCCCCGCTCACGCTGCCCGTGACTCGCTCACGCGGTCATCGCGTCGCGGACGAGGGCGGTGTCGACGAACTGCTCGAAGCGGACGATCAGACCGCCCCGTACGACGAAGTGGTGCGCCACGCGGACGTCGATCGGCTTGCCGGTGGCCTTGTTGGTCGCGGTGTAGCGGGCCAGGACGACGACGTTCTCCCCGTCGGCGACGTAGGTGTCGTCGTGGGCGGTCCAGCCGTCCCAGTCCTTGCCGAGCTGTTCCATGACGCCTGCGGTGACGCCCTCGGGGGTGCGGTGGGTGCCGGCGAGGGGGAAGCCGGCCATCTCCGTCCATTCCACGTCCGGGGCCAGGGTGGCGCGCAGGGCGTCCAGGTCGCCGGCGGCCGAGGAGAGATACTGCCGGCGTACGACGTCGGCGGGGGCCGTGGATGCTGCGAACTCGCTCATCGGGATTCCTCCGTGGATACCCCCGCCTTCAGGCGGGGGAGGAAGCGGACTCCTGCGGAGCAGGGCAGGGAAAGCCGATGCGCCGCCAGGG
>NZ_JBSFDB010000136.1:0-3710 GCF_053593695.1 Streptomyces sp. NPDC002144
CCGGCGAGTACTTACTGGGTGGCGCCACTTCGTCCTCGTTTCCTTGTTCAGGACAACCCTATTGGGTGCCTGTCCGGAAACCTCGTGGCCCCTCAATCGTGCTCTCGTGTCTTGTGGCGGCGAAGGTTGAGCGCGTGCCTCCCGACAACGGGAGCGCCTCGACCTGGCCGGAGGCGCCGTAGCATTACATGTTCTGGCAGGCCCCCGCTTTGAACTCCGCTATGGGGACAGTGACTTCGGATTCATCACCATTGTCCGAGATTTTGTCGTAGCGGACTTTTCCTGGGCTGAGCCGGTCCCGGTCGCTTGGGGTGAAGGAGATGCTGCTCGATGACCACGAGTTGTCCTTGGTCCAGCCGTAGAGGGCATACGTGGTCTTGGCGGCGAGCGGAGTGAGGGATCTGGTCGCGGTCCAGCCGGCGGCAGGAGAATCGAGGGTCCAGGTGGTAAGACCGGCCCTGAGGGGGCGGTCGGCGGTCCATGAACCGACCGTGACCGTCTTGTTGGCGTCGTCGCTGTCCACGTAGAGGGTCGCGCCATCGATCTGATGTCCGCAGACCATCATGACACCGAGCAGATGGCCGTCGCCGGTCACGGAGATGCCGGCGACGGCATCGACGGGAACCGTGCATCCTGAGGTTCCGGCCAGCGCAACGCCGATCGCGACGGCGCCGACGAAGCGCCGGAACACCGCCCGTGAAGTGATCGACCACATGCTTAGCCCCCTCCCCTCGAATGGTAGGGGCGAGCGACGTCGGGCCGCAGCCTCGCCACCCACCCGTTGCGCGCTCGTTGTTGCCTTTGATCGGTGGTATGCGGAAACGGGTGCGGCCGCCGTTGATCATCGGTGTGTGAAGCCAGAAGATCAGGCGGTGGCCGCAGGTCACAGCATAGATGCCGCCCTCTGGCAGGACATGTTCGAAGTCCTGATGGGCCGCATCGCGGGACGGTTCACCCGAGTGGAGCCACGGCGGCGGGCGCGGGAGTTCGTGCTCGGGCTCTTGTCGGACCTGCCACGCAAGAATTGCTGGACGCTGGCCGAGCACGCTGGCGATGCGAACCCGTACGGCCTGCAGCATCTGCTGTCGAGGGCGAAGTGGGATGCCGATGCGGTCCGAGACGATCTGCGCAGCTTCGTCGTCGAGCAACTGCTTGATGAGGATGCGGTGTTGGTGGTCGATGAGACCGGTGACCTAAAGAAGGGCACCGCCACGGTCGGCGTGCAGCGCTAATACACTGGCACTGCCGGACGCATCGAGAACAGCCAGGTTGCCGTCTACCATGCTCTTCTACCGGTGGTTCGTTGGATTCGGTGGTGGCGTGGGTTGACGGCAGGTCAGGGCGGTCGTAGGCCGGTGGTAGGAGTCAACTGCCTTGCTGGGGGTGGAAGATGACCGCTCGGCGTCCGTGTCCGCCTGTGCCGGGGCCGTTGGAGGAGTACGCGGCCCGGTTCGACGACATCTTCTTCAGCCTGGCCCAGCGGCGGGGGTTTCGCTAGTACCTGACCGGGCTGCTGGCGCCGCGGGAGCGGAACAAGACGATCACCTGCCTGGCAGGGGCGGAACCGGTGGCCGGTGCGGGGATGCCGGGGGTGCAGCGGCTGCAAGTTCTTCCTGTCCGAGTCGCCCTGGGAGGCCGAGCAGGTCAACGACCGGCGGCTTGAGCTGCTGCGCGAGGAGCCGGCGACGGCTCCGCACGACGGCGGGGTCATCGTGATCGACGATTCCGGGGACCGCAAGGACGGCACGGCGACCGCGCTCGTGGGCCGGTAGTGGTTGGGCAGGCTGGGCAAGACGGACAACGGCATCGTCACGGTGACCACGGTGTGGACCGACGGACGCGTGTACTACCCGCTGCACGCGCAGCCGTACACCCCTGCCCACCACTTCGACCGCGGCCGCTCCGATCCGGCCTTCCGTACGAAACCGCAGCTGGCCGCTGCCCTCGCGGCCCGCGGGAAGGAGGCGGGCTTCGGCTGCCGGGCGGTGGTCGCCGACTGCGCCTACTCCGTGAGTGACGACTGGTTCCTTACGCTACGCCCACTGGTCACCTCGCATGAAGCAGCTGATCACCGACAACGACGACCCCTATGTGGACCGCCCGATCTTCGCCCTGCCCGTGCCACACACCTGGCAGCACAATCCGACCGTGACCCTGCTCGGCGACGCCGCCCACCTCATGCCACCGCTGGGCGCCGGCGTCAACCTCGCCATGCTCGACGCGAGCGACCTCGCCCTGTCCCTGGCGAAGGCGGCGACCGTCGACGACGCCCTCCACGCCTACGAGAAGACCATGCTTCCCCGCTCGATCGAGAATGCCCAGGCCCTCGAAGGCGGCGCCGAGCACCTGTTGGCCAGCGAGTTCCCCGACTTCGGCGACGACGCCCCCCAGCGTTGAAAACCCGCCACCAACTGCTGGGATTCATTTGCAGTGCTTCGGCCTTCAGGACTCTGCTAAAGGTCCGAAGGCGAGGACGGCGGCCTCCTCGGAGGGGGTAGCCGATGCCTGGCCGGACGCGTCGACCTCGTGCAGGGAGACCTCGATATTGAAGGCCGATTCCTCCGGCCTGAACCGTTGGATCGTGTACGTCCGTACCCGCGGGCGCCGCTGACCACCCTGCAGGGTGAGCTGGAGATCCTCCGCTCACTACTGGGCAGGAACACGTTACTGCCATCGGCGGGGTCCTTGAAGAACAGATGGCCAGCCTGGTCGAAGCCGGTCTGTCGCAGGTGCCGGACGTCGTCTCCACCCAGCGTGACGGTCATGAAGTGCGGGCTGGTCTGCTTGCTGGCCTGAACGGTCAATGACAGCATCCCCCGCTTGCTCGGACGTTGCGCGGAGTCATGACCGTCCGCCTCCGCGCAGGATCATGCTCGTAGCAGGGTTCACGCAGCAACTGTCTGCCTCGGCGCACATGGGTGACCACCCGTAAAGTGACCTTCAATGCCAAAAGACCGCCAACCTTCACGAGCGCCGTCCGGTAGAGACGCCCCGCCCCTGCAGGGGGCCGGGTGGCTGCCACACGGCTACCAACTCGACGCGCACTCGCACCCCGACGGGCAGCTCGTCTACGCCGCCGCAGGCGCACTTGCCACGGTCACGGAACGCGGAGCGTGGGTCGCACCGGCCAACCGTGTCACCTGGACGCCCCCGCATTTCGCACACTCCCACCGCTTCTACGGCCGGACCGACGTACGTGTTCTCCACGTCCCGCTCGACCTGTGCGCGCACCTTGTGGACCACCCCAGTGTCTTCGCAGTCAGTCCTCTGCTGCGAGAAGCGCTCCTCGCCCTCACCGATAGCCCCGAGCGGCGCCCCGGTGCCCACCGGCGGCTACTCGCGGTCATTGTGGATGAGCTTGCCGACGCCGTCGAGCAATCCCTCCACCTCCCCGAAGCCAACGACGACCGGCTCCGCGCGGCCACCGCGCTCCTGCACGAGGACCCTGCCCAGCCCGCAACCCTTACCGAACTGGGCCGCAGGGTGGGTGCCAGCGAACGCACCCTGAGCCGCCTGTTCCACACCGAGCTGGGCATGAGCTTCCATCGTTGGCGCACCACCCTGCGCATCCACCATGCGCTGGCCCGCTTGACCGATGGGATGTCGGTGACCGAGTGAGGGGCCTCGCGTTTTCCGGACAGGCTTCTGACCGTTTATTTCACGCGGCGATTCGCAACTTCTCGTACTCGGCGTGGACTTCGCGCGGAGGG
>NZ_JBSFDB010000137.1:0-3663 GCF_053593695.1 Streptomyces sp. NPDC002144
GTGCGTCCTTCCAGTCCTCCCATCCCAAGAACGAAAGCAAAACACGGTAAAGGGCGGAAATAAAAATTTTTTCGCTTATTCCCTTGCCTTCCAATCCTCCTTCACTGCCGTTGCAGATGAACAGGGGGCAAAGAACAAAAGCTTTCAAACCCTCAACCCTAAAAATCTGGGAGGAAGATGTATATGAAAATACAGAGCATTACTTATGAATTGGTGAACGGGACGTATGAAGGGAAAGCCTATGATATAGATAGATATTTCATAGTAGGTAGAAGACCTATGTCTACTCATGAGCTCACCGTTTATGTGAATCATTTAGATAAATCCATATCAGGTGATTGTATCCGTTACGGCTCATGGGGAGATATAGAGATTGATGAAGTATTGGAAATGTTAAGAGTAGTAGAAGAAGCCGGAGAGTTAAAAAGACCTTATGACGGTTACAAGGGAGAATAATATGGGGAATTTTTGGGAATGGTGTCCAAATTGTACAGAAGAAGCAGAGTTACCTTTAACCTTCGATAAACATGAATGCCCAAACTGTAAATACTATTTATTACCATGTTCACTATGTTCGGAAGATAATTGCTCAACTTGCCCATTTACAAGATGAGCATATGTGAACTAATAGAATAATTTATTACAAGGAGTATCGAAAGTGAAGAAATATCAAACTTACCTTAATGACCTTATCACTAAAAGTACTAACGCAGAATATTTCGCATGGTTTGTGAAAATGGATTTAGAAATAAATCCTATTGAAGTACAAGTGAAATATAATTTTACCAGCTTAGAAAGAGAACAATTGGAATCTACTCCTTCACAAGAGCTAAAGAAATACTTCAATGAGAATAAAATGAAGGAGAATGACTGGATATATGCGAACAACTAAACTGGATAAACAATATTATTCTCATTTCTGCAAGATTTGCAGAACTTACTTGAATGAGCTAAAGGGATATAAATGTACAGAGTGTTATTCAGATGATATCGAAGTAGTTTACTATACACTACAGGACGAAACTAACAAAATGGTTTGGACTTATATACCTGCTAGTGAACTAATTGATTTAGCTAGTTATATCTACCATAATGACCCTAATTTTAATTTTCATGAATTACCACTGTCTAAAGCTATAGAAGCTTTAGAAACAAATGAATACGATGTAACTTTACAGGAATGGATATATACAATGACGGAACAAGAATTAGAAATGGAAGGTTGTAAGTGCGGAAACAGAGGACTTTATCAGCTTGATATTAATGAGTTTGAATGTGGTGAATGTAAAAAAGTTTATAGAATAGTTAATTAGATTTTTTATAGACAATGGAAAAGACAAGGAGCACTTGTCTTTTTATTTTTTAAAAGCATAAAGGCGTGGAAGAAACGAAAACCGGCTAAAAGGCAGCCGGTTTTGTTTCTTTTTATTAACTTCCCGCCTCCCACCCCTAAAACCGGAAATTTGGGGATAGTGGGGCCCTCTGTTCATCCTCACTATAGCTCAGTCGTCATTCCAGGCAAGGGAGCGAAAAATTTTTTATTTCTGATTAAATCCCCTCATGTCATGGTATGACCTGGTGCGTCTCTCCAAGGTGTGATAAAAAAGCATATCACACCTTTCCGATCCTCCCATCCCAACCATGTCAAGGTTTTGTTCGTTCTATGACCTGGTGCGTCCTTCCAGTCCTCCCATCCCAAGAACGAAAGCAAAACACGGTAAAGGGCGGAAATAAAAATTTTTTCGCTTATTCCCTTGCCTTCCAATTCTCCTTCGCTGCCGTTACAGATGAACAGAGGGCAACAAATAAGACCTAAATCTCAAAATACAAAACCCAAAATCAAAACCCTCTGAAACCCAAAAACAAGGAGAGAAAAAACATGTCCAATCACACAGAAATAGAAAAAATTTATGAGGTAGTTAGAATCAAACAAATTACAATTGAGAATGACCGAGGACTAAACCTATATTCTATTAAGAGTCCACAAGATGGAGCAAAAATCGCAACTATGTTTATTGGTGATGAAGATAGAGAAGTGCTATTCGTAATCTGTTTGAATCAGAAAAATAGAGTAAATGCGGTACATCGTTGTCATATAGGTTCTTTAGACGCAAGCATAATCCATCCAAGAGAAGTCATGAAAACAGCCATACTGAATAATTCAGCTAGTATTATCATTGCACACAATCATCCGTCAGGTATGGTTGAGCCTTCAAGAGAAGATATAGAAGTCACTAAAAGAATGGTACAAGCAGGAGATATTTTAGGTATCCCGTTATTAGACCACTTAATTGTTAATGATGAGGGCAAGTATTATAGCTTAAAAGAACATGGTTATATCTAAAAAAGAGCATGAGGGGAATGATTAGCATTCTCCTTATCCTTTTAAAAAGTGTGTTGCCCTAAAAAGGAAGAAAAGGGATACCCCTTTTCTTTTATGGAAAATCGAAATATTTCCAGCGAATCCTCGCTTCCAATATTTCGATAAAAACCAAATCAATGTGTTGACAATGTCAACACATTGATATATCCTTAAATTAAGAACTTGTTGACAATGTCAACTTGAATTAAGGAGTATCATTTATGACAGTAAATAAAAAGGCGACTGAACTTATTTTGAATTACTTTCCCATGTTATCTGACATGATGAATGATGACGACCAAACTACGACTAAAAAAGACTTGAGTGAAACAGAATCCGTATTTCACCAAATGGCATTGTTTTTCCAAAATCCTAAGGAGAATACTTTTGATATTGGCTTGGTTTATAGTCATTTACAAGGTGATTGGGTGAGCTTTGCTTTTGAATGTCTTGAAACATTCTTTAAGGATGATACCTTTTTATTACCCAAAGACTATTCAATGACTATTAATGACCAAGACCCATTACTTAATCAGTCAAGTTTTGCTAAGAGATTAAATGAATCAGGTTTGAAATTTGATAGAAAAAAGCTCAGCGTGTATTACGAACGTGGTAAATTACCTAAGAATGATGCTTTGATTGAGGGGAAACCCTACTGGCTTACTTCTACAGTGAGAGAGTATATTAGCAAGAAGGAATAACCTAACTATTGTGGACATGTTTATATATATATTTTTTTGAAGGGTGTTTTTGACCCTTCTTTTTTTTATAAAAAAAGGTGTACCAGATTATATGGTACACCTGCGCTTATGTTTAGTTGAGGAGGTTTCACAAGCGAGTTGAATAGAGACGATTATTTGCCCTTAATACAGGTTATTAAATCTTGTCCAAATGGAAACGGCTAATAACTAGTATTCTTTAAAAACCTAAAAGCTTTTCAAGACTTAAACCCCTATTTGGGCGGCAGCACTGACTCCTGGTAAGCAGCTGTTCCCCTATCGGTCCACAGCGGCCAACCAGGAGTAGGTGTCGCTACGGCACTAAAAAGCTCGCTAACCACGGACTGTACGGCTGCCGCCTACATTCCGTAGGTTCCAGATCTTTTTGCCTTCCAGGCCGTACCGCACGAGCCGAAGACCGTTAAAAACCCAAAACCTTAAAACCAAAGGATAGCAGGCTGCCGCCTGCTTTTTTTATTTATTTTCTCCCTTTTGCCTTCCGTATGGTATTGATTCGCACGGCCACTAAGGCTGCAGCAGGCAGGACACCCGAACCTTTCCTGCTGCAGCCAAAGTGGCCGA
>NZ_JBSFDB010000138.1:0-3524 GCF_053593695.1 Streptomyces sp. NPDC002144
CTCAAGGAACGGACGCTTCCTTCGTACTCACCCTTCCGGGCTTTCCTCCGGGCGCTTCCCTTCGGTCTTGCGTTTCCGACTCTATCAGACCCTTTTCCGATCCGATTTCCTCGGTGCTTTCCAGGTTCCCGCTTTTGTTTCGCGGTTTCCTTTCCGGCGGTTCCGACTTTATCAGAAGATTCGAGCCGGTCTGACCGGCCGCTCATTTCCGATTCATCAGGAGATGGCTTCTTCGAAATCGACGTTCCGAGAAGCAGACAGACACTCACTGCTGCCGACCGGACTGGATCCAGTTCCAGGCAACTGTTCGAATCTACCTCCCCGTCTGGTCCGTGTCAACGGTGCCTGCGGGGCGAAGGAGAGACTAACAGCTCGACGGGCGTGCCCGCACATCAGGCGGCCGTGGGGACCGTGGCGCTGCGCTCAACCGCCTCGACGTCGCCTGTCTCTCCGCTGCGCGCTGCCCGGCCGCCCAGGACGAACACGTACAGGAGGAAGGCGAGCTCGGCGAGGATTCCGATGCCGATGCGGGCCCAGGTGGGCAGGCCGGAGGGGGTGACGAAGCCTTCGATGGCGCCGGACACGAAGAGGACCAGGGCGAGACCGATCGCCATGCCGATGGCGGCACGGCCTTCCTCGGCGAGGGCCTTGCGGCGGGTTCGCGGGCCTGGGTCGATGACGGTCCAGCCGAGGCGGAGCCCTGTGCCGGCGGCCACGAAGACCGCGGTCAGTTCGAGCATGCCGTGCGGGAGGACCAGGCCGAGGAAGGTGTCGAGGCGGCCGGCTGAGGACATCAGACCGAAGCCGACGCCGAGGTTGAGCATGTTCTGGAAGAGGATCCAGAGGACGGGCAGGCCGAGAAAGATCCCCAGGATGAGGCACTGGGCCGCGGCCCAGGCGTTGTTCGTCCAGACCTGGGCGGCGAAGGAGGCCGCGGGGTGGCTGGAGTAGTAGGTCTCGTACTGGCCACCTGGGCGGGTGAGTTCACGCAGCTCGGTCGGGGCGGCGATGGACGCCTGTACGTCGGGGTGGGTGCCTATCCACCAGCCCAGGATGATCGCGATGACGGTGGAGATGAGGGCCGTGGGCACCCACCAGCGCCGTGATCGGTAGACGGCCGAGGGGAAACCGTGCGCGAGGAAACGGGTGACGTCTCTCCATGAGGCGCGCCGGGTGCCCGTCACGGCGCTACGCGCGCGTGCCACGAGTTGGCTGAGTCGTCCGGTCAGCTGGGGATCGGGGGCGCTGGACTGGATGAGGGAGAGATGGGTGGCCGTGCGCTGGTAGAGCGCGACGAGTTCGTCGGCCTCGGCTCCGGTGAGGCGCCGGCGTCCGAGGAGGGCGTCGAGGCGGTCCCATTCGGCTCGGTGCGCGGTGACGAAGACGTCGAGGTCCATCGGTCTGCCTGCTCCTCGGCTGCTCGTCGGCGGCTCGTCCTGGATGTCAGCTTGTCGTACTGCGGCGCGATGCGCCCTCAGCTTGGCAGACTGGCCGTTGCGAGGGCAGGCCAGGGGAAGGGCGACGGGCGTGAGTGAGCTGGTGACGGGCGAGGCGGTGGCGCTGGAGTTGCGCCCCGCGAGGCTGCCCAGCAGGGCGCTGGCGGTGTTGCTCGATCTGGTCGTGGCCGTGGCGGTCTATGTGGCCCTGACCATCGCGCTCATCGCCGCCACCGCCTCGCTGGACGACGCGGCTCAGGTCGCCGTGTCGCTCGGGGTGTTCGTCCTGGTCCTCGTCGGTGCTCCGATCGCGGTGGAGACGTTGAGCCATGGGCGTTCCCTCGGGAAGCTGGCGTGCGGACTGAGGGTGGTGCGGGACGACGGCGGCCCGATCCGGTTCCGGCATGCGCTGGTCCGGGGCGGGATCGGTGTGATCGAGATCCTGATGACGTTCGGCGTCATCGCCTGCATCGCCTCGCTCGTGTCGGCTCGCGGGCGGCGGCTCGGGGATGTGTTCGCCGGGACGCTCGTCGTACGGGAGCGGGTGCCTGTCGCGCGCACCGGTTTTCTGCCTCCGCCGCCGCCCTGGCTGGCAGGGCGGTTCTCGGCGCTCGATCTGTCCGCGGTTCCCGACGGGCTGTGGCTCACCGTCCGTCAGTATCTGGCCCGCATGCAGCAGCTGGATCCGCAGGTCGGCTGGGCCATGGCGGAGCGGCTCGCCTCCGATCTCGCGTCTCACACCGGAACGCCGGTTCCGCAGGGTGTTCCGCCGGCGGCCTATCTGGCGGCGGTGCTGCAGGAGCGGCAGGCCCGGGAGGTTCGGCGGGCCTTCGCGAACGGGGCAGGGCCTGGGGCCGGCTCGAATCCGTACGCGGCTCCTTCCGGCGCCACGTACCGAACGTCGTCGCCGCAGCCTGCGGCTCCAGCCGCCACCGGACAGGACGGTCTCGGAGGCCGACCCGCGGCGCCGCAGTCCGCACCTGCTGTATTCGAGGCGCCGACCGGTCAGCCGCCGGCTTCACCAGCCGCCCCGCCAGCGGCCTCGCCGCCCACGGACCGCCCGGCCGCCGAAAGGACGGGGTTCGTGCCTCCGGCCTGACCCTGTGTCCGCTGCGGCCTGACCCTGTGTCCGCTGCGGCCTGACTCCACGGCCTCACGGCGGTTCGTCATAGGGACGCGGCGGCCTGCTCGACACCCCTCGCCCTCACTCGAACGTAGAAGGCGGCGACTCGAGGTCCTCCAGCTCGATTCCGGGCGCCGCGAGGACCACGTCGCCGGCGATGTGCACGACGTGCTGTTCTCCCGTGTCCAAGGCTGTGACCTGGTACTCGTCCACCGTCAGAGGGCCGTTGTCAGTGGCGTGTGCTTCTCTGTTCACCAAGGTCCAGGACTGGTCCACGGTGCGCGGGGCGAGGACGGGATCGGTGAGGGCTACGAGGCGTACGCGGGTTGCCGTGGCGGAAGGGGTGAGGCGCAGGAGACGGGTGGTGGCGATGAGGAATGCGGGGGATGTGCCGGTGAAGGCGTGGGCGCGCACGTTGCCTTCGGTGGCATGGGTCCCGGTCGGGTCCGTACGGACCCAGGTGACGCCGTCCAGGGCGGCGCCGCGTACCTGCCAGTCCGCGGCGTGGAGTTCGAGGCGGATGGGGCGGCCCAGGTCGTCGAGGGTGAGGTCCACGGAGCCGTGGTGGTCGCCCGACGGCGTGGTCAGCCGGGAGACGTAGCGCCAGCCGGAGGGGCCGGGGGCGCACTGGAAGTGTTCTTCGGCGAGGGGGGTGTGATCGTGCGGATCGTGGAGCGAATAACGGCCGCGGGGCATGGGGGTCCTGGGGCATGAGGGCTGGTCCGGCCGACGGACCGGGCGGCCGAAGGGGCAGGCCCCCGACACGGGGGTGCGGGGGCCTGCCTCGGAGGTGGGGCTGCTGGTGAGGGTGTCAGCGCACCGACGCGCTCACCAGCATGCCGTGCCGTACCGCTCGGTGGCGGTGCGGGTCGGTCAGTAGCGGTAGTGGTCGGGCTTGTAGGGGCCTTCGACGTCGACGCCGATGTAGGCGGCCTGCTCGGGGCGCAGCGTGGTGAGCTTGACGC
>NZ_JBSFDB010000139.1:0-3514 GCF_053593695.1 Streptomyces sp. NPDC002144
CTGGCTCCCCCACTCGCCCAAGCCGCGAAGGACCTCGTCGACAGCCACCTCACTCATCCCGAGCTTTCCCCGAAGATGCTGGCGCGTGAACTCCATGTCTCCGTCAGGACCCTGCATCGGGCGTTCGAGTCAGTGGGAGAGTCGGTAAGTAGCTACATCCGCCACCGGCGGCTGGAAGCGGCCCGTCTCGCCCTCACCGCATCACACAATCGGCCGGGCCTTTCCGAACTTGCCGCCTATTGGCAGTTCGCCGACAGAAGCCACTTCATCCGCGCCTTCAAGAAGCAGTACGGTCAAACTCCCATGGAATACGCTCGCTCGACCGGAGCAGATGGCTCGACGCCGTCGGCTCAGGCATAGGGGGACACCTCGGCCAGAGGCACGGTTCGCATCCCAGGGCGGTCGCGGCCGGCGTCGACCTGTAGGACCGTGGCCGGGTTCAGCAGGGCCGACCGGCACGAGTACCCGCCTGCGGAGTAGGTGGCCCCTTCAGTCTGCCAACTGCTGTAGCCATTCGCGCAGCAAAGCCGTCTCCGTGTCTCGCAGAGGTACCCCGGTGCTGAGCGCGGTTTCAAGTGCGGCATCGAGGGCGAGTGCATGCGAGGCCAGGTCGGACCCGGATGAGGCGGGCGAGTCCGTGGTGACCGAGGCCATGACGGTGTCCCGCAGCCGCGCCGAAGTGGCCAGGTCCCGCTGCGAGGGCTCTTCGCCGATCAGCGCCAGCGTGGCACCCGTCGTCGCCGCATGGATGACGCGGGTCGCCTGCTCCACCGGAACCCGAAGGCGCCCGGCCTCGGCCGCCCGGCCCAGCAGTCTCACCAGCAGAGCGTGCGCCTCGTCCGCGGCCGGGGGCCGCCGACCGGGCCGCGCAGTGCCATACATGAGCACATAGAACGCGGGGTGCCGCAGTCCGAAGTCGACGTGCAGGTCCCAGCCGCGGTAGAGGTCGGCCACCGGGTCGTCCGGGGTCAGCGCCAGTGCCTCCCGTTTCTCGGCCAGGTACATCTCGAACCCGTAGGCGGCCAGCTCGGCCAGGAGTCCGTCCTTGTCGTCGAACATCCGGTAGAGCGCGGGGGCCGTGATGCTCGCGGCTGCGGCGACCGCGCGCGTGGAGACCGCTTCGCTGCCGCCCTCCTCCAAAAGCTTGGCGGCAGTACCTGGCGTCGCGCGGCACGTCGTCCCTCAGGGACAGGGATGCCATCTCCGCGTCGCCGATCTGGACTCCGGTGGGGTAGACGTTGGTGTCCAGCTCGGCCATGACACGCAGTCCGGTGCGGGTGGTGGTCGCAGCGATGGACTGGACAATGACTTCACGGCTGGTCAGCGGGCGGCCGCGCCAGTTCATGGTGATGTGAGAGAAGAGCCGGTGCTCGATCTTGTTCCACTTCGATGTGCCCGGCGGTAGGTGGCACACGGTGATCGTCAGTCCTGTTTCGGCTGCGAGCCGGGCGAGTTCGAGCTACCAGGCCCGGGTGCGGTAACCGTTCGAGCCACCCGCGTCGGCGGTGATGAGCAGTCGCGTCGCCTGCGGGTAGGCGGCCCGGCCCTGGCCGCACCACCAGCGGCGGATCGATTCCACCGCGAAAGCGGCAGTGTCGTGATCGGTGCCCACGTTGACCCAGCCGGTGTCCGCCGCGAGGTCATAGATCCCGTACGGGACGGCCTTGCCCAGCTGCGGGCCGGCGAAGTCATGGACGTTCACCGGCACCGGATCAGCCGCAGGCCGCCACTGGCGGCCGTTGTTCTTGAACTCGCCGACGAGTTCCTTCTTCTTGGTGTCCACACTGATCACCGGCTGGCCGACGTCCCGGTGATCACGAGCCTGCTCGTTGAGATAGCGGAACTGGGCATCCCGGTCCGGATGCTGGCTTCCCTCAATGGCCTTGGCGTTCGCCTGCAGACTGAAGCCTTCCTCCCGCAGCAGGTCCGCGACGGTATCCGCACTGACCTTGTGCCCGGTCCGGGCCAGCTCCGCGCAAGGTTGCGGGTCGACTTCACCGTCCACCGCAGCGGCGACATCGGATCGCCTCGCTCGTCCGGCTCGACCAGCGCGAGGAGGGCCGGCCGCAGCCCCGGATCGAGATCTGCGACCCTCTTGCGGCCTCCACCTGGCCGCCGCACCCGCCCCAGAGGCTCCTCGCCGGCCTCCAACTCGAACACGCCCTTGCGGACCGTGGTCTCACTCACCGAGGCCGCCCGCGCGACGGCCCGAACACCACCATGTCCCAGAAGACGGGCCTTCGCGGCCATCAGCAGCCGTCGTTGCCGCTCATCCAGATGCGGGAACAACACCGCGAACGTCATGGCGAGTTGGGCACAGATCTCGTCCGGGATGCGCATACCACATCAACGAACCATGGGACGGGAAGCAACACCTTGATGATCTGCAAGCCCTTAGGTGGCTGCGTGCCGGACGGCGAGAATGGAGATTGCCGTTCGACGGGAAGCGGCAACCCATAACACCGCGTGCGGAACCCGACCTACGAAGGGTAGAAAGGGCTCACTCGATGCCCTTTCGGGCGATGTGATGCCGAGTGCCTCGCCATTCGGCGCAGGGTGTCGTAGTCGTAGCCTTTGTCCGCGTGCAGCTTGGCAGGCCGGGGTCCGCGGCGGGAGCAGATCGACGGGATACTGCGTACGAGCGGCTCGAGTTCCTGACTGTCGTGGAGGTTCCCGCCGGAGATCCCGATGGATAGGGGTAAACCGTCCGCTGTCTGGGTTACCTCCAACTCATGCACAGCAGTACCCTCGGCAACGTCGAGATCTTCAGAGTGATCGAGTGGCATGGCAACGACCTGATCTATGCGGAGTTCACCGTGAACATCCATCCAACGCAGCGACTACCGAGGTTACTTCGCCTCGCCGCTGGTGAGCGGGCTGGGCAGCTGTTCGGCGAGAGCCGCCGCTCACTCACAAGGAGTCCTCAGTGAGGGGAACCGGGGCTCGCTACAGTGCCAGGTCGCGCGGTGCTTTCACGCTGGACTCAACCAGGCCCGGCGCGGGTCGATGGGGATGGGATGCCTTCCAACGTGAGTGGGAGACCAAACTTGGTAATCCGCATCGTTTGCCGGCCATCAGCTCGGACACGACCGATCATTTTCGGGTCAGGAGCCGGGGGGCCAGGGTGGGCGATGTTACAATCGCCGATATTTACGGCGTGTCGCCCGTCCGGACCGCAGGCAGGCCGCCAGGCATCGAAGATCAGGTTCGCATTTACATAGTGTCGCGCGGTGAATGGACTTTGGACAGCCCGCTGGACCGTGACGAGCGGGCCGTATCGGCCGGGCAATTCGTTTTCCAGCATTTTGGGCTGCAACCGCGATTCGAGACCGCGCCGCACACGAAGGCGAAGATCGTTTTTCTGCCCTTCGCGCTATTCAAACCATTGCTGGGAAATCGGGTCCTGACCGGCAGCGCAGACTCGGCCGAGATGCGCCTGCTACTGGCCCACACGAACATGGTCCATCGAGCAATCGCCGACCTCAGCCCGGCCGGCGTGCACGCCGCCCACGGC
>NZ_JBSFDB010000140.1:0-3407 GCF_053593695.1 Streptomyces sp. NPDC002144
GTGGTGACGATCCATCACATCGTCGACGGCGGCGAGGGCACCTATCCCTGGATCGTCATGGAACTCGTCGACGGCGGCTCCCTCGCCGACCGGCTCGCCCGTGGCCCCATGGTGCCCTGATCGCCGGCCTCGCCCACGCCTTCACCGGCTACACCAGGCCCGTCGTGATGGTCACCAACCCGGTGGACATCCTCTCGCGCCTCTTCACCACGATCAGCGGCGCCTCCACCTACGGCATCGGCTCGACGACCGACACCGCCCGCTACCGCGCGGCTCTCGCCGCACACCATCGTGTGCTGGTCGACGCCGTGCACGGGTACGTGATCGGCGAACACGGGGACGGCGCGGTCATCTGCCCCTCAGCCACCACCGTCCACGGCGCACCGTGCACCGTGCCCCTCGACCTCGTGCGCAGCCATCTCACCGAGCGGCCCCGCCGGATCAACGCCGGGATAGGCCGCACCCGCCACGCCCCGGCCGCCGCCGCGGTCCCAGCGGGTCCCGTACCGGTCCCGGAAGACGGCGGCCGTGCCATACGGTCCGCGCCGGGGCGCTTCCTCGAAGACGGGCGGCCGGGTCGGCCGGCGAGTGGCGGCCCCGGACCCGACCGGGGGCCGCCGGACCGCCCGCAGAAAAGAGGCGGGGGCCGTCCGCCTGGACGTCGCCGCCAGGCGAACGACCCCCGGGGCCGCGATGACCGCACCGACGGATCGGCCCGCCCTTTCCGTTGCGGCACAGGGTGCCCCTGTTCGATGAGTAGGGGCTCTTCGTGTGCGGGCAGTCCGTCGACGCGGATTCGGAACACCCCCGCCCCACAAGAGAACGGGTGGTTACTTGGTGGGCTTCCAGCCGTCGGTGTTGTCGACCTCGTTCTTGGTTAGAGCCTCAACCCCGGCAGGCTAGTCCTTGATGTCGACGGGCTTGGCGTGCCCGGCGGACTGGCTGGCCGGCTTGGTGGACTTCCAGCCGTTGGTGTTGCCGGCCTCGTCCTTGGTCAGAGCCTTGAGGAGGATGCCGTGCGCGGTGCGCTTCACAAGAACCCCGGCAGGATTGTTCTTGATGTCGCCGGGCTTGGCGTGCCCGGCGGACTGGCCGGCCGGCTTGGCGTGCCCGGCGGACTGGCCGGCCGGCTTGGTGGACTTCCAGCCGTTGGTGTTGCCGGCCTCGTCCTTGGTCAGAGCCTTGAGGAGGATGCCGTGCGCGGTGCGCTTCACAAGAACCCCGGCAGGATTGTTCTTGATGTCGCCGGGCTTGGCGTGCCCGGCAGGCTTGGCGTCGTCGCCAGCGGTAGCGGTGGCGGCGCCGGCCGAGGTGGCTGCCAGGGCGGCCAGCCCCACGGCCGCCACCGACGACGCGACGAGGCCGATAACCCGGTTCTTCTTACGCATGGATTGCTCCTGAATCCGTCAGCACGACCGAGTGCCGTGCTTTCTGGACTCATCTCACCCCGCGGTCGTGTTCAACGCGGTAAGCGTGAGGCCGCTGTTCTGCCCCGCTTCCTTATCGGATTGGCACAATCCTCGCCGCCGCACAGCGAGTTGGCCGACCAGGAACCTGGTCGGCCTCGTTCTGGAGGCAGGGGCAGCGGCAACGGCTGTGGGGTTTTTCAGGTAAAGCGGACAGTGACCTTGAGTCCTCCGTCAGGGCCTGGTTCGGCGTGCAGATCGGCGCCGTGTGCCTGGACGATGGACCGGACGATGGACAGGCCCAGTCCGTGGCCGGAAGCGCCGGTACGGTCCTGGCTCAGGCGCCGGAAGGGCTCGAAGAGGTCGTGGATGCGGTCGGGGTCGACCGGCCGGCCGGTATTGGTGACGGTGAGGCTGCCGCCGTCGAGCGTCACCTCCACGCGACCGTCCGGCCGGTTGTACTGGAGCGCGTTGCTCACCAGGTTGGAGATGAGATGCCGGATGAGGACCGGGTCACCGGTCACCTGCGCCGGATTGCACCACCGGGTGTGGAGGGCCAGGCCCTTTTCTACGGCGACTTGGCGCAGACCTGTCGTCGCCGCGTTGGCCAGATCGGCCAGGTGCACCTGTTCGGTGTGCTCCAGCCCCCGGTCGCTGCGGGCGAGGAGCAGGAGAGAGGCGATGAGTTGTTCGGCTTCGCGGTTGGTGGTCAGGAGGTCCTCGCGGGTTTCCACGAGGTGCGCCGGGAGCGGGTCGGCCAGGCCGACTTCGATACTGGTGCGTTGGGCGGCGAGAGGGGTGCGCAGTTCGTGGGAGGCATTCGCGACGAAACGGCGCTGGCTGTCGAAGGACCGTTGGAGGCGGTCCAGCATGGAGTCGAAGGCGTCGGCGAGGCGGTGCAGTTCGTCGTCCGGGCCGGTCAGGCCGAGACGTTTGTCGAGGCTGGCCTCGCTGATGCGCAGCGCTGCTGCGGTGACCGCGGCCACGGGGCGTAGCACGCGGCCTGCCAGCCATCGGCCGATCAGCACGACGAGGGCGGTCATGAGGACCAGGCCGACGGTCGACCAGAGGACCATTTGCTGCAGCGCGGTGTGCTGAACGGCTCGGACAGTCGATTCGACGAGTCGGACGGCTACCCCGTCCGATGCGACCGGTGCCGGATCGGCGCCGGTGGGCGAAGCCTTGCCGAAGGCAGGGGCGCCCACCGGTGTGATACTGGCGTCGGCTGTCTTCTGGGCGGTTCCGTAGAGTGCCAGGACGACGACGAAGGCCAAAAGCGCGGTGCCCGACAGCAGGAACAGGCCGCCCAACGCGAGGGCGAGCCGGGTACGGAAGGCAAGCCGGGAGAAATGGCGCGGCCTCATGGAGCGAGGCGGTAGCCGCGGCCGGTGTCGGCGGTGATGGTGTGCGGACCGCCCAGCTTGGTCCGCAGCCGACTGACCGTGGCACGGACCGCGCTGGTGCGGGCGCCGAGGTTTTCATCCCAGACGGATTGCACGAGGGCACGGTGGGAAACGGGCTCACCGCTCGACTCCAGCAGCATATGGAGGACAGCGAACTCCTTGGGGGTGAGGTCGACCAGCCGACCGCCGACGCGTACCTCACGGCGCGTATGGTCCATATGGACGCCGCCGCGCCGTAACACCAGGGGCGGCGGTTTGGGCGCACGGCGGTACAGGGTCCGG
Organism: Streptomyces sp. NPDC002144; assembly: GCF_053593695.1. Classification (NCBI taxonomy): domain Bacteria; kingdom Bacillati; phylum Actinomycetota; class Actinomycetes; order Kitasatosporales; family Streptomycetaceae; genus Streptomyces; species Streptomyces sp. NPDC002144. Next base: position 3,092 of record NZ_JBSFDB010000140.1, read on the forward strand.
ATACGGGCCACGAGTTCGGCGAAGTCGAAAGGCTTCGCCAGGTAGTCATCGGCGCCCAGTTCCTCGAGTCCGTAAATCTTATCCCCGATCCCGCCGGCTGCCGTCAGCATCAGGATGCGGGGCGGGCTGTGGAGGGCTCGCAGCCGTCGGCATACCGCGTCACCGGTCATCACGGGAAGGTCGCGGTCGAGCACCAGTACGTCGTAGTCGGTCAGGAGACACTGAGGGGCCTCGCGTTTTCCGGACAGGCTTCTGACCGTTTATTTCACGCGGCGATTCGCAACTTCTCGTACTCGGCGTGGACTTCGCGCGGAGG
>NZ_JBSFDB010000141.1:0-3271 GCF_053593695.1 Streptomyces sp. NPDC002144
GTGAACGCCCGGATCCGCAAGGCGGTTCGGGCCCGCGGCCACTTCCCCACAGAGGCCGCCGCGTTGAAGTGCGTCTACATGGCACTGATGAGCCTCGACCCGACGGGCAAGGGCCGGCGCCGCTGGACGATGCGCTGGAAGGCACCCCTCAACGCCTTCCAAATCGCCTTCGACGGCCGCCTGACCCCCACCAACCAGCGATAACACAACAACCAAGATCAGCCGTTAAGTTGACACACCCGAGAAGCGCAACTGGAGTACTAATATTCCAGCCGGACTTCTGTATGTCTGCTGGTCAACGGCTTGACGGTGGGGAGTGTGGCGGGGGTGGGCATGCGTGGGACGGTCTTGGACAGGTCGTCCCGCCAACGTGTGTCCGCGTCGCTTGGGTTGACAGCGTCGGACTCGTGCCTGGTGACGGCGGCGCCATCGTGAGCAGTTCACCGCGTGATCGCGGCGTGCAGGACAGTGGCGAGGTTGAGTTGCCAGCAGACGACGGATTTCGGCTGGTGTGAGGTCCACGAGGTCGGGTGTGCCGGCGTCGGCACCCCGTTCCTGCAGGGCCATCACCGCGAGGAACGCGTGGGCGAGCATGGCAAGCGTGGCGCTCATGTTCCAAGCAGGATGTCGTCGTGGTTCATGTGCCCACCGTGGCGGTCTTCCTAAGCTGCCGAAAGGCAGTGAGGGGAAGCACCCGGCTGTTCCGGGGCGGGTGCATACGGAAGACGAGAACCTCGTGAAGCAAGAGAACTCCAGTGGCGTGGCCGCAGGTACTGGCCTCGACATAGACATCCCCAACGAGGTGATCGGCAGGGTCTGGTGTGGGGTCAGGCCCGGCTGGTCAGGTGAACGTTCTTCGCCGGGGCACCTCGGTGTTCGTCGTCAGCACCGGGGACGTCCTCGGTCAGGCGCGTGCCGTGCCACCTCGAACCCGTGACGCTCACTGGGCTCTCCTCGGGGTCGTCATCAGGCGAACGAACCCCAGGAGGGCCGGCGCGCCGAGGCCGGCCGCGCAGTGTCGCGCGGAGATGGTCGTACGCGCAGCGTTGAGGCTCTGCCCGCACGCACCTGCGCGGGCTCTCCGCTCCCCTGCTCCCGCCTGCCACGGGCACGTCACCCGCGCCGGGCTCGAACCGAGCCCACGGGCGCGAGCCAAGCGGCTTCGTGGGGGAAGACACCGGCATCATCCATCGAGGAGACCGTGATGCCCGAAGGCACCACTAGCAGAACTACACGCGTCCGCACAGGCCAGAGCCGCACGGGCAGCATGCCGGACGACATCGAGCCGCGGCGGAAGGGTGGCACCACACCCTTTCCGCTTCGCGTCCAGCGGTCCGCTCTGCGGGCATTGACCCTGTTACCGGCCCGGTGGCAGGGGTGGCTGGCTGGCGTCGCAGGAGTACCGGCCACCGACGAGGTTCTGGATCCGACGGTCCGGCTGCTCTTGGCGGTGCAACGGCGCTTCCGGCTCGACCGTGGCGACGACCCCACACCGCAGAACATCCGGGAAGGCCTGCGAGTACGCACGAAGCTACTCGTCCGCCGCCCGACCCCGGTGGGTTCGGTGCGTGATGTGTGTGTCACCGGTGCGGACGGTCCGCTGTGGGCGCGCCACTACACCCCGGCCGGTGCCGGCCGGCGGCCACTGCTGGTGTTCTTCCACGGCGGCGGGTTCATCGCCGGTGACGTGGACAGCCACGACGAGCTGTGCCGGCTGTTGTGCAGACTTGGAGACCTGCACGTGCTGTCCGTGGAGTACCGTCTGGCGCCCGAGCACCCCTTTCCAGCGTCATTGGAGGATGCCTGCGCGGCCTTGCGGTGGGCTCAGCAGTACGCTGGCGACCTGGGCGCAGAGCCGGGCCGGGTGATAGTCGGCGGAGACAGCGCCGGTGCCAACCTGGCGGCAGTGGTCTGTCAGCTGGCAGTTCGCAATGGCGAACAGCCGCCGGCAGCTCAGTTGCTGCTGTATCCGCCTGTCGATTACCACGCGGACTGGCCGTCGCGGGCGGCGTTCGCCGAGGGCTTCGGGCTCACCGAACAAGACATCCGCTGGTTCCACGCCCACTACCCGGGCCCGTTCGACGACCCGCAGGATCTGCGCCTGGCGCCGCTTCGGTCACCGGATCTGTCCGGCTTGCCGCCCGCGGTGGTGATCACGGCGGCATTTGACCCATTGCGCGATGAAGGAGAGGCCTATGCCGATGCACTACGGGCCGCCGGCAATGACGTCACGTCCTGGCGAGTCCCCGGCATGATTCACGCCTTCGCCAACCTCACTGCGCTCGTTCCCGCAGCCCGAGACGCGGTCGCCAAGGCCGCCAGTGCGGTTCACGACCTCATAGACCACAGGTCGATCCTTGACAGCATGTCGCCGTTCCGTGAACCGTGACCCGTACGTCTCCTTCGCCTTGTCGAGGAGGCGGATTCCCAGGGCGTTTTCCGACAGGCCGGCGGCGGCGACGACGGTCACGGCGAGGATGAGGCCGATCGTGTCCGTGAGGATGCCGCGCTTGCGGCCGACGATCTTCTTCGCGGCGTCAGTTCCCTGGCTGGTCACGGGCACGTTGGTGGAAGTCTTCACGCTCTGGGTATCGATCACGGATGCGGTCGGCTCGGGCTTGCGCCCGTCTTTCACGCGCGCCAGTCCGGTCAGGTCATAGTTGAGTTGGGCGAAGATTCCCTCATCGCGCCAGGCGGCGTAGTAGGCGTAAACGGTGCCGTGGTTCGGGAAGTCGTCCGGGAGATATTTCCAGGGGATTCCGGTGCGGTTCACGTAGAGCATCGCATTGAAGACGTCCCGTAAATCGACCTTGGCCGGCTGTCCGGTTGGTCTGCGGTCGAGTCGGGCCTTCCTCCAGGCCGTCAACGTCGGCTCGATCAGGGCCCATCGGGCGTCGGACAGGTCGCTGGGGTACGGCTTGCGCTCGCTCACGGCGTAGCGTGATCACGGGCGAGGCGGAGGGCTCGGGCCGCTGTTCATTGGGCGATTCCGTGGCAACCTCAAACCAGACGGACTCCCAGGTACAGAACCGAACGAGATGGATGGCTGAGCATCCGACCTGGGGAGCGCCATTCATCGCCTGCGGGATGAAGACCCTCAAAGCGGGGCAGGGGCGAGAGCCACATATGGAGCTTGACCTGCATAAACGCCCTCTGAGTGATGTGCATCGTGAATGCGCAGGTCACGGGCGTGGTGTGTGTTACGACTCGGGTACTCGTGCTGGTCGATGGCCGATGACCATCAGCGAACAGGCGGAGCAGCTTCACCGGC
>NZ_JBSFDB010000142.1:0-3113 GCF_053593695.1 Streptomyces sp. NPDC002144
TGCCCGGTCAGCTGCAACCCCTCCGACCGGGCACGCTCCACCAGCATCGCAACGAGCTGCTCGTCGGACACGGGCACAGGCTGCCCCAACTGGGCCCGGTGCAGGTCCTCCAGGGCGGCCTCGGCACGCGTCGGGTCGAAGGGGTGCCACAACCGCCAGCCCGATCCGGCCAGCGGCTGAACAGCCTCCCAACAAGCCCTGGTCTTGCCCGTAGAAGACGTACCGATCAGCACCACCATCTGGCTAAAGCCCGCGGCGGCTTCACGCACCACCTCGGCCAGTACCTGGTCGTGGTGACGCGTCACGTAGCTGGGCAGCACCCGCCGCAGGCGCATCCGACTGGCGTTTCCCCCCGCAGCGACGCCGGCCGGATGAACCTCCAAATCGTGTGGATCCCACTCCGACAACGGCCGCCCCGGCCCCGCGATATCCACCGAAACCGCCACAGCACGGCGCCGAAGATCCAGCAGTTCGTCCACCGGCAGCCTCAGCGCCTTGGCCAAGGCCGCCACTGTCTCTGGCGACGGAAGCGGACCGTCAGCCCGCAACGCCTCGTACACCGTCGTGCGCGCAAGTCCCGCCTTTACCCCCAGCTGCGTCTTGCTCAGCCGGGCGCGCGCCAGACCGTCGGCCAGCCGGTTCCTCAGCTCCGACAACGCCTGATCAGACCCTGTCTGCTCCTCGCGCACCCGTCCTCCCCCGAGTTCGGTGTTCGCCGGTGTTCATCATCGTCCCGGCGGACCCTGACGCACGCCGGATCCCAGACAACAGTTGGGTCAGCACCATGCCCGCCCAAAGGAGTCTGCCGTGACCGTCGCACTCGCCCTTTCCGCCACTGCGCTCGTGGTCACCCTGGCACTGCTGGTCGCCACCACCGCAGGCGTCCTCGCCCGCTTCGACGGCGCCACCTACCCGGTCGCCATCAGGACTGCTGCCGCCGCATTCGTCGCCGTTCTCACCCTCGCCTGTACCATCACCGCAGCTCTGGCCACGGTGATCCGTTGAGGCCATCCCCATGGTGCATACCCGCCCTGGGACGTTGCTCGTGCACAACAGGGAAACGACCCCCCGAAGTTACGCAAAGCAACAGGTCAAGCCATTGCGTCAGTGGCTCGCTGCCCCGCCTGAGCCACGGTGAGACCACTCCCGACAACACATGACCTACGGGCGCTACGGCCGGCGACGCGAGGCTGCCTGGCCAGCAACATAGGATCCGTGAACGTGGCACACACATTCGACGATCTCGTGGAGATGCAGACGGCGGCGGACGCAGCGCGCGCCCAGGTCCTGGAGCTGAGAAACAGGTTCGGACGGCCCACGGCATCGCCGTGGTCGCCGAAGCAGACCGACGAGTACGAGCGAGCGTGGAAGAACTGGAGGGATCTGGCCGACACCACACAGGCCGCCGTGACCACGTATGCCAAAGCCGAGGACACGCCCCGCTTCGACGTCGAGGTCGCCGTACGGACCAAAGCCCGACACCCGGAACCCGAAACCCGCTGACAACAGTGCGCACCCAGGTTTCCGTGGTCGCCTCCATCATCGTCGTCGGCGAACAGCCGGTGGATCCTGCGCTTGACCGCGGCACCGGCTCAATACTCGAGCATGTCGCCTCACGCGCTATCCCGCATGAGACGCGAAACAAAGTAGAGCTATTCGGGCAGATTAATGTCTAGGCGCACCGCAGCGGCGATGGGGGGCATTTCGCTCATTACCCCGCCAGGGCGCCCGGTTACAGTGTCGGCCCCAGCAACCCGCCTCCTGCCCGCGCCCGTCTCGCTCACGCTGCGTTGCTCGCCGAACTTGCCGCACCACAACGGCCGTGGCCTGGGGAGCCCGGCCTCGCTACGAGCTCCGGGGCGCCAGGGTCGGCTACGGCGGGTTCCTCGTGCTCGCCGCTCGAGCAGGGCGGCAGGTTCGAAAAACGCGCAGGCCGCGTCCTAGAGTCCGAGCCAGCAGTGACCCGACCGGGCGGCCGGTGGGACCCAGGCCCAGTTGATCGACCCGCGTCCTGACCGGATCCAAGAACGCCGGGAGGGCGGCGAACAACTCGGCGCTCTGCCGCTGGCGCAGCGCGCCCGTGGCGGCCGGCCACCAGTATCCGGAGATGCGGCGTCGGATTCACCGGCAGTAGCCAGCAGCGCGATCAGGTTAAGCAGGCGGCCAAGGTCAGCGGGTGGCGGCCAGCGCTCCCGCAACTGCGAAAAGAGCAGCCAGCCCGAAGGGGATGTCCGATGACCAGCAACGACGAAGTCCGTACGTCAGCTCACTCTCTTTCACACTGACAAGTCACGAGCAGGAGCCACCCGTCCCCCTATTTCGACCGCCGCTCGCTCGCTCGTTTTGAAGAATGCATCAACGAACGATCCACCAAAAGCGAAACCTCGAACGACTTCCCCTTGAAGGGTTTCGATCTCCAGTCCCCCGGTGGGCGCCACGTGTACGTCCCGTACGCAGGCGTACGGGATCCGGTAGAACCTGATGAGGTTCTCCACCCGCATTGAATCGGGCAGCAGCACTACTCCGCAGCTGCCGATTCGTCGCAGGAGCGCTGTGGCCGCCAGCATCGCGGCTGCCACAAAAGATATGTCGGGATAGTTCTCGTGTGCTAGGAAAGCGAGCAGCACCAGGAGGTACAGGCTCCAGAGAAGGGCGATCCCACCCCAGGTCAGGACTGGCCAGGACCGGCGGCGCAGAACGCGCCGCCGGATCTCAGGCTGAATGTTCCGTTGCGCCATGCCTTAACACCCTCCGCCAGCGAATGCACTGGCACTACCCGCGCCGCAGAAGTCCCACGACAATGCTGCTTGAAGTGAACGAAGCCAATGCGCCCCTACGCCGCGTGGAAGGGCCTGTGGTCAGCGACCGCCGCTCCTACCGCTACCAGCCCCTGGGCAGCAGCTACGAGGCGGTCACCAACTGCCGTCTTTTGCTGGCCACCCTGGAACAGGTCCGATGACAGTGCCAGCCAGGAGCCGGACGCTAACCAGATGAAGGGATGACACGGCTCTTGCTGCTGATGGCGTCCCGCGTGATGGTGTAGCCGATCGGCGTTGAGTAGTGCGCCGGTGTGCTCCGGCTGGTGGCGCCCGCTCCCTGCGCACGGGGTGGGC
>NZ_JBSFDB010000143.1:0-2976 GCF_053593695.1 Streptomyces sp. NPDC002144
AAGGGCACCATCTCGGCCCAGGCGTCGGACCACAGCTTGATCACGGCCGGATACTTGGTGCCCCACCTCTCGGAGAACTCCAAGAACCGTTCGGTTGCGGCGGCCTCGCTGGGAGCGGTGTAAACGGGCTTGAGATCCTTGGCGACCTTGTCCCAGTCCTGGCGGGCACAGTACCGGATGCTGTTGCGAATCAAGTGAACGATGCATGTTTGGACGACCGTGCGGGGCCAGACCGTCTCGACCGCGTCCGGCAGACCTTTCAACCCGTCGCAGACGAGCATCAGGACATCTTCAATTCCGCGATTCTTCAGCTCGGTGAAGACCTGCAGCCAGTGCTTGGCGCCCTCACCACCGTCACCGGCCCAGATCCCGAGGATGTCCCGGGTGCCCTCGACCGTGACGGCCATCGCGACGTAGATGGGCCGGTTGGCGACCTTGCCATCGCGAATCTTGACGTTGATGGCGTCCACGAAGACAACCGGGTAGACGCGGTCCAGCGGGCGGGCCTGCCATTCCGCCATGCCCTCCATCACCTTGATGCTCCTATTGTTGGTCAAGCGGCAGCGAGCCACTCGCGGTAGCTGCTGGCGAAGGCGTCGTCGCGGCGAAGGCCCCGCTCTATATTGGAGATGACGGCGGGCCAGACTCCGAAGTGGTTCGCGGCGGCGGTGAGCGTGATGTTCTTGGCCTGGCGGGCCGGCCTGAGATCCGCGATCTCGGGGACCTCGACCGTGGTAGTCAGGAGACGGAAGACCTCTCGCGCGATCGCGCGCTTGAGAAGCCGGAGGATCTCCTTCTTGGTCCGGCCGGCGTCAGTCTGCCGGGCAACGTAGTCACGGGTGCGCTGGTCACGACGCATACGGACGAGTGCGATCCGGTGGAGGGCCGCGTTGGCAGCACGGTCGCCGCCGCGGGAGAGCCGGTGCCGGTTGGTCTTGCCGCTGGAGGCCGGAACGGGGGCAACACCGCACAAGGCGGCGAAGGATGCTTCGGTGCGCAGGCGGGCAGGATTGTCGCCAGCCGTGATCAACAGCTGTGTCGCGGTGTCGGGGCCGACGCCGTAGGCGGCGCGTAGGCCGGGGTTGAGCCGTGTGACCAGGACGTCCAACTCGGCGGTCAGAGCGTCGTGTTCGGCGGTCAGGCTCTGGACACGCATCGCGAGCGTGCGCAGAGCGGTCAGGACGGGCGCGAGGGCGAGGTCGTTGCCGACCCGGAGCCGGGTCAGCGCGGCGATGCGCTTGTCGCCCTGCAGCACCTCGTACTTCGTGCGGATCGCATTGGGCGCACTGATCAGGATGTGCCCGATCTGGTTCAATGCCGCCGTACGAGCCTTGATTGCAGACCGTGCTGCGTTGTGCAGAGCCCGGATCCCGGAGACGGCGTCGCCTTTGGGGGCACTGGTGGCCCGCCCGGAGACGACTGCTCGGGCGGCGGCATAGGCGTCGATCGGGTCGGATTTGCCGATCCTGCGGCGCTCGGCCTTGTCCGGCCGGTTGACTTCGATCACGGTGAGGCCAGTCTGGTGGGCCGCGCGCGTGAATCCCGACCCGTAGGAAGACGTGCCTTCCACGCCGATGGCGGCAACAACGCCGTGAGCAGCCACGAATGCGAGAGCAGCCGTGTATCCGGCGGGCGTTGTGGGGAACTCGGCGTCGGCGAGCTGGCCGCCGCGGTCGGTGACCACGGCGACGTGGAGGGTGTCGGCGTGGGAGTCCACCCCGCCGATCACCATGGCTGCCTTGGTGTCCGTTCCTGTCATGCTGGAGATGCCTTCCTGACCGGAGGTGGCTCCGGCCGGGCGGGGCAGACAGGACAGCGACGGGGCCTCTGGCCAGGCTCCTATGAGGTCATGATCCACCCGGCCGGGGCCTCGGGGACGGTCCCCGGCAAGCCGGACAGACCAAGGCGAAGACAGTCCAGCAGGACGTCAGTCAGTGATCGAGTCACGACCGCCGGGGACCCGGGTATCACTATCGCTGTCCGTGATCGTGGTGATGGTCTGCTTGGACACCTCCGCCCCGTACACCTCGGCCAGATGAGCCGCTATCTCCCCGTGTGTGAGGCCCTTCGCGGACAGGGAAAGCACCATCTCGTCCACGCCGGTCAGCCGGCGCTGCCGCTTCTTGACGATCTGCGGTTCGAAGGTGCCGGCGGTGTCACGGGGCACCTTCACCTCGACCGGGCCGACGTCGGTCAGCACCGTCTTGGCCCGGGTGCCGTTACGGCTGTTGCCGCTGTTCCTGCCGGCCGCATCGTGCTTGATGTAGCCGACGTGATCGGTGATCTCGCCCTCCAGGGCGGACTCCAGCACCCGCTTGGTCAGCTGCTGCAGCAGCCCACCCTGCCCGGTCAGCTGCAGCCCCTCGGACCGGGCACGCTCCACCAGCATCGCGACGAGCTGCTCGTCGGACACGGGCACAGGCTGCCCAGGCTGGGCACTCTCGACAGGCTCCACGGTCTCCAACTCCACGGCGGTATCAGTCACTTGGCGTCACTCCCATGATCGTCGGATCCGCCGTTAGATCTACACTCCCCGCTTCTCCATTTTCCCTGGTCAGAGACGGCTTGGGTCAGTGATGATGGGTCTTGCCTGCATCGATGCCGGCCCAGATCATGGCCATGTGGTGCCTCCGTGCGGTGTGCTGCGGGCGCTTCCCGACGGACGACCTCGCTGTCGATTCCCTACTCAGCGATCATTCGCAATTCCTAATTGGCAGCCGAGTCGTCGTGGGGCGCTGGGCGGCCATTCACTGAAAGCCACATACGGCAGAGCGTTTTGAACCACACCCGGCGCCCCTGGGCGGGTCAACCGTACGAGGGGCTCACCACACAACGTACGGAGCGTTTTCAGCGTCGTCGCCAGGCGAGCGGGCGGCGGGGTGGCCGGGTGTGGAAGCGGGCCACTTCATCTTCGGTGAGGCCGAGGTGGCCGAGCAGGCGCCGCTGGTCTGGGTGGAGTTGGGGGTAGTGGGTGAT
>NZ_JBSFDB010000144.1:0-1198 GCF_053593695.1 Streptomyces sp. NPDC002144
AACACAGTGGACGCGAGCAACTGAGGACAAGCCCTCGGCCTATTAGTACCGGTCACCTCCACACGTTACCGTGCTTCCAGATCCGGCCTATCAACCCAGTCGTCTACTGGGAGCCTTACCCCATCAAGTGGGTGGGAGTCCTCATCTCGAAGCAGGCTTCCCGCTTAGATGCTTTCAGCGGTTATCCCTCCCGAACGTAGCCAACCAGCCATGCCCTTGGCAGAACAACTGGCACACCAGAGGTTCGTCCGTCCCGGTCCTCTCGTACTAGGGACAGCCCTTCTCAAGACTCCTACGCGCACAGCGGATAGGGACCGAACTGTCTCACGACGTTCTAAACCCAGCTCGCGTACCGCTTTAATGGGCGAACAGCCCAACCCTTGGGACCGACTCCAGCCCCAGGATGCGACGAGCCGACATCGAGGTGCCAAACCATCCCGTCGATATGGACTCTTGGGGAAGATCAGCCTGTTATCCCCGGGGTACCTTTTATCCGTTGAGCGACGGCGCTTCCACAAGCCACCGCCGGATCACTAGTCCCGACTTTCGTCCCTGCTCGACCCGTCGGTCTCACAGTCAAGCTCCCTTGTGCACTTACACTCAACACCTGATTGCCAACCAGGCTGAGGGAACCTTTGGGCGCCTCCGTTACCCTTTAGGAGGCAACCGCCCCAGTTAAACTACCCATCAGACACTGTCCCTGATCCGGATCACGGACCCAGGTTAGACATCCAGCACGACCAGACTGGTATTTCAACGACGACTCCCCCCGAACTGGCGTCCGGAGTTCACAGTCTCCCAGCTATCCTACACAAGCCGAACCGAACACCAATATCAAACTGTAGTAAAGGTCCCGGGGTCTTTCCGTCCTGCTGCGCGAAACGAGCATCTTTACTCGTAGTGCAATTTCACCGGGCCTATGGTTGAGACAGTCGAGAAGTCGTTACGCCATTCGTGCAGGTCGGAACTTACCCGACAAGGAATTTCGCTACCTTAGGATGGTTATAGTTACCACCGCCGTTTACTGGCGCTTAAGTTCTCAGCTTCGCCCCACCGAAATGGAGCTAACCGGTCCCCTTAACGTTCCAGCACCGGGCAGGCGTCAGTCCGTATACATCGCCTTACGGCTTCGCACGGACCTGTGTTTTTAGTAAACAGTCGCTTCTCGCTGGTCTCTGCGGCCACCCCCAGCTCAGAC
>NZ_JBSFDB010000144.1:1292-2896 GCF_053593695.1 Streptomyces sp. NPDC002144
AGGTTCGATGTTTGACGCTTCACAGCGGGTACCGGAATATCAACCGGTTATCCATCGACTACGCCTGTCGGCCTCGCCTTAGGTCCCGACTTACCCTGGGCAGATCAGCTTGACCCAGGAACCCTTAGTCAATCGGCGCACACGTTTCCCACGTGTGAATCGCTACTCATGCCTGCATTCTCACTCGTCAACCGTCCACAACTCGCTTACGCGGCTGCTTCACCCGGCAGACGACGCTCCCCTACCCATCACAGCCTCCGTTGGGAGTATTACTGCAATGACACGACTTCGGCGGTACGCTTGAGCCCCGCTACATTGTCGGCGCGGAATCACTAGACCAGTGAGCTATTACGCACTCTTTCAAGGGTGGCTGCTTCTAAGCCAACCTCCTGGTTGTCTCTGCGACTCCACATCCTTTCCCACTTAGCGTACGCTTAGGGGCCTTAGTCGATGCTCTGGGCTGTTTCCCTCTCGACCATGGAGCTTATCCCCCACAGTCTCACTGCCGCGCTCTCACTTACCGGCATTCGGAGTTTGGCTAAGGTCAGTAACCCGGTAGGGCCCATCGCCTATCCAGTGCTCTACCTCCGGCAAGAAACACACGACGCTGCACCTAAATGCATTTCGGGGAGAACCAGCTATCACGGAGTTTGATTGGCCTTTCACCCCTAACCACAGGTCATCCCCCAGGTTTTCAACCCTGGTGGGTTCGGTCCTCCACGAAGTCTTACCTCCGCTTCAACCTGCCCATGGCTAGATCACTCCGCTTCGGGTCTTGAGCGTGCTACTCAAAGCGCCCTGTTCGGACTCGCTTTCGCTACGGCTACCCCACCCGGGTTAACCTCGCAACACACCGCAAACTCGCAGGCTCATTCTTCAAAAGGCACGCAGTCACGAGAACAAGGCAAGCCTTGTTCCGACGCTCCCACGGCTTGTAGGCACACGGTTTCAGGTACTATTTCACTCCCCTCCCGGGGTACTTTTCACCATTCCCTCACGGTACTATCCGCTATCGGTCACCAGGGAATATTTAGGCTTAGCGGGTGGTCCCGCCAGATTCACACGGGATTTCTCGGGCCCCGTGCTACTTGGGTGTCTCTCAAACGAGCCGCTGACGTTTCGACTACGGGGGTCTTACCCTCTACGCCGGACCTTTCGCATGTCCTTCGCCTACATCAACGGTTTCTGACTCGTCCCACGGCCGGCAGACCGTGGAAGAGAGATCCCACAACCCCCACGACGCAACCCCTGCCGGGTCTCACACGTCGTAGGTTTGGCCTCATCCGGTTTCGCTCGCCACTACTCCCGGAATCACGGTTGTTTTCTCTTCCTGCGGGTACTGAGATGTTTCACTTCCCCGCGTTCCCTCCACTTGCCCTATGTGTTCAGGCAAGGGTGACAGCCCATGACGACTGCCGGGTTTCCCCATTCGGACACCCCCGGATCAAAGCCTGGTTGACGACTCCCCGGGGCCTATCGTGGCCTCCCACGTCCTTCATCGGTTCCTGGTGCCAAGGCATCCACCGTGCGCCCTTAAAAACTTGGCCACAGATGCTCGCGTCCACTGTGCAGTTCTCAAACAACGACCAGCCACCCACCACCCC
>NZ_JBSFDB010000145.1:0-2846 GCF_053593695.1 Streptomyces sp. NPDC002144
GCCCTCGTCGTCGATCAGGTAGAGGGAGGGGGCCAGGACCAGGCGGTAGGCGGACAGGTCGGCGTCGGGGCGTACGAAGTCCACCGCCACGCCCGCCCGCCACAGCGGCTCGTACCAGGCCCGCACCAGGTCCTGGAAGCGGAGTTCGGCGCTTGGCTGGGAGGGGAGTTCCAGCGCCCAACGGGCGTTCCAGTCCCAGACGATCGCGACCTCGGCCGTGCCGACCGCGCCCCGGACCTCCGCCAACGCCCGCAGGTCCGAACCCAGTTGGACCACGTCCCGCCAGATCTGGCTGTCCGTGCCGGCGTGCGGGAGCATCGCGGAGTGCCACTGCTCGGCGCCGGCCTTGGCGGCCCGCCACTGGAAGTAGGCGATGCCGTCGGCGCCCCGGGCCACGTGGGACAGGGCGTTGCGGCGCAACTCCCCCGCCGTCTTGGCCCGGTTGACCGGCTGCCAGTTGACCGCGCCGGTGGAGTGCTCCATCAGCAGCCAGGGGCCGCCCGCCAGCGAGCGGACCAGGTCGCCGCTGAGCGCGATGTCGATCTGCGACTCGGGGTCGGCGGACTGGAGGTAGTGGTCGTTGGAGACGATGTCCAGCTGCGGCGCCCAGCGCCAGTAGTCGAGGGCGTCGAAGTTGTACATCACCATGAAGTTGGTGGTGGCCGGGGTGTCCGGGGCCGCCTCCCGCAGGACGTCGCGCTCCGCCTCGTACAGCGACAGCAGGGCGTCGCTGCAGAAGCGGCGCCAGTCCAGCTGGTGGGTGGGGTTGGGGACCGCGCCGGTGGCGCGCGGGGGCAGGATCTGGTCCCAGTCGTAGTACCACTGGCTCCAGAAGGTGGTGCCCCAGGCGTGGTTGAGGGCGTCCAGGCTCGCGTACCGGTCCTGCAGCCAGTCGCGGAAGGCCGCCGCGCTGGTGTCGCAGTAGCACTCGGCGTTGTGGCAGCCGTACTCGTTGTGGACGTGCCACATCACCACGGCCGGGTGGTCGGCGTAGCGGCGGGCCAGTTCGCCGGTGATCCGCAGGGCCGCCTCGCGGTAGGCGGGGCTCGACGGGCAGAACGTCTGACGGCTCCCGTACGACAGTCTGCGGCCGTCCTTGTCGACCGGCAGGGCGTCCGGGTGCGCGACGAAGAACCAGGCCGGCGGGGCCGCCGTCGGGGTCGCGAGGTCGGCGGCGATGCCGTGGGCGTGCAACAGGTCGAGGATGCGGTCGAGGCGCGAGAAGTCGTAGGTGCCCTCGGAGGGCTCCAGCAGCGCCCAGGAGAAGATGTTGACGCTGACCATGGTGACCCCGGCCTCGGCCATCAGGCGCATGTCCTCGGCCCAGACCTCCTCGGGCCACTGCTCCGGGTTGTAGTCGCCGCCGTAGGCGATGCCCGGCACGTTCAGGGCGCGGCTCACTTCGCGCCTCCCGACAGCAGACGGCGCGTGGTGGCCACGCCCCACTCGTCCAGGGACAGCAGACGGTCGCTGGAGGCCATCAAGCCGCCGGTCGCCGCCACGTGCGCCGCCCAGCGCTCGCGCGTCTCCACGGCCGGGCGGGCCATCAGGCAGTCCGGGTCGTTGATCCAGAACCGGCCGTGCTGCCACTGGCGGCCCGCGCCGGTGAACTCGGCCGGGTCCTGGCCGGGCTGGCTGTAGTCGTCCGCCTCGGGGCGGCGGTGCGGAGCCGTGTCGGGGCTCACCCGCATCGCGTCGAACAGGCCGATGGAGGGCAGGACGGGCGCCCCGCAGCCGAGCAGGTACGCGTCCGGGCCGATCGCCTCACGGATGAGCTCGATCCCCGAGCGGTACGCCGTCAGCGCGTCGACGGAGGCGTGCCGTACGCCCTCCAGCGCTCCCGCGTAGAGGAAGTCGACCTTGAAGTAGTCGTAGCCCTCGGCGCGCAGGGTGCGGAACACCTCGGTCAGGTAGGCCGCCGCCTCGGGGTGGGTGGTGTCCAGCACCCTCAGGTCGTGGCCCCAGTTGCGGCCGGCGTGCGTGAAGCCGCCGTCCGCGTCGTGGACCAGCCAGTCGGGGTGCTCGGTGGCCAGTTCGCTCGCCGGGTCGACCAGGAAGGGGGCCGTCCAGATGCCGGCCCGGCGGCCGCGCGCCCGGATGGCGTCGGCGATGCCCGCACGGGAGCGGAAGCGGCCGGAGAGGGTGAGCCAGTCGCCGAGGGCGCTCTGGTAACCGTCGTCGATCTGCACCACCTCGATGGGCAGGTCGAGGGTGTCCATCGCACGGAGGTTCTCGTGGATGTCGTCCTCGGTGACCTGGGTGAAGTACTCGTACCAGGAGCACCAGACCGTCGGTGCCGGGCGCGGCGGCTCGACGCCGAGGCTCTCGGCCCAACTGCCCAGCGCCTCCTGGATGTCCGTGCCCCTCCACTCCTTCACCGCGCCGTCCGCGCTGACCTCCGCGAGGCCGTCCGTCACCGTCAGACGGATCGACGGAACCTCGCCCGTGGGGTTCACGGCCGCCCAGAGCCGGGTCGGCGAACCGTCACCGGGATCGAGTGCCAGCAGGCCCTCACCCTGGAAGACGCCCTCGGGAACGGTGACGCCCGGGCGGTAACAGACCGTCGCCCAGTTGTCGTTGGTCGGGCGGTACGGCTTCTCACCGAGGGCGTAGGCGCCGCTGGGGCTCCAGGACTGCCAGCCCTCCTCGTGGACACGGGCGTTGGCCGGATCCACGGGGACGGAGGCGACCGGGGTGAAGGGGTGGTGCACGGGGGTCTCTTCCATGTGAAAGGGCTCGGCGTCGTGGGGGTCAGCCCTTGTTGGCGCCGAGGGTGAGGCCGCTGACGAACTGGCGTTGCAGGACGAAGTAGACGATGAGGGTGGGGATGGCGGTGAGGAGGGCGC
>NZ_JBSFDB010000146.1:0-2722 GCF_053593695.1 Streptomyces sp. NPDC002144
GGCGCCCCGGACGCGGGCTCCCCCGTCACGGCCAGCCGTATCTCCCATATCGCCCGCACCGTCCACGCGGCCCCGGCGAGAGCGAGCGCCCCGACAGCGAACCGGGCCGCTCCACCTATGGGATGCAGTGCGGGGGTGGGGCGCGGGGCGAGGGGCGCTATGTAATCGTTCACCGGAGCATCCTGGCGCACAAGGGCGTTGACTGACCACCGCCACAAGTACGCCGACAGCAGCCGGCTCACAGAACTACACCGGTGCACAGGGTTCAAGGGTGGTGCGGGGCGTGCGCCCAGGGCGCACGATGTTCGCAAGTGCACCGCCCTCATTGTCGCCATCTGGAAACATGCCTCCCGCTCGGCAGCAAACCCTGAACCTTGACCAAGAGAAGAGGCAAGGTTTCACAAGCAAACGATGTCTCGGCGGCCAGACGATCGGGGTTGTCGCCGGCTGCTATCAACAAGGCCGCGCCGTATCCGGGCCGACGCCGTAGATGCCCAGAAGCTTGTGCAGACGTCGCTCGCGGTATTGATCTGGGTCCTCAGGTGTGAAGAGTCCCGCGATCTTCTCAGGCGGACGGTCCAGCAGCGGCCGAACTCCCGTCGGGAGCACGGCCGATGGCACGTGGCCACCGTGGTCACATGCCGTCTCGGGTGCTTCGGCTGGGCGGACCGCAGGGAGTCAGGCCGTCCGCCCCGGCAGCGCGTGGGCGTCGCGCGCCGGCGGGCAGCCCAGCCAGCCGCGCGTGGCGATCAGCAGGACGGCGGCCGCGGCGGCGGAAACGAGCAGGAAGGCGTGCGCGGCGTAACCGTCGGGCAGCCACGGGAACATGTCGGACCAGGCCAGGGAGAAGTAGTTATTGACGCCGGAGTGCAGCAGCATCGCCAGCGGCAGGCTCTCGCCGGGGCGGTTGAACACCCACGTCATCACGAAGCTGAAGGCGATCGCGGTGACGATGAACTCCAGCGGCGTGCCAGGTGACGCGCTCCCGCCCCACTCGGTCAGGAGCAGCGGCAGGGCCAGGCACCCCACAGGGGCCGACGACGAGCGTGCTGAGCAGCGGGCAGTAGCGGCGGGGCAGGGCGAACTCGCGCCAGACGGGCTCCTCGGCGAGGCCGGTGGTGATCATCTGCACGATGAGGCCGGGCAGGAACGCGGCCAGCAGGGCGACGGGCGGTATCGCGGGACCGCGGTCGGCGTTCTATTCTGTGCGCCACACGCTGCAGACCGGACTGGTGCTGCGCTCCCAGGACCCTGTCGGTGTCCAGCAGGAGCTCTGGGCGCACTTGACCGTCTACCAGGCGCTACGCCGACCCTGACAGCCACCTGCGGCTGCGCATGAGGCTGACGTCCCCGGACGCCTTCGGTGACGCTGCCTCACGCGTCGCCTCCTGGGCAGCCGAGCTGCGCAGTGAGGGCCTAATCCAACGGGCGCAGTGGGACACCGACCACCCGGAGACCGGACGCTATGGCACCGGGCCCACTCTGCAGGCCGCAGAGCAGTTCTTCGCCGCCGACTCCGCCGCCGCGCTCACACAGCTCGTTGTCCCACTCCCGGACAGCCAGCGTCCAGCCCTCACCGCAGCCAGCATCGCGGACATTGCCACCGCCTTCCTCGGTTCACCGGCCGCAGGCTGGGCATGGCTGACCGACAACTTCCTGAAGGGCGAAGGCGACGCCGCGCCGCGCGACGTGCAGGCCATGACCGTACGGCTTGCCGGTGCGGACCCCGACCATCCCGCCGTCCGGGAACTCGCGCGTGGTGATCACGTGGCCGCAGTGTGGGCGCTGCGCCGCAGCGTCCTGGCTGACTACCGCCAAGAGCTCGAAGCGGTCGGCGCCGATCCGGCCCTGGTGCTGCCGTCTCTGCTGCACATGCACCACAACCGCATCGCAGGCATCGACCCGGACGCCGAAGCCAGCTGCCGGCGCCTCGTCCGGGTCGCCGCCTTGTCCTGGATCTCTCGCACCGAAGGAGCCAACCGGTGACCACCGCCCCGCCCCGTCCCGACACGGCCATCGCCACTCGCCAGTCCCTTGCACACGGTCCCCTCTGCATCGCCCTCCTCCACATCGAGCGTGCTCGCCAAGGCCTGACCTCGTGGGAGACCGTCCACCAGCAACTTGCCGTCGTCGGCCCGCTGATCGACGGAAAGGACACCAGCCTGTTCTTAGGCGCCCCCGCAATGGCCTACGTCCTGCACCAGGCCGCCGCCGACAGCGGCAGGTACGCCGGCGCCCTGCACACCCTGGATCAAGTTGTCGCCGCCGAGACCAGCCGGCGTCTTAACCTCGATCCACCGGGCAACAGTCGGTCCAGGGCTTGGACATGAAGACGCGGATGCCCTCTGAGCTAGGACGATGGGACTTCCTAGGGTTCCATGTCCACAGAATCGGAGTGCATCCGCGAGATGCAATCTTCCCATGCCGCTGCGGCGGTGTCCGCCGCGTTCGATGACACGAATCTGGTCGCGCACGCCGGGCTGGTCCCGGTGATGCGACTGGCCGGGCGATGCGGGCTCGCCCGTCTGGTGACGGACAAGGTGAGGCTGAGCGGGGCGAAGAGCAACGCGGGTGCGGCGGCGGACGCCAAGGCCACCAGCATCGTGGCCGGCATGGTCGCGGGCGCCGACAGCATCGACGACCTGGACGTCCTGCGCCATGGTGCGATGCCGGCCCTGTTCGGCGGGATCCGTGCCCCCTCCACGCTGGGCACGTTCCTGCG
>NZ_JBSFDB010000147.1:0-2717 GCF_053593695.1 Streptomyces sp. NPDC002144
GGCAATTCCAGCCGTTCGCACCGCCCGCAGCCCGATGACCTGCACCTTCAGCCCGCAAGAGCCTCCAAGACCCTCGAATTACGTCGAACCCGGGTCAGCGCCTCCTGGACGATCCGGTACGCGGCTGTCTCCAGCCCAGCGGGCAGTGGTCTGGCTTGCCCCGTGACGGCAAGACCGATCCGCAGACCGGGGCGCCGGGTCCGTTCGGCGAGGCGGACCAGGTCGGCGAGTCGAGGTGCGGGGGCGAGGGCCGCGTCGTCGGTGCCGTCCCGGTCGTCCGTGTCCTCGTGCAGCACGCCGAGCATGCGCCGCAGTTCGACGAGGGTCTCCCGCCCGGTGGTCTCGATCGCCTCCAGCGCGCTGCGTGCGTCGTCGGGACGATCGTCGAGCACCAGGCGGCCGTAGCCCGCCTGGACGGAGATCACGCTCATCGAGTGGGCGATGCCGTCGTGCAGTTCGCGGGCGATGCGCAGCCGTTCCGCCGCCGCCTCGCGATCGGCGCGGTCCTGTTGCTGTCGTAGCAGCGCGTGCAGATACCGGCGCCGCTGGCCGACCGCGAAGCCCACGGCCCAGGCGACGGCGAAGAGCAGCGCGAACGGCACCACAGCCCCGGTGTGTTCGAACCTGGGAAGGGCGGTGGCGACCGCGACCGCCAGAGCTGTGGCGAGGGTGACCGCGGCGGTGCGGGCCGGACGCAGCGAGGTGACGCAGAAGAGCGCGAAGGCGAGCGGCACTCCGCCCCAGAAGATCGCCTGCGCATGCCAGGGCGCCAGGCCGCACACGGCCAGCGACAGTACGGCAAGGCCCTCGGGCCAGTAGGACCGCCACGGCCCCGTGACTACACGCGACTTCCCTTCCACGATCGGAGCGTATGCGTCGTGCGGCCCTGCCCACATCGTCCGTGCGTCCTATGCCGTACGGCAGACCCGGGCCGGGAAGAACCTGCCCGCAGGCAGATGAAGCGCCTTTGCCGTCCCGGCATCGTCAGGGACATGATTCGTTGCGAGCACCTGACCAAACGCTTCGGCCGCAAGGCAGCCGTCGACGACCTCACCTTCGAGGTCCAGCCGGACCGTGTGACCGGCTTCCTCGGCCCCAACGGCGCGGGGAAGTCGACCACCATCCGGGCCGTCCTCGGCCTGGACACCCCGGACGCCGGCCGCGCCCTGATAAACGGCGCGCCCTACCGCCTGGCCGAACAGCCGCTGCGCCGCGTGGGCGCGCTCCTCGACGCCGCGGCCGTCCACCGGGGCCGCACGGCGCGGGCGCATCTGGCGGCGCTCGCCGCCACCAACCACATCCGGCGCGGCCGAATCGACGAGGTACTCGCCCTCACCGGCCTCACCGACGTCGCTCACCGCAGGATCGGCACCTACTCCCTCGGCATGAAGCAGCGCCTGGGCATCGCCGCCGCTCTGCTCGGCGACCCACCGGTGCTCATCTTCGACGAACCGGCCAACGGCCTGGACCCGGAAGGCATCAGGTGGATCCGGACCCTCATGCGATCGCTGGCCGCCGAAGGACGCACCGTCCTTGTCTCCAGCCACCTGATGAGCGAGATGGCCCTCACCGTCGACCACCTCCTCGTCATCGGACGGGGACGTCTGCTCGCCGACGTCCCGATCAGCGACTTCGTTCCGGCCGGCGCCTCGCTGGAGGACGCCTACCTCGACCTCACCGAATCCGCCGTGGAATACCGGACCGAGGGGACGGAACTCTGATGCCCACCGCACTGACAGGCGCCATGGCCGGCGAGGTCATCAAACTGCGCTCCCTCCGCTCGACCTGGATCACCGCCCTTGTCGCCGTGGCATTCGGCCTGGCCCTGAGCCTCATGGACGTCGCGCACATCTCCGACGCCTGGCCGCACATGAGGGCCACCGATCGGGCCCAGTTCGACCCGGTGGGCGACTCGCTCTCCGGCTTCTCCTTCGCCGTCCTCGCCTTCGGTGTCCTCGGCGTGCTGGCCGTCAGCAGCGAGTACACCACCGGACTGATCCGCTCGACGCTGACCGCGACACCCCGGCGCGCGCTCGCCTACACCGCCAAGACCCTCGTCACCGGCGGATTCGCCCTGCTACTGGGCGAACTGACCGCGTTCGCCGGCTTCTTCATCGGACAGATGGTCCTGGCCAGGCAGCACCTGGACGTGGGCCTGGGCACGCCAGGCGTGCTGCGCGCCGTGTCCAGCGCCGGGCTGTACCTGTTCGTCGTCACCGTCGTGGGGTACGGCCTCGGGGCCGTCATCCGGCACACCGCCGGAGCCATCGCCGCACTTTTCGCCCTGGTCTACCTCGGCTACGGCGCGGCCAAAGCCGTCGAAGGCTGGTCCTCCCTGCCCAGCAAGCTCATGCTCAGCAACGCGGCGGACACCCTCGGCCAACTCCACCCACACCCCCTCCACCCGGAACGCACCCCCTCCCTCTCCTTCGCCCTCTTCGACCTCGTCCTCTACCTCACGCTCGCCCTCGCATGCGGGGCCTGGCGCTTCACCCGCGACGCCTCGTAGACCCTCTGTTCCGCCGCCTGGGCACCAAGGCGGCGAGCGCGGTGTCCATCTCCTCCAGCGAAGTGGCCGCCCGCCCGGACGGCACGTGTTCGCCTTCGTCCAGCAGAACCGTCGGGGAGTGTAGATCTAACGGCGGATCCGACGATCATGGGAGTGACGCCAAGTGACTGATACCGCCGTGGAGTTGGAGAGCGTGGAGCCTGTCGAG
>NZ_JBSFDB010000148.1:0-2649 GCF_053593695.1 Streptomyces sp. NPDC002144
ACGACATCCCGGGCAAGGGACGCGTCGCCGTGACCAGCTATCTGGCGCGCCCCGTTGACGACGTCTCGCTCGCCCTCGGGACGGAACACGCCGACTGGGCTTGTGCAGACGAAAGGGAGCCCCTCCACTCATCCCAGTTGCCGCACAACGTGCCGCCTCAATCACGTAGTTGGCGAGCCGTCATCGGCGCTGCAACTCGCTTCCAGGTTCACTCGCCCCGACTTTACTGTTCTCAACGCGCTGAAGCGGAGCCCCGGGGCTAGGGTGAACTTCGCAGGATGTACCCAGTTCCGTCACAGCCCTAACCGGCGTGACGCGTGAGGTTACAAGCCAGCTCCGAGAGGACATCAGACCATGCCTTTCGCCACCACCAACGACGGTACGCAGATCTTCTACAAGGACTGGGGGGCAGGTCAGCCCGTAGTCTTCTCCCACGGCTGGCCGCTGCCTGGGACCCGCAGATGAAGCTCATGGCGGACAACGGCTACCGGGCCATCGCGCACGACAGGCGCGGGGGCGGGCGCTCCGGACAAACCTGGGACGGCAACAACCTCGACACCTACGCCGATGACCTGGCCGCGGTCATCGAAGCCGAGGACCTTCATAACGTGATCCTGGTCGGTCACTCCACCGGCGGCGGTGAAGTCACCCGATACATCGGCCGTCACGGTACGAGCCGGGTCGCCAAGCTGGTCCTCCTGGGCGCGATCCCGCCTCTCATGCTCAAGACGGAAGCGAACCCCGAGGGTCTGCCGCTCGAGGTGTTCGACGAGATCCGCGAGGGCGTGGCGACGGACCGGTCTCAGTACTACAAGGACCTGAGCGCCCCGTTCTACGGCGCCAACCGCGAAGGCTCCACCGTCTCCCAGGGCACGCGCGACGAGTTCTGGCTCTGGAGCATGACTGTCGGAATCAAGGGCGCCTACGACTGCATCAAGGCGTTCTCCGAGACGGACACCACCGAAGACCTCGAGAAGGTCGACGTGCCCACTCTGATCGTGCACGGTGACGACGATCAGATCGTTCCGATCGTCTCCGCAGGCGCTAAGTCCTCGAAGATCGTCAAGGACGTGGTGTACAAGGTCTACGAGGGCGCGCCGCACGGTCTCGCCATGGTGCCCAAGTACGCCGAGACCTTCAACAAGGACCTCCTCGAGTTCGCCCGCAGTTGAAGTCGGAGCGCTGGCCCCGATGACCTGGGCCGAGGCTCCGCTCACTTCGGACCGCACCGCAGCCGATCCCGAGCCCCGAGCTCTCTGAGCTCGGGGCTCGTTCTTTCAGAGGCTGCTCGAAAGAACGGCCGACCGTTCACGCAGGTGCCCCGTCTCCGCTCGTCAGCCATCCCAACTGCAGCTTGCTGCAGCGCACACGACGAACGTCCCGGAATTGCCCAGGCCCTGTGCAGATACGCGGATTACATGGCCAGAGAGCAGAACGGTGAAGCACTGCCGGAGTGACGCCGTACGAGAGGATCGCACCGGCCGAGATCTCTTGCCGGCGACCGCAGGTACGCGCGCCAAGCAATGCCGCGCAGGCCGCCAGGCTCCGGACTTGTGTCCGCGCCCGGGGGGAGGGCAGTCAACCTCCTCCCGGGGCAAGTCGTTTGGCATCCGCCAAGAACTCGGACCGGGGCAGGTTCCCAGCCGTGCAAGTGCTTCACCATTTACCCGGTTTGGGGCTTGAGGCTGGGCGGCGCTCAAACCGCCGTACCGGAGGCAGCTCCTTCTCCGTGCTCGGCCTCCATCTGTGATGGGAGATCATGATGGCAGCTCCTCTACTGATAGCAGCCGGTGCCACCGCTACCACCCTGCTCGGGGGGTGGGTCGCGCAACATGTGGGTGACCGACGACATCTCGTGCTCGGCCTCACAGCAGGATTGATGCTGGGAATTGTCGGTTTCGACTTGCTACCCGAAGCGCTGGAAACGAACGAGACGGAGACATTCGGGGTCCCTGTCCCGCTGCTCCTGTTCATAGCCGGTTTCCTTGTACTGCACGTAACGGAACGCTGTGTGGCTATCCACCGGGCACATGAAGAGGAGTACGGGCCTCACTCGCACCCGTTCTCAGCGCCTCACCATCATCATGGTCACGCATCCCGAGATGGGCGAGCCCAAGGGTTGGGAATTGCTGCGGCGGGCGCGCTGGTGGGGCATAGTTTTCTTGACGGATTCGCTATCGGAGCGGCGGCTCAAGCGGGCGGGACCACGGGCACCGTGGTCGCCATTGCCGTAATCTCCCACGACTTCGCCGACGGGTTCAACACGTTTACCATTACCCAGCTATACGGTAACGACCGACGGAAAGCTCTAGCACTTGTCGTGGCCGATGCCGCTGCTCCGATCTCGGGCGCGTCAGTGACTTTGGCATTCACCATCTCCGAGCACATCCTGAGCATATTTCTTGGCTTCTTCGCCGGTTTCCTGCTCTACCTGGCGACGTCAGACATTTTGCCTGAGGCACATAGTCCGCATCCGACGCGGGCGACCCTCTTGTTCACCATCGCGGGAGTGGCGTTCATGTGGCTGGTCATCGGTTGGCCAGCTGATCTCAGACACTGAGCTTTTTCAGCGTGGCCACCGATCGGGTGAAGGCGTCGGGGTTCGCAACGCACGAGGCTCCCGTGCCGTTGAGGGAGGTGTTCGACGTC
>NZ_JBSFDB010000149.1:0-2385 GCF_053593695.1 Streptomyces sp. NPDC002144
GAGGTCTTCGACCTGCGCCCGGCCGCGATCATCCGCGATCTCGACCTGCTGCGCCCGATCTACTCCCAGACCGCCGCCTACGGCCACTTCGGCCGCGAACTCCCGGACTTCACCTGGGAGAAGACCGACCGCGTGGACGCCCTGCGCAAGGCCGCGGGGGTGTGAGATGCGCATCGCCGTCACCGGGTCCATCGCCAAGGACCACCTCATGTCCTTCCCGCACAGGTTCGCCGACCAGCTCCTCGCGGAACGTCTGGACCGGATCTCGCTCTCCCTGCTGACGGACGAACTGGAGATCCGCTACGGCGGGGTCGCCGCCAACATCGCCTTCGGGCTCGGTTCGCTCGGCCTCGACCCGCTGCTGGTCGGCGCGGCCGGCGCCGACTTCGCCGACCAGGAGGTCTGGCTGAAGGAACACGGCGTCGACACGGCGGGCGTGCGCATCAGCGACACCCTGCACACCGCGCGCTTCGTGTGCGCCACCGACACCGCCCAGAACCAGATCGGCTTCTTCTACGCCGGCGCGATGGCGGAGGCCCGCCACATCGACCTGCCCGAACTGCTCGCCCGTACCGGCGGCGCCGACCTCGTCGTCATCTCCCCCGACGACCCGGACGCCATGGTCCGTCATGTCCGCCAGTGCGTGCGCCTCGGCGTCCCCTTCGTCGCCGACCCCTCGCAGCAACTGGCCCGGCTGGACCGCGCCCAGACGCGGGCCCTGCTCGACTCCCCGCGCTGGCTGTTCACCAACGAGTACGAGGCCCTGCTCATCCAGGAACGCACCGGCTGGACGGAACAGCAGGTGCTGGGCCGCGTCGGCACCTGGGTCACCACGCAGGGCGAGCGCGGCTCCCGGATCACCCGCGCGGGCCGCACCACCACCCTCGTCCCGGCCGTCGCGTCCCGGGGCGCCGTCGATCCCACGGGCGCCGGGGACGCCTACCGCGCCGGCTTCCTCGCCGCCCTGGCCTGGGAGCTGGACCTGGAGGACGCGGCCCGGCTGGGCAGCGCCGTCGCCTCGGTGGTGCTGGAGAGCCGCGGCACCCAGACCTACGCCCTGGACGGCAACGACCTCCTGGACCGGCTGTGCGGCACCTACGGCGCCGGCGCGGTACGCCGTCTCATCCCCAGGCTGGGGGCGCTGTCATGACACCGGCGGCCCGGGCCGCGGCGCTGCGCGACGCCCTGGCCACCCGGGTGGTGGTGGCCGACGGGGCGATGGGCACCATGCTCCAGGCGCAGGACCCCTCCCTCGACGACTTCCAGCAACTGGAGGGCTGCAACGAGGTCCTCAACGTCACCCGCCCCGACATCGTCCGCTCCGTGCATGCGGCCTACTTCGACGCGGGCGTCGACTGCGTCGAGACCAACACCTTCGGCGCCAACCACGCGGCACTCGCCGAGTACGAGATCCCCGAACGCGTCGCCGAACTGTCCGAGGCCGGCGCCCGGATCGCCCGCGAGACGGCGGACGAGTTCGCCGCCCGGGACGGCCGACTGCGCTGGGTGCTGGGCTCCATGGGCCCGGGCACGAAACTGCCGACCCTGGGGCATGTGTCGTACGGAGTTCTGCGCGACGCCTACCAGCGGAACGCCGAGGGCCTCCTCACGGGCGGCGCGGACGCCCTGCTGGTGGAGACCACGCAGGACCTGCTCCAGACGAAGGCGGCCGTCCTCGGCGCCCGACGCGCACTCCAAGCACTGGGCGCCGACGTCCCGTTGATGGTGTCGGTCACGGTGGAGACGACCGGCACGATGCTGCTGGGCTCGGAGATCGGTGCCGCGCTCACCGCGCTGGAGCCGCTGGGCATCGACATGATCGGCCTGAACTGCGCGACCGGCCCAGCCGAGATGAGCGAGCACCTGCGCCATCTGGCCCGGCACGCCCGCGTCCAGCTGTCCTGCATGCCCAACGCCGGTCTGCCGGTCCTGGGCAAGGACGGCGCCCACTACCCGCTGACCGCGCCGGAGCTCGCCGACGCGCAGGAGACCTTCGTCCGCGAGTACGGCCTGTCGCTGGTGGGCGGCTGCTGCGGCACGACGCCGGAACATCTGCGGGCCGTGGTGGAGCGGGTGCGTGGACTGACGCCTGCGTCACGTGATCCGCGTCCGGAGCCGGGTGCGGCGTCGTTGTATCAGTCGGTGCCGTTCCGTCAGGACATCTCGTATCTGGCGATCGGGGAGCGGACGAACGCCAACGGGTCGAAGAAGTTCCGCGAGGCGATGCTGGAGGCCCGCTGGGACGACTGCGTGGAGATGGCCCGCGAGCAGATCCGCGAAGGCGCCCACATGCTGGACCTGTGCGTGGACTACGTCGGCCGGGACGGTGTGGCGGACATGCGGGAGCTCGCCGGCCGCTTCGCCACCGCCTCCACCCTGCCGATC
>NZ_JBSFDB010000150.1:0-2303 GCF_053593695.1 Streptomyces sp. NPDC002144
GATAGGGGAACAGCTGCTTATCAGGAGTCAGTGCTGCCGCCCAAATAGGATCACTTTAGTATTTCTTCAATCCCACCTATTAAGTGAAAGAAGGGATTAAAGGGATCGTTTTCAACAATAGCTTTCATGTGGTTAAAGTGTTCTTGTAAATCTCTTTTAGCCAACGGATGTAGTAAGTAGTGTGGATTTTCTTCTAATGTACTATGGATATAAATACTATCTGAAAGTAGTTCATCCAGTATGCCGTCTTTATATAAACTAGCAAGCAAAGGATCTTCCGCCTTCTTTTTAATTTCCCTTATAAGATTCTCTAGTGCATTTAAATTTAACTTGTTCATTTTCTGTTCCTCCATATGTTAAGTATTTTAGTAGTTTGATTAAATATCTCTCTACCAATAAAAGTGAAAGAAAGGCTGCTAAAGTAAACAGCTTTTCTGATTTTTTAGCGCATCTTTCTTATTACATGGGACACTTACAAACTAATATTGTTATAAGATTTTTAAATACCTTTTTTTATTTTCCAAAAAGTTCACTCCCTTCAACACCTTTAAAGTTCATTCCTACCTAAGTTAGATTAGACAGTTAAAAAAATCCCCTCACTTATATAAGTGAAATTAGTAGGTTAAAATTAAAAAAATTAAGAAATTAATAAAAAAATTCTATATAGGCGTAATCCCTTCTAATAGATATAACGCTTCAATTTAAAAAAATGGACATTCTATAGGCAAAAGAATATAAGGAGAAAAGACTAGTACAAAATCAATCACTAAAAATTATTGCTGATTTTCTCCTAAAAACCATATTCGATAACTGCTTAACTAAAATAAGTAAGGGTGGACATAATTTTCTCCTTAATTCAGTAATTTTTTTATTTAGAGAAGGTAGAGCGCCATGTAATTAAGCTGAGTATAAAAGAAAAAAACAGAAAAAATGTGTTGGAAAATGGGGTGTTTTTCTTTAAATTGTCTAGTAAACCTTTATTTATCAAGGGAATTTCCGTATGTGGGGACTTCATCGATTTGATGATTAACTTTTTTACAAAATAAGTAAAAAAATCCTTTTTCTATATAGAAAAAGGATTTTTTAAGCGTAAGGGTCATCCTCAAGATCCAAATGAGCCCATGCATTAAATTCTATTTTTTCGTTATCTTTTGTATCTTCTTGTTTTTCATCGTTTTTTATTTCATCATCATTTGCAAATATAGATTCATCGACTTCAACACTTAGGATTTCATTAACAGAATCTTCATCCTTTTGTACATTCTCCATCGGTAATTCTTCCCTAGTTATTGCCACTTCTTCTTGTGCTTGTTCCGGCTGGTTCACTCGATTACTTTTAGGGATTTTCTTTAAATCTTGTAAGAATCTATATTTTCTTGGAAGGATTTCTTCACAATCAGTTACTCCATACTCTTTATAAAATAACTCCATTGAATGCATAAAAAATAAAGTTAAATCAGATTGTTCATTAATAAGCTCCAAAAGTTCCTCTGGAACATCTTTTTTTAAATATATGGTGGGCCTATCGCCCACACCATATATTTTAGTTTGATTTTTTCTTCTGCTCATTAATTAGACACTCCTACTTTTTGTTCCTTCAATTGTTGGAAACGTGGAGAAGAAACATACACCAGAAGTCCTCTGGAGTTTACATACATAGGGTCATTTATAAACACTACATTCTTCAAACGGTCTTTATGCTTTAATATCTTTTCAAGATCAGACTTGATTAAAATAGCACCGCCGCCATAAATGAAAACAAACGGGTCATCTTTCATTTCATCAATCTTATTGATAACATCGCTTGAAAACTTAGTAGCTAATTGACGGATGAATTGTACTGCAAATTCTTTTAGTGTTGAATGTCTAGGATGCTCTGAGTCAAAGTAAATTTCATTAAACTCTACAATAGAATCAATCGTTTTACGAGGATAAACTAGGTTCCAACGTTTAACAATCTCTAGTATCGTTTGCTTTGTTCCATAACCACGTGGTTCGCTTAGATTTGGATTAAATGAAACCCCTTTAGTAACAACAATTTCAGTTGTACCGGCGCCGATATCAAAATGTAGAAGTGATTTGTCATCATAAGTAATTGTTTCAATCTTAGGCTCTTGGTCTTTCGCAACTTCTATCTCAATTTTACGTTTGATTGGCTTACCTTTTTCATCATATACAACGCCCCATGCAGCTGCCGCACCTTCTGGTGATCGGCACCGGTAGCGTCCCGGACGAGGTCCGCCACTTCCTCGTCCGTCAGCGGCGGCACCGCGAGTTCGGCGGTGCCCGGCGGGCAGCAGCGC
>NZ_JBSFDB010000151.1:0-2294 GCF_053593695.1 Streptomyces sp. NPDC002144
CCTTCAAGAAGCAGTACGGTCAAACTCCCATGGAATACGCTCGCTCGACCGGAGCAGATGGCTCGACGCCGTCGGCTCAGGCATAGGGGGACACCCCACACCCGGGCCCTCCGCTGTCTCGCCAGACGCCGGGCCGGCGTCCTCTTCGCGATGCTCCGCGACGGAACCTTCTACGAACAGCAGCCCGTTCGGGCTGTCGCTCCTCAGACCTAGACCATGGTCAGGAGGTGATCCGTCGGTTCGTAGTCGATCTTCCAGTCGGTATAGATCCCGCAGAACCCATCCTTGATACACCGCAGGCCCACGGTCACCCAGCGGACGGATCCGTCGGTGCCGAGCGAGAACGCGACCGCGGCCTCGAACTCCTCGCTTCCGCACGGGCAGCCAGCCGCACCGGGCTCGTCGTCCTCCCAGGACTCCTCATTCCATTGCTCCTCGCTGTCCGCGATGAACGCACGGCTGTCGCAGCCCGAACACTCCCGTTCCGCGCTCGACGCATTGACCAGCACGAAGAACACACGACCGCCGCACACCTCGCAGACGGAAGGAGCGATTTTCACCGGGCGGCCGTCGACCGCCTCCCGCAGCAACACCGCGAGCTCCGCGGGGACCCCCTCGCCAACCTGATCATCAGCATGCACGGACACATCGTTCCAGACGCCCCGAACCCACACCCGACCAGCTTGACCCAAGACAGTAGGGGCACCCCCCGGCGTCCTTCGCCACGGCGCCGTCGGCTCCGTTGAGCGCATCGGTCAGGAATCGTTCCATGCCAGCCGCCGCGTCTCGACTCTCCGAAGTTGAAGAACACCTGGTCACACACCGTTCCCCACGAACCGGTCGGGGCTCAGGCGCTGCGCTCCGCACACGCTGCGTCAGCCTGGGCGGCGGTGCGCGGCACCGGGCGGTGTCCGTACGGACGGGAAGACCTGCGGTCCTTCCGTGCCGCTTTCGCCCAGCGGCCCGCCACGAACCGCGAGCCCACTCCTAGAGTCACGGCAGTGCCATCCAGCACGGTCCGTTCAGCGGGGCTGGACGGTGACCTTCCGCAACGCGCACCTATACCCGAGAACTCCCAGGAGAACGCGATGAGCATCTCCGACCCGCTCCCCAGCCGCGAACAGTTCGTGTACTCGGTGCCCGCACCACTTCGGACACCCGACGGTGCCGGGTACCGGGTGCAACCCGTGCCGGACGCCGCCACGCGGATCGTCCCGACGGGTGGACGGGGCATCGCCTGGGACCGACTCCGGTTGTGGCGCACGTACGGAGAACGGTACCGCGAGGCGATGGCCAGCGTGGCACGGGCGTTGCCCCAGTCCCTGGGCCCTCCGGCCGGCATCCGGCACGACCGTGTCAACGTGCTCGCCGATCTGGCGGCCGTCCACCTGTATCTGGCCGGGGAGTGGGAGGAACTCGACGAGGCGTTGTCCCAGGGAACGGTGGGCGCGCACCTGTCCCTCGCCCGGTGCCTCTCCTCGGGGCTGCGCCGGCTGGCCTCCTACCGCGGTCCGGCGATCGTACGCACCGGCACGGTAGGACCGGTGACGGAGTGGTACCGCGACAACCAGTTCGTCACGGAGCAGGGCTTCTGGGCAGCCTCAGCATCGGCAGCCGTTCTGCGTGAGGGCGGACCCGGCTTCGTCGTGTGGTCGCTGACCGCACGCCGTACCGCGGTGGTCGCCCCGTACGCCCCGGAGCAGCTGGTCTTTCTGCCCGGCACGCGGTTCAAGGTGCTGCGGGTAATCGACGGGCGGCAGCCCCTCGTGCTCCTGCGCGAGTTGTTCCCGCCGGAGCCGGCCGGGCACCAGCCCGGTGACGCCGGAGAGGACGGAGCCACGTGGCTGGACGAGAGCACGCTGGCCGATCTGGAACGGATAACGGCCGACTCACGTACGGCGAACCGGTTCACGCAGCTTGCCCCTGTGGCCGCCGGTCCGCGGGGGCGGCCCCCCGGACTGATCGTCACCTCACCGACCGGCAGGCACCACACCCCCTGACGCTCGGAGAAGAACAGGCCGAGGGAGAAACGGACATGGACGAACGAGCGGCAGCCCCGTGCGAAGAGGCCGAACCGGAGGAGTCAGAGGAGGTGATCAGGACCGCGTTGTGGGAGGCCTGGACGGCAGGGGGGTCGGCGGAACGGACGGACAAGAAGCGGGGTCCCGTCGCGTCCTCCGCCATGGGTCGTCGCGCGCTCTAGGGCGTGTTTCGAAAGTGCTGGTCACAGCCATTCGTTGATGGCCGCGACCAGCACGGTCGCCTCGTAGCGGACGGCGAGTTTGTCGTACCTC
>NZ_JBSFDB010000152.1:0-2288 GCF_053593695.1 Streptomyces sp. NPDC002144
ATCGCCGGGAACAGCAGGACGCCGTCACGCTGCATCTCGTACAGACGGTGCACACCCGTCGTGGTCTCCTCCGTCACACCACGGATCTCGGAGGCGATGGCGGGCCAGTCGAGCGTGCTGCGCTCCAACAGGGCGCGGACGACGGCCAGTTCCTCGTTGACGGCGGTGGGGAGGCGGCCGGTCTTGCGGTACTCGACGCCCTGGTGGACGAGGAGGGTCGCGTCACCGCCGTCGTCGAGGATCATGTTCGGGCCCGCGCCGCCGGGCCAGGTCAGCGCCTGCTCGGTGCACCACCAGTACTCCTCCAGCGTCTCGCCCTTCCAGGCGAAGACCGGGATGCCGGCCGCGGCGACGGCGGCGGCCGCGTGGTCCTGGGTGGAGTAGATGTTGCACGACACCCAGCGCACCTCGGCGCCGAGCGCGACCAGCGTCTCGATGAGCACGGCCGTCTGGACGGTCATGTGCAGCGAGCCGGTGATGCGGGCGCCCGCCAGGGGCTGCGCGCCGGCGTACTCCTCGCGGATCGACATCAGGCCGGGCATCTCGTGCTCGGCGAGGGTGATCTCCTTGCGGCCGAACTCGGCCAGGGACAGGTCGGCGACCTTGAAGTCCGTGAAGTCAGCGGACACTGAGGCTCCTTGAGGCCAGGACGTTACGGTGGATGTCGAGCGCGGCGGTCGACCGGTTCAGGGTGATGTAGTGCAGCCCGGGAGCGCCCTCGGCCAGCAGCCGCACGGCCATGCCGGTGGCGTGCTCGACGCCGATCCGACGGCCCTCGGCGGGATTGCCGCGCGCCCGCTCCAGCAGGTGGGCGAGGTCCTCGGGAAAGGCCGCGCCGGACAGTTCCGCGAAGCGGCGGATCTGGGCGGCGTCGGTGGCGGGCATGATCTCCGGGATGACCGGGATGTCGCAGCCCGCCGCCGCGACCCGGTCACGCAGCCGCAGATAGTCCTCCACGTGGAAGAACATCTGCGTGATGGCGTAGTCGGCGCCGGCCCGGCACTTGGCGACGAAGTGCCGGATGTCGCTCTCCCAGTCGGGGGAGCGCGGATGGCGTTCCGGGAAGGCGGCCACCCCGATGGTGAAGTCACCGAGCGAGCGCACGAGTTCGACCAGTTCCCGGGCGTAGGTGAACCCCTCGGGGTGGGGCGTCCAGGGGCCGTTGGGGTCGCCGGGCGGATCACCCCGGAGGACCAGCACGTCCCGGATGCCCGCGTCGGCGTACTGGCCGATGATGCGGCGCAGTTCGGCCACCGAGTGGCCGACCGCGGTGAGATGGGCGACCGGCCGCAGGGTGGTCTCGGCGGCGATGCGCCGGGTGACGGCGACGGTCCGGTCACGGGAGGAACCGCCCGCTCCGTAGGTGACGGAGACGAAGTCCGGCCGCAGGGGCTCCACTCGACGGATCGCGTCCCACAGGGTGCGCTCGCCCTGGTCCGTCTTCGGCGGGAAGAACTCGAAGGAGAAGGTCGTCATCGCGCGCCTCCCGCGTTGAAGTAGCTCGCCTCCGGGTGGTGGACGACGATCGCGTCCGTGGACTGCTCGGGGTGCAGCTGGAACTCCTCGGACAGATGGACGCCGATGCGTTCCGGTTCGAGCAGGTCGGCGATCTTGGCGCGGTCCTCCAGGTCCGGGCAGGCCGGGTAGCCGAGCGAATAGCGGCACCCCTGGTAGGCGGTACGGAACATGCCGTCGAGCGAGTCCGGATCCGCGCCCGCGATGCCCCACTCGGCCCGCACCCGCGCGTGCCAGTACTCGGCGAGCGCCTCGGCCAACTGCACCGACAGACCGTGCAGTTCCAGGTAGTCGCGGTAGGCGTCGGCCTCGAAGAGGTCCGCGGTGGCGTCACCGATCCGGGAGCCGACGGTGACGACCTGCAGGCCCACGACGTCGGTCTCGCCGGACTCCTCCGACCGGAAGAAGTCGGCCAGACAGAGCCGGCGGCCGTGCGCCTGCCGGGGGAAGGTGAAGCGGGTGCGCTCGTTGCCGTGCTCGTCCAGGATGATCAGGTCGTCGCTCTTCGACACACAGGGGAAGTAGCCGTGGACGACGGCCGCTTCGAGCAGGCCTTCCCTCTGCAGGTGATCGAGCCAGCCCCGCAGCCTCGGACGTCCCTCGGCGTCGATCAACTCCTTGGTGAGACCCCACTGACCACGGAACAAGGCTGTCTCATCGAGCCAGTTGGCGTACTCTTTGAGCTGGATGCCCTTGACGACGCGGGTGCCGAAGAACGGCGGCTCCGGGATGGGGTTGTCGGTGGCGACGTCGGAGCGGACGTTGCCCTCCAC
>NZ_JBSFDB010000153.1:0-2276 GCF_053593695.1 Streptomyces sp. NPDC002144
TCTACCCCGGACTCCCCGAGAGCGCCCCCGCGCTCCCCAACACGACGAACACTCCCACCAGTTGATCGGCTACACCATCACGCGGGACACGACCCCGAGCCCTCGGCGAACAAGCCATGGCCACCCTGAAGTCCTGGCGCCTCCTGCGCAAACTCCGTTGCAGCACCAACCGCATGACCGACATTGTCAGGGCCGTCCTGGCCTTGCAACTCGCCACCGCAGCATGAGGCTGGGGCGGCGCAACACGGGCAAGACTGACCTCACCCCTTCAAGGGAGCGCGCTGACCATGGCGGACGTCACCGCCACCTACGACAAGACGGCGGATGCTGCGTACGTGTATTTCGTACGTCCACAAGCCCGTGCGCAGTCGACTCGCATGATCCCTGTGACCCGGTGGAGGCCGGCGGCATGATCAACCTTGACTTGGACGAGCAGGGGCGCCTCATCGGTATCGAGGTGTTGGCGGCCAGTTCGAAGCTGCCAAAGTACCTGCTTGAGTCAGCGGAACGTCTGGATACCGAAGGCGCATGACGAGGTTCGACGAGGCAGGTTGCCGCAGCCGACTACTGGCCGCCGCAGGATGGTTGGAAAGGCCTCAGTAGGTGATCACGCGACTCGGTGATGGCCCGATGCAGGGTCTCGATGTCGTTGACACGCCATCGGCGAAGCTCGACCTGGCCAAAGCGAAGCACATCAGCAGGCAGTCCCATGACCGGGATGCTGCCTCAGTCGCACTAGATCGACAACGCAATTACCAGCCCCGGACCTACGGCCATCCCGGTCTGGACACCTACCCCGCTGCCAGGTTCCCGCCGCTTCAACCTTCAGATTCTGCGACTTACGGCCCGATGGCCAGTCCATCGTGGCGCAGAACATGCGTCCGCGTTACCGGCGCGGCCCGCTGGTCGCCTGATTCTACCGCTTCGACTGAGCCAAGCCCGTGCGGCAGCACCGGGCCTGAACTGGTGTTTCGGCTGTCGGGGTGGCGGGATTTGAACCCACGACCTCTTCGTCCCGATTAATGTGCGGAAAGATCTCTGACCAGGATCGTTGCGTATATGAGCAGGTCAGAGCATTACTGTGCGTTGGTTCGCGTGGGTGCAGCGCATCATCGTTTCCTTGATCCACTCCCCGTTCACTCCCCGCGCAGCCCTTCGGGGTGGTCTATTGGTAGCCGTTTCCCGCATTGACCAACCCTACTTCTCCCACGTGTCGAGGCTATCGATCAGCTTTTTGACCAATCTCCGGTCCTCCGGGTTGGTGATGTCCTCCAACGTTTTCGCTAGGATGAAGGTCATCCCGGGTACAATAAAGTTGACCAGTGTGGGCTTTTTGGAAATTTCGCCGAGGACGGCATCGATGCTGTTGTTCTTCATTGCGGTATTCCCATCATAGGCGTTGCCACCAGTGGACCTTTTTCGGGCGGACGGGTTCGGTCGCTCGATAGCGATCAGCAAACCCCTGGGTTCCATTGTTCGCTTCTGCCTCCATGAAGTCCCTGAGTACCTCTCGGGCCCGCGAGATATAGGACGTCGGCGCCCCGATCGTGACCCTCTCAATCAGATTGCCCATCGGGGCTACCAGGGGCACGTACTGTTCGAAAATCGGAAACCCGATAACCTCAAGAGCCACTGCCGCCATGCCTCGCCCCAAGTGGTATGCACATAGGCGTTCCGAGGGAAGCACCTGGCAAATAAGCCATTGGATGTTGCCGGCGTTTCCGCTGGTGTGATCGTCGACACCCTTCCACTCTCTCAAGCCATACTGATTCCAGGTCGATTCGACGGCGTCGTCAAACGACTGGGCATCAACTAGCGTGATCTTTGGCTCGACAGGGCAAAGCGCCTCATTATCCCGACTCATTACGAGTTCGGGGGATATGATATCGAAATCCCATTTAGGATAAGGCATTTCTGTTCTCCTTGCAGGCGAAGGTGGGTTTGGCTCAGCTCATCAGTTCTTCCACCGCTGTTACGGCCACGTCTCCTCGGATGGAATGACGTCAGCCGTGCATGGAGACCCCTCTAACTCAAGCCTGCGCCCGGTTCCGACCCATGTCGAGTTGAGTCCCCGTGCCCGTGAGCCGCAGGCTTTGACGGCCATGCTGAGGTGGCATATGTCTGGCCTGTCCCGAAGCGCAGCGACCAGCGCCGCCATCGAAGAAGCCCTCACCCTCTACCGCCGGCTAGTGCTCTGACCGCATAGGTTCGCCGGGTCGTTCAGGCTGCGGTGGCGAGGGGGCGTCCGCCCCAGCGGATGCCCTTCTCGCTGCGGA
>NZ_JBSFDB010000154.1:0-2264 GCF_053593695.1 Streptomyces sp. NPDC002144
TGTCGAGTCTCAGTTGATGGTTGACGGGTTGGCGTCGGGTGATGCTTGACGTCTGACCTAGACGATCAAGTGACGAATTGCCTCCCTTCACAACCGACGGTTCGGCATGCTTGCAGATGTGAGCGCCTTCAGCAGCGACAAGGACCTGTCCGCCACCGACGTGACGGGCAATGGTGTGGAAGTGGATGTCGCTACCAACCTCCTCAACGGCACCGTCCGGCTGTCGTTGCTGTGGACGCAGGAAATCCATCTGACCCCCGATGATGCGGAACAGGTGGCCTTTGCTCTGCTGCGGGCAGCCGAACGGGGCCGTGGGCTGGGGCCCGCGCCAGCGTGAGGAGTCCGCCCGTCTGGTCATCACACGACCTTGCGGCGATGGTGCTCACCGGACTTCTGCACCACCAGGTCTTTGCGCGTGGTGCGGGGAACGGTGGTGATCAGGGCCTCGCCCTGGAAGATGCGGACCACGTCTTCGCTCAGGTGGACGGTGACGACCTGGTGGGCATAGCCACGGCCGAGCTGGACGCGCTGTCCGGCGACCATGAAGCCGCCGACACTGCTGACCGTCCGTTCGGCGATCTGCTCACCGGGCGGAGGCAGCAATGGTGACGGCCCGGCCGGACGGGCTCCTTGCAGACGGCCGCAGGCGGAAGCCGGCAGCGGGCTGGGCAAGGTGGCCTGCAGGACACGCTGCTCGTTCAGGACCTGGAGGACTCTGCCGTCCAGCCGCAGGGTGACCCGCTGCCCGGCGAACGGCCAGCCGATCAGCACCTTGTCGCCGCCAAGGCCGACGTAGCCGACCGCGTTGACGGTGCGGTCCACCTCCACCGCCCCACTTGTGTCCTTTGCTGGGCCGGGGTCGTCCGCCCATGACGCGGCGGGACGAGCGCCGCCGCCCGCCAGCAGGGCTTTGAGGTCACGGCCGGACAGCTTCGAGGGCAGGGTTTTGTGCCGGCCGCCGCCGATGAGCACGTGCAGCCGGTTCACGTCGACCCGCAAGGTCACCGTGATGCCGGCCAGGGCCGGGCCGAACCAGATCTGCTGCCCGCGCAGGCTCAGGTTCCCCGACGCGGGAACCACCCGTTCCAGCTCGATCGCACCAACCTCCCCCTCCGCCATCGGCCAGACCATGGCCACCGACTCGGGCGGAGGCTGCTCAGGCGGCGCTGGTGTCGGCGGCGTGAGCAGATCGAGGCGGGCGGGCAGGACCACCGGCAGCGCATCCTGCTCGGACCGCGGCCTGGGCACGAACCTGCTGGCCGGGACCGCCATGTCCAGGGCTTGATGCGGCCGCATCCGGTTGTAGTCCTCCAACCAGCCGTCCACCGCCGCCTGCGCGGCCACGACATCGGCGAACGGGTCGCAGTCATCAAGGAGTTCACGTCGCAACGTCTGATGGAACCGCTCGATCTTCCCCGTGGTGGTCGGAGACTGCGGCCGGGTGAGCCGGTGGGCGATGCCGTTCTCCCGGCAGATCCGGTCGAACATCGTCTCTCCCGGTTTGCCGGATCCGAACCGGGCGGTGAATTGCTTGCCGTTGTCCGTCAGCACCTCTTCGGGCACTCCGAACCGCATCAGCGCTTCCCCGAAGGCCAGACACACCGCTCGGGCCGTGGCTCGCTGCACCACCTTCGCGATCACCACGAACCGCGAGTGGTCGTCGATGCCAGTGACCATCTTGCACTCGCCGCCACCGGCCATCAGCACGCCGCCGACGATGTCCATCTGCCACAGCTCCATCGCCGCCGACCGCTCCCACCTGCGGTAATCCGACCGGCGTCGCCTGCGCACCCCCGGCTCGATGAGCCCGTTGCGCACCAGCACCCGATAGACCGTCGCCCGCGAAGGCACCGGGGACAAGCCCCGACGCTCCAGTTCGTGCACCAATCGACGCGGACCCCAGCCGGGATGCCGACGCCGAAGCTCACACACCACCGCCTCCACCTCCCCGGCGATCCGGTGCGGACACGAGGCCGGCCGATGCGACCGATCCGCCAACCCCGCCAGACCCGACTGCTCGTACTTGCGCACCCAGGAATGCACCGACTGACGTGACACCCCATACCGGGCGGCGACCTGAGTGACCGGAACCCCCGCGGCGACCTCCATGACCGCGTGATACCGCTGCTCGACCACGCTCAACTCCACCAGCACGGCCACGGCCCTCCCTGCACGCGCCGATCAGACGCGCACAGCCAAGCCGAGGCAAGCGGTGTCAAGCATCAGGTGAAGCCACAACGTCAAGCATCAACCGAGACAAGACA
>NZ_JBSFDB010000155.1:0-2202 GCF_053593695.1 Streptomyces sp. NPDC002144
TACCCCGGACTCCCCGAGAGCGCCCCCGCGCTCCCCAACACGACGAACACTCCCACCAGTTGATCGGCTACACCATCACGCGGGACACGACCGCCCTGACCGTGTCGGGCAGCACGGCAGCAGCTCTGGCGTCCGTTTTCGGACTGTGCGCGGGTATGTCCCCTTGCGTGCGCCCGTCGTATCCGACCTAGCGTCTCGATCTTGTCGTGACGCCACCGATGCGACGCAGGGGGAGAACCCGTGACAGAAGCAGCACAAGTACTCAAGGAACTGGTGGAGGCCTGGAGTGTGCAGATCGACTCGACCGGCGCGTTGGCGGGAGCCGTTGCCGATGCCGCCGCGAAGGACGACAAGGAACGACGGGAGGACGGGCGCGAACCGCTCCGGCGGAAGCAAGGGTTGAGGGCGTTACCTGCCACCGAGGTCGGCCCGTCAGTCAGGCTCACTCCGTGGGAGGTGCTGCACGCGCTGGGGCGTGCCACTGTGCTGTCCCGGCAGGGAGCCGGGCGTGGGCTGGCTGAGCACTGGGGTTGTCTGAAGTACTGCCAGGCACTGGACGGGAGCCCCTGGTCGGTATATGGCGCTGTCGGAGGAAGGGTTGAACCCCAGGCGCCACTACAAGACCGTGCAGTCCGGCGAGTTGGGCATCGGATTCGCGCTCGCCGTCGCCGAGCAAGCGCTCAGGAAGCGGTACCCGGACCACTTGATCTCGGTCGTGGACGCGGACATCGCCCTGCAGGCGGGCTGGGCGCTGGTGGGCAAGGACGTCAAGCGACGGGACTGGGTGAAGTTGCGCCCCGACTTCCTCCTGGAGGCGTGGAAGCCCGGCGAGCGTCGACGTCCTGGTACGAACCCAGGACGCTGCCCGTCCACAGGCCGTCCTGCTCGACCGCGGGCCGGACGAAGGCGCTGACGCAGCACGGCACCTGCGCCTGATGCTGCACCGCCGTCGGCTCGTGGACTGCAGCGACGAGAGCGGTCATGCCCTGCGGTACCCGGCGTGGCGACTGTACGACACGAGCACCCGCTGACCGGTGAACGGCTATTGGGCGCCGGTCACTTCCCGTAGGCCTGCTTCCAGCGCGCCCGGTGACGGGAGTCCCCTTGGCCGCGACCGTTCACACGGCTCAGCGCCAGCAGGGACGCTCCGTTGTTCCACAAGCCGAGGTGATCGCGGTGCACAGCGAGAATGCCGTGCTCGACGGCGAACCTCTCGGAAGGACGGCTGAACTTGGTGGTCGTCACAAACACCGCCACGTCGGCCTGGAAGTGGACCTTGGCACCCAGCAGATCACGTAGCTCACGGCTGGCGATGGTGCTGCTGGGCGCGTACCGCTTGCACTGGATCACAAACGTCCGGCCATCCGACAGACGTCCGACGACATCAGCACCGTTGTCGTGCGAACCACCCACTCGCCGGACCTCCGTACACCCGTCCCTACGGCACAAGTCGGCGACCAGCTCCTCGAACTCGGTGCCCGTCATCGCATCCACCTCGGCCAGGGTCCGTCGACCGGCCTTCACCGCCTCGTCCTGGCGCCAACGGCGGTCCCGAGCACGCACCCTCCGATCCGTACGCCACAGCCACCAGCCCACGGCTCCGATACCGCCAAGGACCACACTCCCAACGACGTACGGCCACACCTCCGACCAGAACACCATCAGCACGATCAGCAGCCCGCCACCACCGAGCACGATCGGCTTCGCTCCTGTCGCCCGCCCACGACGACGAGCCGGATTCCGTCCACGTTGAACAGCCATCTCGCCCTCCCCCGAACCTTCCTGAAGCGAGAGTCTCGGCAACGCAGGACAAGCCCGGAAGAGCGCAAGCCGGCCATGGCCGATTCGACTCAGCCAGACCCAGGACTCGGACGGTCACGCGAGCGTAGAGGCGGGCCCTGGCCCCCTAACCGATCCGCCCGCCCGCTCGCCACGGCTCGTGCGCCTCTTCCAGGCCACGCAGGAC
Source organism: Streptomyces sp. NPDC002144 (assembly GCF_053593695.1). Taxonomy (NCBI): domain Bacteria; kingdom Bacillati; phylum Actinomycetota; class Actinomycetes; order Kitasatosporales; family Streptomycetaceae; genus Streptomyces; species Streptomyces sp. NPDC002144. Next base: position 1,967 of record NZ_JBSFDB010000155.1, read on the forward strand.
GCATCCATGTCGAGGCACCGCTCACCGCCTGCAGACGACAGCCCGCCGCATTGGTCCGCCAGCCCGATGCGCCCCCGTAAGCCGGTTGGGCTGTCACCACACCCCCAATCTCACATGGGTGCGGCTCTTTTGAAGTGAAGGGGGAGTGTAGATCTAACGGCGGATCCGACGATCATGGGAGTGACGCCAAGTGACTGATACCGCCGTGGAGTTGGAGAGCGTGGAGCCTGTCGAGA
>NZ_JBSFDB010000156.1:0-2155 GCF_053593695.1 Streptomyces sp. NPDC002144
TCCGAAGGGCCAACAACCTTCATCTTCCGCACAGCACCATTTCAAGAACTGCTCCTACAACCAGCTCCATTCATGTTCAGGACACAAATACCCGGAATCTCTGGGTGCGCCGATCTTAAGAATGGCCAGTTCAGTCCCACGCTTGGAAGGTAGGACAAGCTCGGCGGGTCCAGATCGTACCTACAGCAGCTGTCAGCCAAGTGGTCAGATGGCGGGTTGGGGAAGCTCGCCGACGTGTACCTTCACGACGTTCGCGTGCGTGCATCCGGCGGCTTTGAGGGCTCGCCGACGGCGGATGGCGGCCTGCTTGTCGAAGACGCCGGCGGACGCCTGTGCAGCGCCGTCGGGGCCGGTCCACGTCAAGCCGTAGCGTCACACTGCGGTCGTCATGAACCCGATCCTCTCCACTCACAGCAGATCTCGAAGACCCTACGGACGGTCGCCGGTCCATACGCGTCAGCAGCCTTCCACGAGGGAGCCGACGCGTCGAGAGGACCGCCCTGCGCCCGCGCAGCGCGAGGGGCGGGAGGGGGGAGGCTCGCCGAGCGCTTCGCGGATCGCTCGCGCGCGGCAGCCACCTTGCCCCCCCGTGGGCCGGCACCACCACCCCTGGGCCGATGGTGCCGACGGGGCCATGTACCCGCGTGCATGCGGGTACTCGCTCTCACATGCCGAGTTGGTGTCCCGTGAGAGTGGGGCCGCCCGATGGAGACGGCGGCCGGCTGGTGTGCATCCACGGTGTCCCCATCGGCCGCGCCTACGACCTGTAGGACATGATCATCTTCCTGCAGCGGGGCGGCCTGGACTTGGGCGAGGAGGACGAAATCGCAGTCTCCCCTCTTATCGAGTGGACCGGCCCGGGCCCGCTGGCCCGGGAGCACTGAACGGATACGGGGGAAGGGATGCGGGCGATGTGCCGCGGATCAGGTCAGGGGAGCAGAGGGGGGTCGGGGAGGTAGTCGTCGGCGCGCTCACCCGTGACGAGGTAGACGACGCGGCGGGCGATTGAGACGGCGTGGTCGGCGAAGCGCTCGTAGTAGCGGCCGACCAGAGTGACGTCGACGGCCGTCTCCACGCCGTGGTGCCAACGCTCGTCCATCAAATGATGGAAAATCATGCGGTGCAGCTCGTCCATCCGGTCGTCGTCCTGCTCCATCTGCAGGGCCGCCTCGACGTCCTGGGTGATGAGCACCTCGGCGGCCTGGGCCATCAGCCGCTGGGCGAGCTGGCCCATCTCCAAAATCGTGCGACGCAGATCATCCGGCACCGCGTGCTGAGGATGGCGCCGCTGGGCCACCGTCGCGACATGCTGCGCCAGCACACCGCAGCGTTCCAGGTCCGCGCTCATCCGCAGTGAGGTGACCACCATCCGCAGGTCCGTGGCGACCGGCTGCTGGCGGGCCAGCACCGCGATCGTCCGCTCCTCCAGATCCCGCTGCAGCGCTTCGACCCGCTCCTCGGTGGAGGCGACACTCAGCGCCTGCTGAAGGTCGGCGTCCAGCAGGGCGCTGGTGGCCCGGCCCATGGCCGAACCGACCATGTTCGCCATCTCCACCAGCGCCTGAGTGATCGACTCCAGTTCCTTGTGATACGCCTCGCGCATCCCGTCCTCACCGCCCAGTCCGCAGCCCCGCCCTCACCGACTGCCAGCCTCGCACACCGCTCAGTGCGCCGGTGCCGGGCAATCCGAGCGGGAGTTCCCCCTGTAGAGACTCTCAGGACCGGCGACGGAACTGACGGAGAGAGCGGCCAGACGGTCGTGAAGCTGGGGCATGGCTTCGACAACACCCCGGCGCAGGCCGCCAAGTTCACCGCGGCGAACTTGGCATAGGGCCGTGCGAATACCAGTGCCTGCGTGGCCGACTCGCGATACGTGCGCGGCTGTTGGAGTCGTTGTCGTGCAATTAATCGCAGGTTTCGCCAGGGTGAGCCAGATGGTGTGCCACCGGGTGATGAGGCCACCCTGAGACTGCTCACCTTTGTACCGGACCTGCATGTCCCAGCAACCGGGCTGGGCACGCCCAGGATCTGGGCTCTTCGTTGACGTGCTCCCTGGCCTAAGAAGCCGTATCTCAACCGAACATCATCGCTTGATTTCTGCTGGTCTGGCATGGTCTAGCTCGGAATGAGGGAGGCATGCGGCGTCTTGTTTCGG
>NZ_JBSFDB010000157.1:0-1937 GCF_053593695.1 Streptomyces sp. NPDC002144
AGCCGCCGAGTAGCCGAGGGGAATCTCACCCCTCGGCTCTCACAGAACCGTGCGGAACGATCTCTCGTTACACGGCTCCTGTCGTCCTGGTCACCAGGCCGAGGCGGTGGTCCAAGGCCAGTGCGCGAACATCCGGGGATACCGCTTGGCGATCTCCCCCATCTTCGCGATGGCCTTCCGCTTCGCCCTGAGCCGTTCGTACTTCTTGCGGATCCATCGCACCAAGTAGGCGTTGATGCGCGTCAGAAGGGGATCCAGCCCCGACCGCCGGAAGCGGCCGTAGTACTGCATCCACCCCGCCACCCGTGGGTTGACCCACCGGGCGAGATCGTTGAAGGAGAGGTCGGCCCGCGTATGAAGATGCCAGGAACGCACCTCCGCACTGAGCCGTTTCAGGGCCTCTTTGCTGATCTCCGGGTCGAAGGAGAGGAAGCTCTCTCCCTTCTTGTCCCGGCTCCTGCGGGCGCGGAACGTGTAGCCGAGGAAGGTGAACGCCGTGTGCTCGTACGAGTTTCGGCGCTTGCCGTCCCGGCAGTACACGATCCGGGTCTTGTCGGGATGCAGTTGCAGCCCGACCTGCTCCATCCTCTCCACCAGCGCGGCCAAGACCTCCCTGGCCTGCCGCTCGGTGACGCAGTGGATCACCGCGTCGTCCGCGTAACGCTCGAACCAGACACCCGGGTACTCCCGGGCCAGCCAGGTGTCGAACGCGTAGTGCATGAACAGGTTCGCCATCACGGGCGAGACCGGCGCCCCTTGCGGGGTTCCCCGGTCCCGGACCAGCAGGCTGCCGTCGGGCCGTTGCATCGGCGCTTGAAGCCACCTCCTCACATACAAACTCACCCAAACGGCGTCGGTGTGAGCTTCCACCGCCTTGACCAGGAGGTCCCACCGGACGCTGTCGAAGAACTTGGCGACATCGAGGTCGATGACCCAGTTCCGCTTCCAACAGCGGTCCCGGCAGCGTGCGACCGCGTCAAGCGCCGACCGTCCGGGCCGGTATCCATACGAATCCGGATGGAATGCAGGCTCCACCCGGCGCATGAGATGCCTGGCCACCACGGTCTGCGCCACCCGGTCAGCCACACAAGGAATCCCGAGGATTCTTGTCCCTCCGCCATGGGGCTTGGGAATCTCCACCGCACGCACCGGCAGCGGAAAGTAAGACCCCGACGACATCCTGTTCCAGACCTTATAGAGGTTGCCCTTCAGGTCCTTCGCAAAGTCGTCAAGAGACTGCCCATCCACTCCGGGAGCGCCCTTGTTCGCCCTGACTTCCTCCCACGCCTCCTTGACTTCCCACTTCGAAATCTCAAACGGCTTGGCCTGTGACTTCAACTGGTCCACCGAATTCCTCCCGGGCCCTGCCCGGTTGACGCGATCAACTCAGCCACGAACGACCCGGCTCCTTCGCTCCACCCCCGTTACAAGGGCTTCACCACTACTACGAGCCGGTCCGCCGGCGTCCCTCGCCTCGGTACTCAATCCCTTGCAGTGTCGACTGCTTGGGACACTCCCTCTCGCCCACCAGCACGGCGGACAGTGGCGAGGCACGCCTTCTCCTGTTCCATACGGAAGCCGCAGACCGGGCTCACGTCGCCTGCATGCCGGACACCGCCTGGCCAGTAAACGGGCACCCGCCAGACTCATCCCGGGATTGGGTATACACCCCGGTTTCGATGTCACCTTTGACTCTTACGACACGTCAGCAGCGATTCACTTGCGTTCGTCTTCCCGATCCCCACCTGACGCCTCTTACGACGCCTTTTCCTCGTCGCTCACCACGACGGTCTTCAGCCAACGCAGCACGAGGTGGTTTGAAGCCTCCCCCCGCAGGGCGACTCCGAAGGGCCAACAACCTTCATCTTCCGCACAGCACCATTTCAAGAACTGCTCCTACAACCAGCTCCATTCATGTTCAGGACACAAATACCCGG
>NZ_JBSFDB010000158.1:0-1878 GCF_053593695.1 Streptomyces sp. NPDC002144
GCGGACGCCCGCCTCGGTGTCCAGGCACTGGCCGGGGCGCTCGAGGGCTGGGAGGTGGAGCCTTCGTACCGCGCGAGGACGCGTGAACTCATCGCCCGTACGCGGGAGATCGAGGAGCGGTGCTTCACCGCGGGCCATGGTCCGCTGCCCGCCCAGACGGAGATCCTCGGCGCCCTCAACGACGTCCTGGACGACCGCGCGGTGGTCATCAACGCGGCCGGGTCCATGCCGGGCGATCTGCAACAGCTGTGGCGGGCGCGGGATCCGAAGGCCTACCACGTCGAGTACGCCTACTCGTGCATGGGCTACGAGGTCGCGGCGGGCGTCGGCGCGAAGATGGCCGACCCCTCCCGTGAGGTCGTCGTCCTGGTCGGTGACGGCTCGTATCTGATGATGGCTCAGGAGATCGTCACCATGGTCTCCGAGGGTCTGAAGGTCATCGTCGTCCTGGTCCAGAACCACGGCTTCGCCTCGATCGGGGCGCTGTCCCAATCGCTGGGATCGCAGCGCTTCGGCACCAAGTACCGCTACCGGAACGGGGATTCGGGGCAGCTCGACGGGGATGTCCTGCCGGTCGACCTCGCCGCCAACGCCTCCTCGCTGGGCGCGGACGTCCTGCACGCCGCCTCGGTCGAGGAGTTCCGCGCGGCGGTGGAGAAGGCGAAGGCGGCCACCCGGACGACCGTCGTGCACGTCGAGACCGATCTCTACGGCCCCAACCCGCCCGGTCACGGCTGGTGGGACGTCCCCGTCGGCGAGGTCTCCGCCCTTAAGTCCACCCGCTCCGCGTACGAGACGTACGCCGCCCACAAGCACAACCAGCGTCACTACCTCTAAGGACACCGCTGTCGTGAACACCATTCCCCACTGGATCAACGGCCAACCCGTCACCGGCACGGACACCCAGGCGGTGTTCAACCCGGCCACCGGTCAGGAACAGGCCCGGGTCGTCCTCGGCGGCGGCGCGGAGGTGGACACCGCCGTCCGGGCCGCCTCCGCGGCGTTCGAGACCTGGTCCGAGTCCTCCCTCAGCCAGCGCACCCAGGTGATGTTCGCCTTCCGTCAGCTCCTCGTCGAGCACGAGGAGGAGCTGGGCCGGATCATCTCCGCCGAGCACGGCAAGACCGTCGACGACGCCCGCGGCGAGATCGTGCGCGGCCGTGAGGTCGTCGAGTTCGCCTGCGGCCTCGGCGACGTGCTGAAGGGCTCCTTCTCCGACCAGGTCTCGCGCGGCGTGGACGTGCACGACTTCCGTCAGCCGCTCGGTGTCGTCGCCGGCATCACCCCGTTCAACTTCCCGGCGATGGTGCCCCTGTGGATGCACCCCGTCGCCATCGCGACCGGCAACACCTTCATCCTCAAGCCGTCCGAGCGCGACCCCTCGGCCGCCAACTTCGTCGCCGGGCTGTACCGCAGGGCCGGGCTGCCGGACGGTGTCTTCAACGTCGTCCACGGCGGAAAGGACGCCGTCGACGCGATCCTGACCCACCCGGGCATCGAGGCCGTCTCCTTCGTCGGCTCCACCCCCATCGCCAAGTACGTCCACGAGCAGGCCACTTCGCACGGCAAGCGGGTCCAGGCCCTCGGCGGCGCCAAGAACCACGCCGTCGTCCTGCCCGACGCCGACCTGGAGTTCGCCGCCAACCACATCACCGCCGGTGCCTACGGTTCGGCCGGCGAGCGCTGCATGGCCGTCTCCGTGGCCATCGCCGTCGGCGAGGCCGCGGACGGGCTCGTCGAGGTGCTTCGGCGCAAGGCCCGAGAGGTGAAGGTCGGCCCCGGCGACGTGCCCGGCACCGAGATGGGCCCGCTGGTGACCAAGGCCGCCCAGGAACGCGTGGAGAACGCGGTCGGGACAGCGGCGGCCCAGGGCGCCAC
>NZ_JBSFDB010000159.1:0-1863 GCF_053593695.1 Streptomyces sp. NPDC002144
CGGTGGCCGTTCTCATATCCGGGCCCTCACTCCGACGCCAGGCCAAACGCCCGGATCAGGTGGGAACCCGTACACCACTTCCCAGGACGCAACCACGACGCGGCCTCACCCGGCGGGCCATCCCGCCGGGCGCCGTACGGGCCGATTACCGCCATTCGCGTTAGGGGAGCAGGCTGATCATTGTGCTCGGGTGGAACGCCAGCCGCACCGCCGTCCGCACGGGCGACGGGCGCCTGCCCGCAGGGGGCACGGCGCCGGAATGGGTTGAGGCGTCGCATGTGCGGGCCGCGATCGACCGGTTCCCCGCCACCCTGCAGGACCCCCACGGTCCCTGGACGGGAGTGACGCGACTGGCCCGTGTTTGGCGGCCGATTCCGGCGTGGGGTCGGTGGTAGTCGAACCAGTCCAGCCAGTCGGGAAACGCGAGTGGGGGAGAGCGCCGGACCGGTCAAGTCCACGTAGGAGCGAAAGACCGGAGGACGGGCTTCCCTCACCGATCACGCACGCGCCCTGCTGGTCATCGCGCGCGCCTCTGAACTGCGCCTCCGTGACATCGCCGCGGTCTGTCACATCGCGGACAGCACCGCCCAGAGCATCGTCACCGACCTCGAACAGGTCGGCTGCTTCGGCCGGGAGCGCGACGGAGAGTGCACCCGCTCCACCCTGCACAGGGACGGCACCCTCCGCCATCCAGCAGAGGCCCACCCGCCTGTCCGCGGCCTGCTGAGGTTGTCCAACTGCCAAGACGGCCAAGCGTGAAGCCGCAACCTTCCGTGAAGCACTCTTCCCGGCGCAACGGAGAAAAACTGTCATGGCCGAGGTAGACATTGGCCCTCCGCAGGGCTACTGTTTCTCCTGTACCCAAGAAGTCGAAGTGGGCGCGGCAGACAGGGACTGCCGCGCATGCAGGCCAAGCAGGACGCGATCCCGAAGGGGTCGCGAGCAGTACCCGCGTTATCCAGCAGTACAACCGAGTAACCGAAGGTAAGGAGCGAGACGCCATCAGGATCGCCCGGGCGAGGAAGCAGTCCGCCCGGGTACCGCAAGGCCCCGGATTGGAAGGTGGTCCCCGGTCACGCATCCGCGATCCCCCGCAGCCCCGCCCTCCCAGGCGGAACCTGCGGACAAAGAAAGCCGGCGCAATCGGCCGGTAGATGGTGTTGAAAGCTCGGGGCCCGGGTGCCAGGACGGCACCCGGGCCCCCCGACGCATCCCCGAAAGAAGAGGTCTATGCCCCCACGCAGTACCCGGCCCACCGACATCCTCGACGACGATGACTACCCCGCCTACACCATGGGCCGGGCCGCCGAGATGCTCGGTACTACCCCCGCCTTCCTTCGAACCCTCGGCGAACACCGCCTGATCACCCCCTTGCGCTCCGAAGGCGGCCACCGCCGCTACTCCCGCTACCAGCTGCGCATCGCCGCCCGTGCCCGCGAACTCGTCGACCAGGGCACCGCCGTAGAGGCCGCCTGCCGCATCGTCATCCTCGAAGACCAGCTCGAAGAAGCTCAGCGCATCAACGAAGAACTGCGGGCCCAAGGCGGCCAGCCGCCGTCGAAGCCCTCAGCCTGACAAGAACGCCGGGTGCGCCCCCACCGCCGACCGACCAGCGGACCAGTCACCCCTAACAGCCCCGCGCCGCCGCCTCGCGCCGGGCCGCAACCAGTACGCCCACGGCACTACACAGGGACCCCGACACACCTGCCGGGGTCCCTGGCCGTTCACGTGCAGCTGCCTCATCGGGGCTCTCCTTCGTGGATACCCCCGGCTTCGGCCGGGGGAGGAAACGAAGATCCTGCGGAGCAGGGCAGGAGGAGCCGGTTCGCCGCCAGGGCGGACCGGCGTTCGCCGGCAGCCGGC
>NZ_JBSFDB010000160.1:0-1769 GCF_053593695.1 Streptomyces sp. NPDC002144
ATAAAGATTGTAGAACTGATTGATTCTACTACTTATATAAGGATAGCTGATAGATCTTCGCATAATTGCAATTGGTTTATTGGGTGGACACAATTGACATACCTATCACCTTTTAAAATTAATACAAAAAGCAATAGGCTAACAATTGATACTGCGATAATTGATACAAGTAAGTTGTTATTTAAAAGCGAATTAGAATATTCATTACCTTCAAGCTTGGTGGTTTATCAGGCGGGAGAGAAATTTATTTCCTTTACCGCGGATGATGCTATTAATGTTTCTAAATTAAATAGAAAAGCTATAAAACAAAATACTTCTTCTAATAATAGGTATGGTGATTACAGTGAAGGCAATGTATTGGTAAATGGAGTTGATTTTACGATTATTAATCTTTTAGAATATTATTTTTCAAAAGAAAATCCTTGCAAAAAAACAGGTGATTATTATGAAATTATCTAATGATATAAAAGTAACTTACAAGATATCGATTACGAATTTATTGGCACATAATGTTGGAATTAAAGCTGCCCGAGCAGGAGAATTAGGAAAGGGGCTTGCTTTAGCTGCCAAGGAAGTTAAACAACTGACGAATAATTCAAACCTTAATAAAAAATGATTGAAAATACGGACATATATGTTTGTTGATTCTAGATAAGAAGTGAAATGTTTATTGTTAAACATTGCCCAAGTGTGTCAAAAATTTGCTAAAAAAACTAACTAACTACAATATCTTGCTAAAGAATTATAGTTAAATAGATACAATTAAGAATTGTTTAGTTTCATGATTGAAATAAAATATTAGTTTGGCATAGTGAATAAATTAAATAAAAATTGATATTTTCTAAAAATTGATCAGAATCATACAGGTTTATTTAAAACTATGTTTTAAGACCTGGAAAATAGAAAATTCTTTGTTTCATTATTGAGAATGAATTGCAAATTCTCCGTGATATAATCCTTCTTGCATTAACAAACAAATTTTTAGGTGAATTCAAGAGGAGGAATTGAAGATGAAGAAGAAAAAATTATTATTTGGGGGATTAACATTAGCAGCATCTCTGATGCTGGTAACACCAGTTTTTGCCGATGATTCTGCTACTTCTGAAAGCAGCATCACTATTGGTCCTGGAAACGGACCGACACAGCCAATTGATCCTGAACCAAAGCCAGAGCCACCAGGAACAGGTAATACCGGCGAACTTACAATCGACTATGTCACGCCTTTAAGGTTCGAGGGGAAAATATCTGAAAAAGATGAAGTGTATATAACGACAGCACACAATCCTAATGTCCAAGTAACTGATAGACGTGGAACAGGAGAAGGCTGGTCATTACAAGTATCGGCAACACCATTTGTTGATGAAAATACCAATAAAACATTAAAGGGAGCACAATTGACATTACCTCAAGGGTCCGCCCGGACGCTTCCCGAAAATATCTCTCCTGCCCCAAAAGATTTAAGGAAAGTCGTATTAAGTGAAGAAACAAACATCCTCATGCAAGCTCAAAAAGATGAAGGAATGGGTACATGGATTGATAAATTCAATCCAGTTGAGGTTACTCTATCTGTACCAACAGGCAACTATGTTGGAGATTATGTTTCTACTTTAAATTGGAGCCTTGTTGCCGCGCCGCAATAATAAAGTTTAAAATTTCGACTCGAGTTGAGATGGTGAGGCTGTATCAACCGCTAGATAGTCCAGCTCTCGCACATGAATGGGCGAGGGCTGTGCCCCCTCATCTGAGATATTGTCGTCTTCTATCAAGAC
>NZ_JBSFDB010000161.1:0-1702 GCF_053593695.1 Streptomyces sp. NPDC002144
AGTGCGTTGTGGCTAACCGGATCTTGTTCGAGCGGCAGCGGGTGATCGTCTGGACTGAGGTACGGGTGCGGTCGCGGACATGAAAGAACGGGCCCCTTGGTAGTGACGCGGTTACGACACCAGCACGACCAAGGAAGCCCGTTGCCCGATCAGTTGAGCAGCATCTCTGTGCCTGCGTCCACCACGGTCCCCCCTGGGTGTGACTGCTACGTGCACCGGTTCGGTTCGATCGCTCCGGGACGGCGGGCAGGCTGCTATCCCAGTGACATGACGGATGCGGAGTGGGCCGAGGTCCGCTCGGCGATGCCGGTGCCGGCCTGGCTCCTGAAGCGGGGCGGGCGTCCGGAGGCGTATTGCCACCGCGAGATACTCGACGCGGTGCGTTATCTGGTCGACAACGGTGTGAAGTGGATGGCCATGCCGGTCGATTTCCCGTTCTGGCGGGCAGTCTACGACTTCTTCCGCCGCTGGCGGTCCTACGACTACGTGCGTGAGCTGTACGAACGCCTGCGCGTCACTGCGAGGGAGCGTGCAGGCCGCAATGCCGAGCCCAGTGCGGGAATCATCGACAGTCAGTCGGTGGACGCCTCCGAGACCGTGGGCGAGGACAGCCGCGGATACGACGGCGGCAAGTCACGCGACGGGCGCAAGCGCCACATCCTGACCGATACCGAGGGCCTGCTCCTGGAGGTCACCGTGACCACGGCCGATGTGCACGACTCCAAGGCCGCCCCCGCGCTGCTGGAGACGTTCATGGACCAGCCGGGCCGGCTGCTGAAGCTGGTGTGGGTCGACAGTGCCTACCAGGGTCCGGCGCTGGCGCAGGCGTTCGCCCGTCACGGAGTGCGGATCGAGGTCGTGCGCCGCTCCGACGGCAGGCGCGGATTTGTCGTCCTGGCCCGCAGGTGGGTGGTGGAGCGCACGCTGAGCTGGCTCTCCCGCTCACGCCGCCTCAACCGCGACCACGAACGCCGCGCCGACCACCACGCCCAGATGGTGTGGTGGGCCGCCGTGATCAGGCTGTCCCGGCGCCTGGCCGCAGACGCTCCGCGCTGGCCGGAGAAACGCCCCGGCCGACTGCCCCGGGCGCGGGCATGAACCGTCCGTCCTGCGCCCGCACCAGCCAGCCCCGCTTCTCCAGCACGTAGGCACGGTGCCGGATCTTCTCCACCTCGTTCTTGATCTCCGCTTCCCGGCCCACCGCCCGCGTCAGCTCCACCCCGTTCACCGGCCCCGAAGCAGCCACCACCGCGGCGAACACCTCCCGATAGAAGCCGCTGAGCACCTCCTCGCCCATGCCCGACCGCCACACCGGCGGCCGCTCGCCCTGCCCCGCGCCCAAGCCGCTCGATCCCACGGCGGCAGCCATCTCACCACCCGAAGGCACGGATACCGGCGTATTCACCGGGCTCTCCCCGGCCAGCACCGACACGAGTTCCTCACGCCCCACCCGGGCCCGCTCGACCCGCTCCCGCGCGGCATCCACCTCCGCCTGAGCCTGCTCCAGAACCTCCGTCCAGGACTCCAGATCCTGCCGCGCCCGCGCCTCACGCTGCTCCATCAACCCCAGCACCGACGGCACCGCACCCTCCTCGATCCACAACAAGCCGTCCACTGCCTGCCCCTACCCCTCCGCGATCATGCCCCGCACACGACGAAGCCCCTGCTCATCGAACAGGGACTCCCTTTGCCACAACGCACT
>NZ_JBSFDB010000162.1:0-1645 GCF_053593695.1 Streptomyces sp. NPDC002144
AGAAGCCGTATCTCAACCGAACATCATCGCTTGATTTCTGCTGGTCTGGCATGGTCTAGCTCGGAATGAGGGAGGCATGCGGCGTCTTGTTTCGGCTCCGTGATCGGGGGGTGCGTGATGGCGTCGGTGCTGGGAATTCTGGAGGAGCGGGAGACAGCAGCCCGGGTGCGGGTGGAGGGTCTGCGGGAGGAAGTTGCGCGGCTGGCTGGGGTGTTGGAGGCCGCGGAGATCGAGCTGGACCGGCGGGTGATCGCGCGGGAGGAACTGGTCGAGGCCTTGGCAGCCTCGGCTGCCGAGACCACCGCCGTGACCGAGGCGGAAACCGCGCCCTCGCCGGTGCCGGGTTCGATCGTGCCGCCTTGGCGCGAAGGACTGCCGGTGACGGTGCTGGCGCCGGACTATCAGCGGATTCTGGGCGTGCTCGACGAGCGGCAGCCTGCGGACCAGGGGCCGCTGAAGGCCAGGGAGATCACGGCTCGGCTGGGCTTGGAGACAACGTCGGCGAAGGTCGAGGGGGTGCGCTCGAAGGCCCGGCGCCTGGCCGAGCGCGGGTGGCTCCTCATGGAGGAGTCGGGGGCGTTCAGTGCCGGGCGGCGGCCCGTGGCCGTGCCAGACGCCGACTCATCCGCGTGATCATCGACCACCGGATCATCGCCTCGCTGCTGGCCGGCAACGTCTCGTAGTCCCGGGCCAGCCGGCGCGAATGCATCAGCCACGCGAACGTGCGCTCTGCCACCCAGCGCCTGGGCAGCACCACGAACCCTGTCATGTCATCGGTGCGTTTGACGATCTCCAAGGTCAGCGCGAGTTTGTCCCGGCACCAGTCGACGAGGGAGCCGGTGTAGCCACCGTCGGCCCAGACGAGGGTGATGTCGCGGTGCAGACGGCGCAGCCGCTGCAGCAGGCCCGTAGCGGCGTCGCGGTCACCGATGTTCGCGGCGGTGACACAGACGACCAGGAGCAGACCGAGCGTGTCGGTCACGATGTGCCGCTTTCGCCCGGGCACTTTCTTCCCGCCGTCGTAGCCGCGTGAGGCGGCCGGCACCGATGCGGCGGCCCGCACCGACTGCGCGTCGATGATTCCCGCCGTGGGCTCGGCCTCACGGCCCTCGCGCTCACGGACCTTCCCGCGCAGCCGGTCGTGGAACTCGGTGATCAGCCCGTGTTCGCGCCAGCGGCGGAAGAAGGCGTAAACCCGGGCCCAGTCGGGGAAGTCCGCGGGAATCGCCCGCCACGAGATCCCGCCCGCGACCAGGTAGCGGATCGCGTCCAGCAGTTGGCGGTGGCAGTAGCCCTCGGGCTGCCCGCCCCTGCCCTTCAGCCAGGGCGGCACCGGCAGCAACGGCCGGATGGCCGCCCACTCCGCGTCCGTCATGTCCGACGGATACCGGCGTTCCCGGTCGGGATGGTCGGCCGCATTGCCGTACACGTGCGCGAGGCAATCACACGATCGTGCAGCCGAGTTGAACTGGACGGGCTCGGACGCGTACAACAACGACACCAGGGCCTCCCGGCACTGCTCGGTCAGATTCGCATCCCCGAGCTACCGAGAGGCCCTGTCTTCATGCGCGCACAACGGGAAGATCACCCCAGCGGGAAACCTGTTCGACCCGCACGTTCCATGATCGGTTGAGATACAGCTTCT
>NZ_JBSFDB010000163.1:0-1601 GCF_053593695.1 Streptomyces sp. NPDC002144
CAGACTCCCCCTGTCAACCTCCGTGGTTTTGGACGTTGTTGGTGGCTGATCGAACTGGACCAAAGCTGAGGGCATGCCAAGGGGCCGAGGAGCCAGAACGTGATCGTCCCTCGGATGCTGGAGGCTGCTGTGGAGTTCCTCAGCCGGTCAGGTCGGCCTCCGAGTGAGCGCTGTGGTGCAGAGCGGAGTCGTAGCAGGTGTGGTCCTGCCAGCAGCGCCAGAGGATGCGGACCCAGCGGGCGCCGAGCCCGCGGATGGCGCGATGGTGCGGCTGCTTGTGGGCCCTGGCCTGCTCATATGCGTCGTGGACCCAGGGAACTTCGCGGGTCATGTTGAAGACCCACCAGTCCACGGCGTGGCGCATGCGCTTGTTGGCCGCGTAGCGGAAGCGGACCTGACGGCTGCGGCCGGAGGCTCGGGTGACCGGGGCGACGCCGGTCTCGGCCAGGAGCGCGGCCGGGGTGGGGAAGCGGTCGCGGTCCTCGCCCATCTCGGCCAGCAGCATGGCCGCGCAGGACCGGCCCATGCAGGGGAAGCTGAGGAAGATCGGCGCGTCAGGATGAGTGGCCAGCAGCTTGTCCACTCGCTTGTTCAGGATGCGGACGTGGTCGTTGAGCAGGGCGAGCTGCTCGGCGAAGAGCACGGCGGTCAGCTCCTTGCCCGCGACCGTGCCCGGGGCCGCGGCCAGCAGATGGGCGCGCAGCCGTTCCACCAGCACCTCCGGACGGGTGCGGCCGGAGTATCCGTGCCGGCCGGTGAACGCTTTCATCCTCTCGGGACCGACGCGACGGGCCTGCTCAGGGGTGGGGTAGTCCCGCAGGAACGCCAGGCTGATATCCCGGTCGAGCGAGGAGAACAAGTGCAGCACGGCGGGATGGTAGGCCTGCAGGATGGCCCGCAACTGATTCTCCAGATCACGCTGGTTCCAGATGACGCGTTCCCGGTCGCGGATGACCGCGCGTAGCTCGGCCAGCTGCGGTGACGCTGCCGGTAGCGGCCTCCAGTGTCGGTGCTCGTGGCGGAGGCTGTCGGCCAGGACGAAGGCGTCGAACGCGTCGTCCTTCTTCGGCGCCATCCGGTAACGTTCGCGCGCTCGGGCGGAGATCTTCGGCGAGACGCAGTAGAGGGTGTGCCCCGCTGCCTGCAGGCGTTCGACCAGCAGGCCTTCACCGCGCTCGATGGCGATGCCGACCAAGGCGACATGGCGGCGCAGCTGCCGCTCCAGGTGCTCGAGGCCGTCAGCAGTGTGCGCGTACCGACGCTGATGCATGACCTGGCCGGCTCCATCGAGGAGGCAGAGCTGGTGATGCTGCTCGCCCCAGTCGAGGCCGCCGAACACGCCATCTTTCGTGGAGGAGTTGGTGGCTAAGGAGTTGTGCATGGCTTCCGTCCTGTCGGTCCTGGTCACCGACTGGGCGGCCCCGCTGGTACCTCATCTCGGCGCTCGAAGCGCAACTCCCGCTGGCCAGTGCGCGGCCCGCCTCCAGCGGGAGGGACAGGTCTGCATGGGGGCCTCGAAGGCAACGCGTCTGCATAGGTCCTCTCCCGCTGGCGCGGTGACCGGCGGGCGTCTCCCGCCACCAAGGAGTGTGCACGGATGA
>NZ_JBSFDB010000164.1:0-1419 GCF_053593695.1 Streptomyces sp. NPDC002144
GGTCGTGTCCCGCGTGATGGTGTAGCCGATCAACTGGTGGGAGTGTTCGTCGTGTTGGGGAGCGCGGGGGCGCTCTCGGGGAGTCCGGGGTAGAGCTCGTCCATGCTGCCCTCGGGAAGGTAGCGGCGGGGGAAGGCGATCCACTCGTCGTGCAGCTCGAACAGCACAGCACTCACCAGCCGCAGCAGCGCGTCGTCGTTGGGGAAGACCTGGACGACGTCGGTCCGGCGCTTGACCTCCCGGTTGATCCGCTCCAGCGGATTGGTCGATTGGATCTTCTTCCAGTGCCGTTCGGGAAACACGGCGAAGGCGGTGAGATCGTCCTTGGCGTCCAACAACATGGCCTTAACCTTGGGGAACTGGCCACCGAGCATCTCGGCGACGGTGTCGACCTGGTCCCTGACCGCCTTCTCGTTGGGCTGGGCGAAGATCGTGCGGATGGTCGCGGCGACCATCTCACCGGCGTCCTTCGGGATCACCCCGAAGACGTTCCGTAAAAAATGGACGCGGCACCTTTGGTAGGCGGCGCCGATCATCACCTTGCGGATCGCGTTGACCAAGCCGGTGTGGTGGTCACCGATGACCAGACGAACCCCGTTCAGACCGCGTTCGCGCAGGTGGCGAAGGAATTCGGTCCAGAACGCCTCGGTCTCGCTGTCGCCGACCATTACGCCCAGCACCTCGCGGCCACCGTCCTCGGTGATCCCGGTGGCGATCACCACGGCCCGCGACGCGATCTGGTGCCGGACCCGGGCCTTGCAGTAGGTGGCGTCCAGGTAGATGTAGGGGAAGCGGATGTGGTCCAGGGGCCTGGTGCGGAACGCGGCGAGGGGCTCGTCCAGCGCCGCGCAGATCCTGGAGACCTCGCTCTTGGAGATCCCGGTGTCCGCCCCCAGGGCCTTGACCAGGTCGTCCACGCTCCGGGTGGAGACGCCCTCGACGTACGCCTCCATGATCACCGCGTAGAGAGCCTGGTCGATGCGGCGCCGCCGCTCCAGCAGACTGGGGAAGAAGCTCCCGGCCCGCAGTTTCGGGATCGCCAACTCCAGATCGCCGGCCTGCGTGGTCAAAGTCTTGTCCCGGTGCCCGTTGCGGTAGTTGGTGCGGGTGTCGGTGTGCTCGTTCCACTCGGCACCGATCTTCGCCGCGGCCTCGGCCTCGATCAGCTCCTGCAACATCCGCTCGGCCACGCCGCGGACGAGTTCGAGTCCGTCTGCCGAACGCAGTAACTCGATCAAGCGGAGTAAGTCAGACTGGGACAGGGCCATCGTGTTACCTCGTCTCCTCGATGAACTGGGCGTTCACCAGGGAGAGTTGCACGGTGGCCCACCCCGTGCGCAGGGAGCGGGCGCCACCAGCCGGAGCACACCGGCGCACTACTCAACGCCGATCGGCTACACCATCACGCGGGACGCCATC
>NZ_JBSFDB010000165.1:0-1415 GCF_053593695.1 Streptomyces sp. NPDC002144
TGGCTCCTCGGCCCCTTGGCATGCCCTCAGCTTTGGTCCAGTTCGATCAGCCACCAACAACGTCCAAAACCACGGAGGTTGACAGGGGGAGTCTGTGTCGTCCACCTGATCCGGGCCTCGTTCCGCTACGCGGGCCGCCAGGACTGGGACAAGATCTCCCGCGCACTCAAGCCCGTCTACACGGCTCCCACGGCGAGCGCGGCGGAAGACCGATTCCTGGAGTTCCAGGAGGAATGGGGCGCCAAGTACCCGGCGATCGTGCGGCTTTGGGAGAACGCCTGGGCCGAGTTCGTACCCTTCCTCCAGTTCGACACCGAGATCCGCCGTGTCGTCTGCACCACCAACGCCATCGAGTCGGTCAACGCCCGCATACGAAAAGCCGTCCGCGCCCGCGGCCACTTCCCGAACGAAGCCGCAGCCCTCAAATGCGTCTACATGGCCGTCATGAGCCTCGACCCCACCGGTCAGGGACGCAAACGCTGGACCATGTGCTGGAAGCCCGCCCTGCAGGCCTTCGACATCGCCTTCGACGGCCGACTCTCCCTCGGCCGCCGCTAACTCACACCACCCGAGTTACACCGTCGGCTGGACAGACCCTGTTCTGGCGGCCGACTGAACCCGGCGTACAGCCTGACTCGTCTGCCGCCCCGCATTTCTGCAGGTCAGAGGCCATGTTTACTGACTAAACAAACCCTCGGGGTCGAATCCGGGTCGAATCCGGGCTTTAGGTATCGTCGTTTCTGTCTGCCGCCCATGTGGCATATCCGGGCATTCCGGGTGTCGAATGCGGTCCAGTGTCGCTCTGTAGCAGACATCTCGGATGCTGATGCACTCGGAAGTACATGTACGAGGTGTCCTCAAGTGGCTCCGGTGTGCTGAGTCGTTGATCCGTCGGGAGTGTGCGGCGAGGGATTCCAGGATCTCGTCGGCGGTCCTCGCCTGGACGAAGGGCTCCGGGTCCGCACTCCAAGGCCTGATCCAGGCACGTACGTCCCGCTCCAGCGCGGCGACGCGGCGATGGGTCGCGCGGCGGAGCTTGCGGTTGGTCAGCTCGACGAACCATCGCTCGACGAGGTTGAGCCAGGATGCGCTGGTGGGGTGAAGTGCAGGTGGAAGCGTGGGTGGCGCAGCAGCCACTTGTGCACGGCTGGGGCTCTTGGGGTGACGTCGTCGCAGGCCAGGTCAGGTCCAAGCCCGGTGGGACGGCCCTGTCGATAGCTTTGCGGGACTCCAGGAACCCCCGGTGGTGGTGTTGGCCATCAGCGATCCACTGGACAGCTCCGGCGCTGCGAACAGGCTGGTGGTGCCGTGGCGCGCGTAGTGAGGGGCCACGAGGTTTCCGGACAGGCACCCAATAGGGTTGTCCTGAACAAGGAAACGAGGACGAAGTGGCGCCACCCAGTAAGTACTCGCCG
>NZ_JBSFDB010000167.1:0-1276 GCF_053593695.1 Streptomyces sp. NPDC002144
GGTCCATCCTCTGTTAATACATAAGGTTGTGTATCAGCAAAATTAAGCAAATGGAAATCACCATCATGATTGGTATCCTGCTGTCCTCTATCAAAAACTCCACACCTGTCTATAAAGTCACATAAAGATTGAAATTTATCTAATTTCCGCTGTTTGCTATAAAAATTATGCAAAACACCGAGATTAATAGCAATAATTACAGGTCTGCTAGCAGTTCCATTCATATCAAATTGTGACAAAACCTTTTCAAGGGTTTCTAATGAATTTTTATCATAATCGTATGACTCGGTGGAATCATTATGGATGAAAACCCCCTCAAAAAGATCACTATGCTTAGCTTTCATATATGCTAATAAATGACTTTTACCGTCCCCAACACTACCGCATAATAGTAGCAAGCCTGGCCTTTCCTTTTGCTTTAATTCTTTCAAAATTTCCTCAAATTCTTTTTGTATGCCTCGGTCAACATGCATGTAGCTTTGGAGTTTCCCGAAAGAATCTGCGTTTGCAACAGATTCTTTAGAAGAAGACTGCAAGACTTCTAACATAGATACAAACTTACTATCCTTAACGGAGTTATTCGATGATATTACTTCCTGTGAACCTTCATCTTTTGTTATGGCTATCTCTACTTCATTCAAAGATGAATAATTGGGTAACTCTAGTTTTTCTGCAACCATAAGTAATAGATCCATTGCTTTGTTAGCATCTTGTTCAGTTATAGAATTAGCTTTTTTATCACTTAATGTACAAAAATCAACTACATATTTATATTCTTCGGATGAAATGTTAAATTTATATTTTAATAATTCCCAAGCAATTTTGATTGTAGTGGATTCAAAATAAGATTCATTTATTTCTTCGTTATTTGTTTTCAATGCAAGCTGTTTCATTCGTTGAATCGATAGAGTAATAAACAAAAAATTTAAATATCCCACAGCATCTGCAGGGTTATTTTTAATCATTGTTTGTACTTGGTGAAATTCATTTATTTTATCTTCTGGTATATATTTCTTAACTTTCTCCCAGACTAACTCGTTCGTCATGGTTTTACTCTCCCTTTAGACATCCTATTTATAATTGATTACTCATAATGTTTCTTTTATTCCTTTTGATTTAAGGTTGGCAAAGCACACATTAACGATATACTCAGTTGGCGCTAAGAATACATAATTCTCTAAGAAATAAAGAAATAAAGAAATAAACAATTAAAACATTATCGCTTTTTATTAATGCTAATATTAATTAATGCAGCTTTACATTACTGAATCTTTTG
>NZ_JBSFDB010000168.1:0-1246 GCF_053593695.1 Streptomyces sp. NPDC002144
TCGCCGCGGCGAGTCCCGATCTGCTGCGTGCGATGATCAAGACATTCGCCGACGCCCTCATGTCCGCCGAGGCCGACGCCCTCTGCAACGCCGAATACGGGCAGGTCAGCGACGAAAGGGTCAACCACCGCAACGGCTATCGCCCACGCGAGTGGGACACCCGCGCCGGGACCGTCGAGCTCGCCGTTCCCAAGCTGAGGCAGGGCAGCTACTTCCCGCACTGGCTTCTCGAGCGCCGCCGCCGGGCCGAGCAGGCCCTGGTCTCGGTGGTCGCCACCGCCTACCTGCTCGGTGTCTCCACCCGCCGGGTCGAGAAGCTCGCCGAGTCCCTCGGGGTGACGCAGTTGTCGAAGTCCCAGGTCAGTGCGATGGCCAAGCACCTGGACGAGCAGGTCGCAGCCTTCCGCAACCGGCCCCTGGACGCTGGCCCGTACTCGTTCGTCTGGGTCGACGCGCTCACGCAGAAGGTCCGCGAGGGCGGCCGCATCGTCAACGTCCACGCGCTGATCGCGGTCGGCGTCAACGCCGACGGCCACCGCGAGATCCTCGGTCTCGAGGTCGCCACAGCCGAGGACGGCGCCGGCTGGCTCGCCTTCCTGCGTTCCCTGATCGCCCGCGGCCTGTCCGGTGTCCAGCTCGTCATCTCCGACGCCCACGCCGGCCTCGTCGACGCCATCGGCGCGGTCCTGCCCGGCGCGTCCTGGCAGCGCTGCCGCACCCACTACGCGAGGAACTTGCTGAGCCAGGTGCCGAAGTCGGCCCAGCCCTGGGTCGCCACCCTGCTGCGGACGGTCTTCGAACAGCCCGACACCGACGCGGTCCAAGCACAGATGACCCACGTCCTGGACGCGCTGGAAGCCAAGTTCCCCAAGGCCGCAGCCCACTTGGACGCCGCCCAGCACGACCTGCTCGCCTTCACCGCCTTCCCGCGGGAGATCTGGCGGCAGATCTGGTCGAACAACCCGCAGGAACGGCTGAACAAGGAGATCCGCCGCCGCACCGACGTGGTCGGCATCTTCCCCGACCGCACCGCCGTCATCCGACTCGTCGGCGCGGTACTGGCCGAGCAGAACGACGAGTGGACCGAAGCCCGCCGCTACATGGGCCGCGAACTCCTCGCCAAGGCCCGACTCCACCCGATCGAGTCAGAAACCGACGACACCGTCCTGCCCACCGAACTCACCGCATAGCCTCAAAGACGAGATCACCGAGTGGCCGTCGATACACCACTCCAGCGGACGTGACC
>NZ_JBSFDB010000169.1:0-1238 GCF_053593695.1 Streptomyces sp. NPDC002144
TGAGGGGCCACGAGGTTTCCGGACAGGCACCCAATAGGGTTGTCCTGAACAAGGAAACGAGGACGAAGTGGCGCCACCCAGTAAGTACTCGCCGGAGTTCCGCGAGGAAGCCGTCCAGATCGCGTTGAGGTCAAGCAAGACGATCTCCGAAGTCGCCCGAGAGCTTGAGCTGAACTCGGAGACGCTACGCGGCTGGGTAAAGAAATACCAGAAGCAGCAGGAACCAGCCCCAGATGCGGAACTGACGGTGAACGAGCGGGCGCGCCTGAAGGAACTCGAACGACGCAACCGCGAGCTGGAGATGGAAGTCACCTTCCTGAAAAAAGCCGCAGCGTACTTCGCGAAGGATCCTCGGTAGCAAGCAAGTACGAGTTCATCGACGAGATGCGGCTCGACACCGAGAAGTACGCATACAGCGTCGAGTTCATGTGCGGCCGACTCGGCGTCTCCAGATCCGGCTACTACGACTGGCGATCCCGCCCGGAATCCGCGACAGCTCAGCGGCGCGAAGAACTGAAATTGCTCATCGAGAAAGCCTTCGCCATGTCCGACAGCACCTACGGGCACCGGCGCATCCAGGCCCAGCTGCACCGCTGGGGCGTCGCCGCGGGCGTGGAGTTGGTCCGCCGCCTCATGCGCGAACTGGGCCTGGTGCCCTGCCTGCCACGGCCGAAGAGGTTCAACCTCACTCAGGCTGCGGCCGGCCAGGTGCCGGACCTCGTCGGCCGCGACTTCACCGCGGATGCACCCGGCAAGAAGCTCGTCGGTGACATTACCTATATCGCGACCGGGGAAGGCTGGCTGTACCTCGCAACGGTCATCGACTGCTGCACGAAGGAAGTCATCGGTTACGCGATGGACGACCACTACCAAACCCCCCTGATATCCAGGGCGATCCGTAACGCGGCGCGGAACAGGAACCTCTCGGCCGACGCGATATTTCACTCGGATCGCGGAAGTAACTACATGTCAGCCGAGTTCGGGAGGGCGCTGGACCGCTTCGGGCTCCGCAGGTCTGCCGGCCGCACCGGGATCTGTTTCGACAACGCCATGGCCGAATCATTCTTCGGCGCCCTGAAGAACGAGCGCGTATCAAGGGTGACTTACCTGACCCGCGAGGCCGCCCGGCAGGACATCACTCGCTACATCGAATTCTGGTACAATCGCAAACGCCTCCACTCGGCGGTGGGTTACCGCCCTCCGCGCGAAGTCCACGCCGAGTACGAGAAGTTGCGAAT
>NZ_JBSFDB010000170.1:0-1193 GCF_053593695.1 Streptomyces sp. NPDC002144
CGCAGCCAGGACGGCCTCGATCCCTTCCGGTCTCCCCATACCAGAACAACGAGCCGCGCAGCCGGAAGCCACGACTTGTTTCCCGGCAAGCCCTAGGCAGTGTTTCTCGGATCATGTGCGGAGCCAGACGATGAGTGCTGCGATGGTGACTGTGCCGAGGTAGGTGTAGGCCCGCTTCTCGTAGCGTGTGGCGACCGCGCGGAAGCCTTTGAGACGGTTGATGGCACGTTCAACGGTGTTGCGCTTCTTGTAGCGTTCGGGGTCGAACCCAGTGGGCCGACCGCCTCGGGAACCGCGATTGCGTCGGTGTCTGCGTTGGTCGAGTCGTTCGGGGATGGTGTGCGATATGCCGCGCCGTCGCAGGTAGCGGCGGTTTTCGCGGGACGTGTAGGCCTTGTCGGCCAGGACATGGTCGGGTCGGCTGCGAGGCCGGCCGACACCGGCGCGGGGCACGGACACCCGCTCCAGGACGGGCCGCAGTTGGGGGCCGTCTCCGTAGTGTCCAGGTGTCAGGACAACGGCGAGCGGTCGGCATCGTCCGTCCGCTGCGAGGTGGATCTTGGTGGTGAAGCCCCCGCGGGAGCGTCCCAGACACTCGCCGATCGGACCACCTCCTCCAGCCGGACGGCCAGTTTCCGAAGCACCGGATCGCCCTGGTTCGTCCGCGGGCGAACCCCCTTTTGAGGAGCCGCGGCGGGCGCTGCCTTTCGTGCGCCGGCCGCGTGCTGGTGAGCGCGCACCGCTGTGGAGTCGACGGACACATCCCAGTCGATCCGGCCCTCGGCGTCCTCGGCGGCCTGCACCTTCGACAGCAGCATCTGCCAGGTCCCATCCGCCGACCAGCGGCGATGGCGTTTGTAGACCGTCTCCCACGGCCCGAACCGCTCAGGCAGATCCCGCCACTGGACGCCCGTACGGACCCGGTACAGCACCCCGTTGATCACCCGTCGGTGATCGCTCCACCGGCCCCCACGTGCACCACCGCGAGGTAAGAACGACTCCAGCCGATCCCACTCCGCATTCGTCAGGTCTCCGCGTCCCATGTGGCAAGCCTGCCCCCAACACCCCACCCCGCGACGGAGATCCGAGAAACAGTGCCTAAGGGCTTGCCGGGAATCAACACGTCGGTTTGATCTTGGTTTTGTCGGGGTCGAGGAACCTGACGACGTCTTCCCGTGTGCGGAAACGGGCTG
>NZ_JBSFDB010000171.1:0-1150 GCF_053593695.1 Streptomyces sp. NPDC002144
AGCAGCACGGCTACCAGGTGCCGACCACGTGGGACCAGCTGGTGGCGTTGTGCAAGCAGATGAAGAAGGACGGGCTGGTGCCGATCGCGTTCGGCGACAAGGACGCGTGGCCGGCGATGGGCACCTTCGACCAGATCAACTTCCGTCTCAACGGCTACGACTTCCACAAGTCGCTGATGGCGGGCAAGGAGTCGTGGACGGATGCGAAGGTGAAGGCGGTCTTCGACCACTGGTCGGAGCTGCTGCCGTATCACCAGGACGGGTTCATGGGCCGTACCTGGCAGGACGCGGCGCAGACGCTGGTGTCGAAGAAGGCGGGCATGTACCTGCTGGGCACGTTCGTGGCGCAGCAGTTCACCAACAAGGCCGACGCGGACGATCTGGACTTCTTCGCCTTCCCGGAGATCAACTCGGCGTTCGGGCAGGACACGGTGGAGGCGCCCACGGACGGTTTCATGGTCTCCAAGGCGCCCAAGAACAAGGCCGGCACGACGAAGCTGATGGAGTACCTGGGCACGCCGGAGGCCGAGCAGATCTATCTGAAGGCCGACTCCTCGGTGGTGGCCGCCTCCAGCAAGGCCGACACCTCCTCCTACACGCCGCTGCAGAAGAAGGCGTACACGATGATCAGCGGTGCGAAGTCGCTGACGCAGTTCATGGACCGTGACTCGCGGCCGGACTTCACCTCCACGGTGATGCAGCCGGGGCTGCAGAAGTTCCTGCAAAACCCCAAGGGCATCGACAACCTGCTGTCGTCCATCGAACGCCAGAAGAAGCAGATCTTCGCGTCTTCGTGAGCAAAGCGGCCATCGTGAGCATCGACACCAACACGAAGTCCCCGGAGGCGGCCGTGCCGCCTCCGGGGCACGCGCCTGTCACCCGGCACATCCGGCGGGGCCATCAGCGCCTGCTGACCCGCCGGGACCGCATCACGCTCGCCTTCATGGCGGGCGTGCCCACCCTCCTGCACGTGGCCCTGGTCTGGGTCACCGCGCTGGCCTCCATCGTGCTGGCCTTCACCAGCTGGGACGGCATCGGCTTCGGCTCCATCAAATGGGTCGGCCTGCAAAACTTCCACCAGCTGTTCACCAGCAACCCGCAGTTCTGGCCCGCGGTCCAGCACAACATCATCTGGTTCGTGGTGCTGATC
>NZ_JBSFDB010000172.1:0-1029 GCF_053593695.1 Streptomyces sp. NPDC002144
ATCCATAACAAACTATGCTTATAAAAAGTAGAGCCCATTTATAAGTCCTTTTCAAATTTTTATATGTATCAACTAAGTATAATCGATACTTAGCTATTAATGACCCTAAGATAAAGAAAGATGTAAAATGGATTGTGTCAAAAATAGATGTGTAATGCCCATTTCTTTCTTCAAAACTGAATACATCATTTAAGCCACCAACCGTTGACAGACAAAAACAAATTATTAGATTTATTTTCCAGTTCCACCTCATTACACACAATATAATAATTGGGAAAATAATTGAAATCCTCATTTCATGAATTAAAGACCAAACAACAGTATTGTAGGCATCAGTATGGATATTAACAATTAACAGTATATGTTCTATTACTATCTTTAAATCTAACCCTCTAACCCAAAATTGGTTAAACCAATCACTGAGCCCTGTAACATTTCCATTTTTAATTAATATACTTAAACTAATTGCCACAATCAAGGAGACTAGATAAGGGATATAAATACGGCAAATTCTTTTAATTAAGTATCCATAATACGACTCTTTCCTCTGTGATAAAATTGGTAGCGATAATACAAATCCGCTTTAATAAAAAAAATAAAATCACTGCCGCATGTCCATAAATCGCAATCCTTACTGGAGATAAAGAAAAAATAATTGGTAGAATGGGGTTAACCATCCACATATGATGAAAAACTACTGTTAACGCCGCCAAACCTCTAATTGAGTCTAATTCTTCAATACGTTTAGACAAAATATCACCTGCTTTTTTATTATTACAAGAAGCTATTATACCTAAATCTACATTTGGAAATATGACTTGCAAATTTACAAAATAACTCACTCCTAACAAGTATAGTAAATTTAGTTAATGTACTAAATTTAAAAGCAGTTCACAATCTATAAAAGCCCAGTCGTTCTTTATAACGAATTTTATGGTATCACTTTATTTATCAATTATCAATATTAGAAATCATGATTTCACATTTTAATTCAATAATCTTAAATAGTTCTTTCAGTTAATAATTACT
>NZ_JBSFDB010000173.1:0-1023 GCF_053593695.1 Streptomyces sp. NPDC002144
AATTCCAAATCCAGAAGTAACAACTGGATTATCTATAGGAATGATATAGCTGCCTGTTCCTAAAGTGGAGGAATCACAGTTTTTTGTTAGTCCGCCTAACTTTCCGACTATCTCCAATACTGTTGGAACCCAATGAACATTTAATCCTGTCGGATCATTCCCTGCCCCAATTGGTGCATATACTTGCCCTAATAATTCAATCGTATTTTTTCCATCGACTAAGATTCGATTATGAAGTGTAACTCCCATTGCTTCCAAACCTTCATCTAAATTAGCAAAGACAAATAGACCATTACTGGACATTAAACCGCCAGGATTATTCTTTTCTATTACAGCCTTAGACGTTCCCCATGCTGTTTCATGAAAGGCAATGGACGCAAAAAGAACAGGGTCAATTCCCTGTTCCTCCGCAATATCTATTATTTTATTTCCCTTATTCTTTAGTACACCAGCTTTAGTAAAAGACTCCTCCCACATAGACTGATTAATCTCTCCAGTAACAGAACAACTGCCTATACTCTGTCCATCACTACCAGATTCTAAATCTTCCCCAAGCATTAGGATGAATGACATTATCGGAATAAAAAGGAGACACAATACTAAGAAAACGTTAATCGTCAAAATTCTCTTCAAGCATTTCACGCTCCTCTCGTTCTTCCTCTAGCATCATTATTGTATCTACTCCCTCCCTTCCTATACGACTCTCTTCTACATCATTTATCATGTTTGAAACTAATTCATCATTTGTTTGTTCGTTTTGTGAGGTCTTTTCTCTACTATGCTGTTCCTGTTTTGGATGTTGTACCGTCTCTTCTCTTGGTATATTCCGAATTGCTTCTACTTGATTATTTTCTACATTAGACCATTCGCTTTTTTCATTATCTTGCATTGGTTCCGTTTTATTCTCACCGTACACAGCTTCTTTCCTATTCAGATTTTCTGACTGCTCATACATTTGTAACATATCTGCGTCCATTTTATCTGCAAAAGATACAGTTGCAGAATCATCTGCACGTTCGTTCC
>NZ_JBSFDB010000174.1:0-1011 GCF_053593695.1 Streptomyces sp. NPDC002144
CTAGGTCGTTTCTGATGGCTCTTGGACGGTGTCTCGGAGCCAGATGACGATCGCGGTGACGGTCAGAGTGCCGTTGAAGATGTAGTCACGTTTGTCATACCGGGTGGCCACCGCGCGGAACTGCTTCCACTTGTTCACGCACCGCTCGACTGCGTTGCGACGGCGGTACTGGACCTTGTCGAAGGCCGGGGGCCGGCCACCGCCTCGTCCCCGGCGCCTGCGGTGCAGCCGCTGGTCGTCCGGCTGGGCGATGGTGGCTTTAATGCCGCGCCGTCGCAGGTATGCGCGGTTGTCGCGGCTGGAGTAGGCCTTGTCGCCGCGGACCCGGTCCGGCCGGCGCCGCGGGCGGCCCGGTCCGCGGCGCCGGATGCGTAAGCCGTCCAGCACCGGGGCGAACATCGGGCTGTCACCGCGCTGACCGGGCGACGTCAGCCAGTGCAGCGGGCGGGCCCGGTCGTCGGAGAGTAGATGGACCTTGCTGGTCAGCCCGCCCCGTGAGCGCCCCAACGCCTCCCGCCCATCTGCCTCCTCACGCGCTCCGCCCCTTTTTGCGGGTGGTCGGCCGGGGGCTTGCGAGGCGCTCCGGCCGCGTGCTGATGCGCCCGGCAGGAGGTGGAGTCGATGTTCACCGCCCACTCCTGCCGGCCCGCCTGGCCGGCGAGCGCCCCGTCCGGGTCGCCGGCATCCGCCTCGATCTGTAACTCCTCAAGGACGGCCTGCCAGGTGCCGTCGGCCGACCAGCGGCGATGGCGCTCATAGACGGTCTGCCAAGGGCCGTACCGTTCCGGCAGGTCAGGCCACGGCACCCCGGTCCGGGCCCGGAACAGCACCCCGTTGATCACCCTGCGGTGATCCGCCCACTGCCCACCCGGCTTGCCGTTCCCGGGCAGGAGAGGCTCGATCTTCCGCCACTGCGCGTCCGTGAGCTCGTGTCGCCGCACCATACGGGCGTCCTGCCCGGCCAACTAGGAGATCCACCCCGCCCACCAAGAGCCATCAGAAACGACCTAG